>JBGPXN010000154.1:0-11163 GCA_041492755.1 Methylomirabilia bacterium | reverse complement strand
CTGGAACGCACCGCGTGGCACGCCGCCCAGCACCTCCGCCAGCTCTACGTCCTCGCCGACCGCCTCGGCGTCACGCCGTCCGCGCCGCTGCCGGTGCAAGCGTTCGAGAGACTCCCGCTGCCGGAGGCCGTCTGGTAATCCGAGGGCGTGGCCGCAGGCCGTCGGCTTGAATGCCGAAATTACGCGGCCCCGACCTCGACGAACTCTCCCTCTGAAGTCGGTGTCGGCACGGGTAGCCCGTCCTGCCTCAGGCCGTCGATGTGGAACTCGATAGCCTCGCGGATAAGGCGTAACACTTCCTCACGAGTCTCCCCGACCGCGACGCAGCCTGGCAGATCGGGCACATGCGCTCCCCAACTCGTTTCCCCGCGCTCGACCACCACCATATAGCGCGTCATCGCCATCGTCACTTCTCCTTCTTGAGGCCAGCCTGCTTCATTCAGTATGGCATTCAACGCTTTCTGTGTTCATCACTCGACGACTTGGTCCGCCCGCGCCAGCACCGACTGCGGGATGGTCAGGCCGAGAGCCTTGGCGGCTTTGAGGTTGATGACCAGCTCGAACTTCGTGGGCTGTTCGACGGGCAGGTCGCCGGGCTTCGTACCCTTGAGAATCCTGTCCACGTAGGTAGCGGCGCGCCGAAACATATCAGCACGAAATGCCATCCGCCTCGGTCGAGTTCGAACCGTGACGCCAGGGTCGGGAGGGGCGCTCGAGCGCGGGCTTCGCCCGCGCAACCCTGTTCTTGGGGGAGGCAGCGAAGGGGCCGTCAGGCCCCGGAGGTCGGAAGGGGGCCGTCGAGGCCCCCTTCGAGTTCATTCTTCGTCCCAGGCCTCGGCGAGTCGGTGCCTGAGCGACGCGTGGCTGCGGAAGAAGTACGTCAGCATGACCGCGGCGGCGAGGAGGTTGCCGATCAGGATCGTCCACGCCGCCAGCTCGTCCAGGATCCACGAGGCGCCCACCACGATGCCCGCGAAGAAGAACACCTCGAAGGCGGTGAAGAGGATGATGACGGGGAAGATGAACATCGGCGCGCGCTCGGCCCCCGCGATCATGGCCGCGGCGATGATGCCGAAGAGGATGAACATCAGGCCGTGGGCTATCGTGTACACCGGCACCACGGGGACGTCGCCGGCGAAGCGCGCGAGGAACGCGCCGCCGAGCAGACGCGGCGTTCGGAGCAGCTGGCCCTGCACGCCGTCGATGATCAAGAACCAGATCGCGACGGCGGCCGCGCCCAGGATGCCCGCCACGATCCCCTCGCGCAGGATTCCCCACCAGGAGCCCACGAAGCGGCGGGGCAAGCTGGGGTGCTGCTTGAGGAAGTAGATCAGCATGGCGACGGCCGCGAGCAGGTTGCCGACGAGGATCGACCACCACACGAGGGCGCCGAGCACCGAACGCCCGAGCGCACCGACCACGCCGAGGAAGAACATCTCGAACGCGGCGAACACGATGACGACCGCGATGATGAGGCTCGGCTCCCGCTCGGCGAAATTGATCACGGTTGCCGCCACCAGCCCGAACGCGATGAAGGCCAGCCCGTGGACGAGCGTGTAGCCGAGGATCGCGCCGATGGAGATGTTGAGGCCGATGGGAGTGTTGACGCCGTAGAAGACCGCGGCGCCCAGCAGGCTCGGCGTCAGGAGGGGCTTGCCGCGGGCGATGTCGAAGGCGAGGAACCAGACCGCAACGACCGCCGCTCCGATGATGCCGGCGACGATGCCCTCTCTCACCACTGAGCGACCGGGCCCGGTCATGGCGGCGTCATAGTATCACTCGGAGGGGGGCTTTGCCCCCCCCATCCTCGTCGGAGGGGGCCTCGACGGCCCCCTCCGAGACCTCCCCCGCGGATTGCGGCGGCGAAGCCGCCGCTCGATCGCCGTCCGCTATCGCGCGAGTCTCACCCCATAGTCCGAATAGCGGAGATGCGGTGGCAAGGACGAGCGGTGGGCGACGGGGCTCCAGGGATTGGCGTGGCGCCAGGCGCCGCCGCGGCTGACGCGGCGCGTGCCGGTATCCGGACCGCGCGGGTTGCGGGCGGGGGACCGGGCGTAGTAGCCGCCGTCGTGCCAGTCGGTGCACCACTCGTGACACACGCCTGAGAGGTCCGTGAGTCCCAGCGGGTTGGCGAGCGTGCTGCCTACCATCGGTGGTCGGGTGAATCGCTCGACCGGGAGTTCCTCGCCCCACGGGAACGTGGCGCCGACCAGACCGCCGCGCGCGGCTTTCTCCCACTCGGCCTCCGTGGGCAGCCGCGCGTCGGCCCACGTCGCGAACGCGACGGCTTCGTCCCGCGCGAGACCGACCACGGGCTGCCGCGGGTCGTCGAAGCCGGGTCGGCCCCAGAATGCGGGGGCGGGCGCACCGGTTGCCGTGAGATAGGGCGCGAACTCGGCATTGGTGATCGGCGTGCGTGCAATGAGGAAGGCGTCGAGCCAGACGTCGTGTGGCGGTGTCTCATCCGGCAGTCCGGCCGACCAGCCCATGAGGAACGGCCCGGCGGCCACCTCTACGAAGTCCACGGTGCTCTTATAATGCATCGATCTCTCAGGAGGAGACCATGAAGCTCGCGCCCCGCATGGCCCGACTCGGCACCGAAAGCGCCTTCGAGGTGCTCGCGCGCGCTCGCGCGCTCGAGCGGCAGGGGCGCGACATCATCCACCTCGAGATCGGCGAGCCGGACTTCGACACGCCGAAGCACATCAAGGACGCCGCCAAGCAGGCGCTGGACGCGGGCGCCACCCACTACGGCCCGTCGGCCGGTCTGCCCGAAGTGCGCGAGGCGATCGCCAAGCACGTGGGGGAGACACGCGGCGTGCCGGTGGCGCCCGAGGAGGTCGTGGTGACCCCGGGCGGCAAGCCCATCATGTTCTTCACGATCATGGCGCTCGCGGGGCAAGGCGACGAGGTGATCTACCCGAACCCGGGGTTTCCGATCTACGAATCCGTGATCAATTTCGTCGGGGCCCGGGCGGTGCCCGTGCCGCTCCGCGAGGACACCGGCTTCAGTTTCGATCTGGACCTCTTCGAGCGGAGCGTGACCGATCGCACGCGGCTCATCATCATCAATTCACCGGGCAACCCGACGGGCGGGGTGCTCGACGCGCGCGCGCTGGAGCGCGTCGCCGCCATCGCGGTGGCCCGCGACATCCCCGTGTTGAGCGACGAGATCTACCGCTACTTCCTGTACGAGGGCGACTTCGTCTCGATCTCGGGCTTCCCGGGGATGCACGAGCGCACGATCATCCTGGACGGCTTCTCGAAGACCTACGCGATGACGGGCTGGCGCCTCGGCTACGGCGTGATGCCGACCGCGCTCGCCGAGCACGTCACGCGGTTGATGGTGAACTCGAACTCGTGCACGGCGTCGTTCGTGCAGCTCGCCGGCATCGCCGCGCTGCAAGGCGACCAGACACCGGTCGCCGAGATGGTGGCGGAGTTCAAGCGCCGCCGCGATCTCATCGTGGCCGGTCTCAACACGCTGCCCGGCGTGAAGTGCATCGTGCCGCGCGGCGCCTTCTACGTCTTTCCCAACGTCACGGGGACGGGGCGCCGGTCGGCCGAGATCGCCGAGCGCCTGCTCGACGAGGCCGGGGTGGCCTTGCTCGCGGGCACCGCGTTCGGCGAGCACGGCGAGGGTTACCTGCGCCTGTCGTACGCGAGCTCGGAGGCCAACCTCCGCCGCGCCCTCGAGCGCATGCACGACTTCTTCGGCCGCCTGCGCTCGAAGTGAGCCGCCGCCGCGGCGGCGGATGACCGTCGCCGACGTCTTGCTGGACGCGCTGATCCGGGCCGGGGTGATCCGGCTCTTCGTCGCGCCCGGCATCGCGTTCGACCATCCGCTGCTCATCCGCGCGCGCGCGCGCGACTGTGCGGTGACGGCCGCCGGAACGGTGAACGGCGCCGCGTTGATGGCGGCCGTCACCGGCGAGATGACCGACGCCCCTGGCGTTGCCCTCGTACCGGCCGGGGCGGACGTGACGGACGCCGTTGCCGGCGCCGCGCGAAATCGGGCGCCGCTCCTCGTCGCCGCCGAAGTGCCCGCGAATGGTTCGCCGGCGCCGCCCGACGACTCCGATGCCGGATGGAAAGGCCGTGTCGTCATCGAGCCCGAATCCGCCGGGCACTGGGCGGCGCACGCCTGTCAGCTCGCGCTCGGCTTTCCGCGGGGGCCGGTGCGCGTGACGTGGCGGGCGGGCGCGCTCGCGGCCGCCGCCGTTCCGGTCGCCACCGCCGTCCGGCCTCCGGCGCCTCCCGCGCCCGATACCTCCATTCTCGACGATCTCGCCGACCGGTTGGCGGCCGCCACGCGGCCCGTCATCGTCGTGGGAATGCACGCGCGCGGCGAGGCTGAGGCGCGGTGGCTGCGCGCGCTCGCGGAAGCGCTGCCGGCGCCAGTCTTGCTAACACTCAAGGCGCGCGGCGTCGTTGCCGATCCCCATCCGCTCGCGCTCGGCCCGTATCCCCCGGCGTCGGTGGGCACGCAGCTCCTTCGACAGGCGGACCTCGTCTTGGCGGTGGGCGTCGATGGCCTGGAGATCGGAGACATCGCGCCGCCGGCGGCACCGACGGTGACGATCGCGCCGGGTGCCTCACCGGAGCCCAGCGCGCCCCGCGGGCACGCATGGGCGGCGCTGCCGCCGGCGCTGGAAGTCGTCGGCGACATCGCGCTCGTCGTCGAAGAGCTCGCGCCGCGACTGCGTGGCCGCACCACGGCCGATTGGGACGTCGCGGCGCTGGACCGCATGAAACGCCTCGTGGTCGGGCGGAGCGCGAGCAGCCGTTCGGCCAGCGCCCTCGTCCGCGCCGCGCGCGATCTCAGCCCGGCGGGGAGCGCGGCCACCGCCGATGCCGCCGTGGCCGCCACGGTCGCGGATGGCTGGCAGAGCGTGGCGCCCCACGACTTGCTGACCGCGCTACCGCCGTCGCCGCCCGGCTTCGCCGTCGCCGCGGCGGTCGCGTTCGCGCTCGCGCGGCCCGGACACGCGGCGCTCGCGTTCACCGACGCGGCCGGCGTGGCGGCGGGCGCGGGCGACGTCGCGGCGGCGATGGCGGCGGGCGTTCCCCTCGCCGTCCTGGTCCTCAATCCGCGAGGCGAACCGCTGGCGATTTGCACGACGGCCACGGTCGCGCGCGAACACGAGCTTTCTCAGGCGCTCGCGCGCACGCTCGTCGGCGGCTTGCCCGCGGTGATTGACTGTCGGGTTGAGGAGTCGCCAACCACGCCGGAGTCGGTATAATCACGCCATGGCTTTGCTCAACGCGCGCGACGAGGCGGAGGTTCGGAAGCAGTTCGAGCAGATGCGTGATCCGATCAAGCTGGTGGTCTTCTCCGAGACGCTGTCCGGAGCGGCCGACCTGTGCCGGCAGAACGAGCAGCTCGTCCGTGAGGTCGCGGCCCTCACCGACAAGGCCACCGTGGAGGTGCTGAACCTCGCCATCGATCGCGCGCGCGCCGAGAGCTACGGTGTCGACCGCGTGCCCGCCATCGTGGTCGAGGGCGCCCGCGACTACGGCATCCGGTTCTACGGCGTGCCGTCGGGCTACGAGTTCGGCAATCTGATCGATTCGATGATCGTCGCGTCCACCGGCGAGCCCGCGCTGTCCGAGGAGACCAAGGCCTCGCTGCAGGCGCTGACCAGCGACGTCGACATCAAGGTGTTCTCGACACCCACCTGACCGCACTGTCCCCGGGCCGTGCGCCTGGCACAACACATGGCGGTTGCAGGAGATCGGGTGCGCGCGACGGCGATCGAGGCCACCGAGTTCCCCGACCTCAGCCGCGCCTACCGCGTGATGGCCGTGCCCAAGATCGTCATCAACGACCGCGTGGAGTTCGAAGGGGCGCTGCCGGAGCCCGAGTTCCTGGCCGCGGTACTCCAGGCGGCCGGCGGAAACGGCCCGTGACCTTCCGCGAAATCCTCGCCGCCGTCGCGGCCATCACTGCGCTCGTGGCCGTCTGGGCGCCGGCCATCGCCCCTGCGCCCGCCGCTGCCGCCGACAAGCCGCTCGCCGTCGACACCGTGGCGCCGGACTTCACGCTGCCCGATCATCAGGGCAAGCCGTTCCGGCTCGGCGAATCGCTGGCCCAGCGCGACTTCGTCGTCGTCGCGTTCTTCGTCAAGGCGTTCACCGGTGGGTGAGACCTCGAATTCTCCCGGTTCCGGGATGACGCCGCCAAGTACGCCGCGCTGAACGCCGAGATCATCGGCATCTCGTCCGACGTGCCGGATCGGCTCGCCGCGTGGGTGAAGCAGCTCGGCCTGCCCTTCCGGCTCGGCAGCGACGTGACGCCGCTCGGCGGTGTCGGCAAGGCGTGGGGAGTCTGGAACGACGACTGGAATCTGGAGAAACGCGTGACCTTCGTCGTCGACCGCCAGCGCCGCATCCGCTACGTCGAGGTCGGCGGCTTGGCCATCGACACCAGCCGCTCGCTCGAAGCGCTCACCAGGCTTGCCCGCGCGAAGTAACCGCCGCGCACGCCCGGCGTCGCCCCCGCTGCTGTTCGCTTACGGCACGCTCATGCACGGCTACGCGCGGCACCGCTTCCTCACTCGCCGGACGACGGCGCTCGGGGAGGCGTTCGTGAGGGGCGAGCTGCTGGACCTCGGGTCGTATCCGGGGCTCGTCGCCGGTGCCGGACGCGTGCGCGGCGAGCTCTACCGCCTGGACGACGGGGACCTTCTGCCCATCCTCGACGAAGAGGAGGGGGTGTACAATTTCGAGCGTCGTCGCACCACGGTGACTCCGGCGCGCGGCCGAGGCCGGCGCGCCTGGGTGTACTGGTACCGCGGGCCCCGGGTGCGTGCCGTTCCCATTCCCCACGGGGACTACCGGCGAGCGTACCCGCGCCCGTAGCGATTCCGCGCAAGCCGGGAGGAGTTCCAACATGGCGATGACCGCCGCCGAGCTCGTGAAGGCCGACCAGGAGCACCTGATCCATCCGCTCCATCACCCCATCGACAATGCCGAGCCGATCATCTACGTGCGCGGCAAGGGCGCCACCATCTCGGACATCGGCGGCCACGAATACCTCGACGGGCTGTCCGGTCTCTGGAACGTCAACGTCGGCCACGGGCGCGCCGAGCTGGCCGACGCGGCGGCCCGGCAGATGAAGGAGATGGCGTACTTCACCGGCTACGTCGGCTCCTCCAGCATTCCCGCGATCACGCTGGCCAGCAAACTGGTCGAGCTCGCCGGCGACATCCACGCCGTCTTCTTCACCACCGGCGGCGCCGAGGCCAACGAGTCGGCGTTCAAGACGGCGCGCTTCTACTGGAAGGCCAAGGGCAAGCCGGACAAGGTCAAGGTCATCGCGCGCCAGAACGGCTATCACGGGGTGACGCTGCAGGCGATGTCGGCCACGGGCATGGCCGCGTACTGGAAGATGTTCGAGCCGCGCGTGCCCGGGTTCGTTCACATCCAGACGTGCTATCCCTATCGGTTCCAGGGCGCCAAGCCGGGCGAAACGGTGGGGCAGGCCGCGGCGCGTGAGCTCGAAGAGGCGATCCTGCGCGAGGGGCCCGACACCGTCGCGGCGTTCATCGCGGAGCCGATCCACGGCGGCGGCGGCGTGATCTATCCCACCGACGACTACTTCCCGCTCGTGCGCGAAATCTGCAACCGCCACGACGTGCTGTTCATCGCCGACGAGGTCATCACGGGCTTCTGCCGCACGGGCCGGTGGTTCGCCACGTCGCACTGGAACGTCGTCCCCGACATCCGCTCGTTCGCCAAGGGCGTGACGTCGGGCTATCTCCCGCTCGGCGGCATCATGGTGAGCCGCGCCATCAAGGACGCGATCGACAACGTCAAGCCCGAAGACCGCTGGATGCACGCCTACACCTACTCCGGGCACCCCACGTGCTGCGCGGTGGCGCTGCGGAACATCGAGATCATGGAGACGGAGCGGTTGAACGACAACGCCGCGCGCATGGGCAAGCGCCTGCACGAAGGGCTGCGGTCCACTTTGGGCGAGCACCCGCACGCGGGCGACATCCGCGGGGGCAAGGGGCTGCTGGCCGCCGTCGAGCTGGTGGAAGACCGTGGGAGCAAGCGTAACTTCCCGGCCGATAAAAAAGTCGGGCCGCGGATGCAGGCCGAGATGATGAAGCGCGGCCTCGTCACTCGCGTGCGCCCGTCACCCGGCGCGCATCCGTCGCCCGGCGACGCGGTCTTCTATGCGCCGCCGCTGGTGGTGACGGAGGCCGAGGTGGATCGCTTGGTCAGCATCACGCGCGATTCGATCAAGGCGGTGCTCGGCGTCTAGCCGAAGTCGGGCGACGACGCTGAGCTCGAGCGGGCCGTGCGGCTTATCACCGCGCACCGGATCCTGATTCTCGCCGGCATCGCCTTTTTCCTCTTCTACGCGCTCTTCCAGGGCCAGCGGTTCCGGGTGCGCGGCGACGTGGGATCGGCGGTGCAGGTGGTGGTCGCGGTCGCCATCGCGATCGGCTTCGTCCTCTACTATCGAACGCTGTCCCGCTGGGGCCAGCGATGAGCCCGGCCGCCGGCGCCTCCGGCCCGGCGGTGCTCATCTACGACGGTGAATGCCCGATGTGCCGGGCCAGCGCGCTCTGGCTCATGCGCCGCGCCCTGGCCGGCGGCGCCACCGCGTTCGAGATTCTGCCCTGCCGCTCGCCGCTGCGCGCGGAGCGCTATCCTCAGGTGCCCGAGGCCGACTGCATGACGGCGATGCAGCTGGTGTTGCCGGACGGCCGCGTACTGACAGGCGCCGACGCGGTGCCGGAGATCTTGCGACGCATCCCGCGCTGGGGGTGGCTGCGCGGGTTCTTCGATCTGCCGGGAGTGCGGCCGATCGCGCGCCGGGGCTACGCGTGGATCGCGCGGAATCGGATGAAGCTGTCGTGCCGGCTTCCCGGCGCGGGGCGATAGCGCCGCCCACGCCGTCACGGTTCGTGTGTGTACGTACGATCCATACGATAGAATACGTGCATGGCGAAGCTCACGTTGAGCGTCGATCCGAAAGTCGTGCAGCGCGCGAAGCGGTACGCTCGGGCTCGCCGCACGTCCGTTTCTCGGCTGGTCGAAACCTACCTGAAGCTTCTTGGTAGCGTCGGTGTGGAGGGTGAAGAGCCGCCAGTGCTACACGAACTGCGGGGGCTTCTCCGCCGCGGATCGGTCGAGGATTACCATCGCCACGTCATTCGCAGATACCGTTGAAGCGCCTGCTTCTAGATGTGAACATTGTCCTCGACGTTCTGCTCGAGCGATCGCCGCACTTTCCACACGCAGCCGCGCTCTGGGCCGCGATCGAGCGCGGCAAGGCTTCGGGGTTGCTCGCGGCCCATGCGGTCACGATCGTGCACTATCTCGTCGCGCGCGAACACGACCGCCGGCGGGCCCGCCAAGCGCTCGACCGACTTCTGTCGGTCTACACGGTCGCCGCTGTTGACGACGCCGTAGTTCGCAGAGCGATGACGCTCGACTGGCCAGACTTCGAAGATGCGGTGACTGCTGCCGCAGCGGCATCGGCCGGATGCGACGCGCTCGTCAGTCGGAATCCGCGGGACTTCAAGGGATCGCCGGTGCCCGTGGTCGACGCTGCGGCGGCCCTTGCCCTGATTACTTCTGACACCTGAGTACATGGGGGGCCCCGATATGGCCCCCCATACCCCCCACCACTCGGAGCGCCCCGGCAAAGCCGTGGCGCTCCTCGAATTCCCTCACAGGCTCTGAGTCGAAGAACTTCCCGGCCGCCGAGGGAGCGCCTCGGCTCACGCAATAGCCACCCGGAGCTGCGCCCGGACGTTCTCGCGCACCGTCCAGTCGATCGTCACGTTGGCGCGCTTTCCGTCGTGTCGAACTCCACCAGGAAGTCGACGTCCGAGCGCGCGGGGTCAAAGTCCGTGGCGCGCGCGCCCGAACCGAATAGATCGAGTCGGCGCACCCGGTGTCGCCTACACAGCTCGCCGATGGCCGCCCGCTGTCGTTCAATCAGTCCGTGCATGCTCGCACCCCAAGGATGGCGTAGTCATAGCGCCCTTGCCACCATCCTCTCGGCTCGTACTGCCAGCGCTTGTCGTCGCGCAGGCGCTCGCCGCCCCAGTCGGAGATGTTGAAGGGCGAGTTGGCCAGAACGGTGTCGGCCCTGAGGTCGGGGTGGCGGTCGTTGTGGAAGGTGTCGCCGTGGGCGATCTGGCCGTCGATGCCGCGGATGGCGAGGTTCATGCGGGCTCGGCCTTCGCCTTGCCACCGTTGCCGTTGCCCTTGGCGTGCGCGCGGATGAACTCCACCGACTGCACGAACATCCCCGAGGAGCCGCAGCAGGGGTCGTACACGCGGCCCTGGTAGGGCTCGAGCATCTCGACGAGCAGCTTCACCACGCAGCGCGGTGTGTAGAACTCGCCGCCCTTCTTGCCCTCGGCGCTCGCGAACTGGGAGAGGAAATACTCGTACACGCGGCCGAGCACGCGAGCCGCGCGCTTCACGTCTACCAGGAAGAGGACGGCATGCTGGTTGTCCGGGGGCGGTTGGCGCCGGAAGTGGGAGCCCTGCTCCTGCGGGCGTTGGCCGCAGCGCGCGAGGCGTTGTACGAGCAGAAGCGCGGTGACGAGACGCGAGGTGACGACGCCCCGACCATGGCCCAGCAGCAGGCGGACGCGCTGGCCCTGCTCGCGGAGACGGCCCTCCACCACGGGCTCGATCCCGGCGCGCCGGGAGAGCGGTACCAGGTGGTGGTTCACGTCGACGCCCCGGTACTGGCGGACCCGGATCAGGCGGGCCAGTCCGTCCTCGAGGACGGCGCGCGCGTTCCCGCGGAAACGTCGCAGCGCCTGGCGTGCGACGCCGGCCGGGTGGTGATGCGGCACGATCATGACGGGCGTCTGCGGAGGTCAGCGCCCGGACACGGACGATCCCGCCGGCGTTGCGGAGAGCGCTCCACCATCGGGACCATGGCTGCCGCTTTCCGGGCTGCGGGCTGCCGTTCGGCCAGGGGCATCATCTCCGCCACTGGGCACAAGGGGGGCCCACCACGCTGTCGAACCTCGCGTTGCTCTGTCGTCGCCACCACCGCGCGGTTCACGAGGAGGGGTATCAGGTCGATCGAGACCCCGACGGAACGCTCAGCTTCCGGCGACCGGACGGCGAACTTCTGCCCGCAGTCCCGGCTCTGGCTATCGTCCCCGCCGATCTCGT
>JBGPXN010000143.1:0-12020 GCA_041492755.1 Methylomirabilia bacterium | reverse complement strand
CATGTTCCCGAGGCTCACGTGCTCGTAGCCGCCGCCGTTCATGGTCTGGAAGATCGGGTTGGCGCGGTGGGTGATCGCGGTGATGCGGGCGACGTGCTTGTCGTCGGCGCCCGAGTAGTGGCCGGTGAACTCGGCCATCGGGCCCTCGAGCTTGCGGACGTTGGCGAGCACCTCGCCCTCCAGCACGATCTCCGACCACGCCGGCACCAGCACGTCGCAGGTCAGCGCCGGCACGAGGGGGATCGGCGCGCCCCGGAGCGCGCCGGCGATCTCGTACTCGTCGCCGTCGTAGCGGAAGGCGGCCGCCATCATCACCACCGGATCGGGCCCGATCGCCACGCAGAACGGCAGGCTGCGGTCCTGGGGCTCGATCTTGTCGAAGAAGGCCTTGATGTGGCGCCAGATGTTCATGCTGATGCCGGCGCGGTCGGGGCCGTACACCTGCATGCGGTTGTAGGAGAGGTTCTGGCGACCGGTCTCGGGATCGCGGGCGATCACCACACCGGCGGTGACGAAGGCGCCGGCGTCGAGCGGCGAGTGGGTCGGGATCGGCCAGCGCGTGAGATCGGGCGTCTTGATCACGACCTCCTGGCACGGCGCGGGACCCTCGTGGCGGGCCGGCGGAACCGGACGCTCGGTCGCTGCGGCCATGCGCGCGTTCACCTCGCTCACCTCGCAGCCCAGCGCGAGCGCGATCCGGCGCGGCGAGCTGAGCAGTCCGCCCACTACCGGGACGTCGAAGCCCTCCACCGCGTGGAAGAACGCCGCCTTGTCGGCGCGCTCGCACGCGCGCAGGACGGCGCCCAGCTCGCGGACGGGACTGACCGGGCGCCGGATCTCGTAGATCTCCCCGGCCTGGCGGACGGCGTCGAGGTAGGTGCGCAGGTCGTGGATGGTCATCGGACATGTCCTCGCGTGTGATCGGTTGGGAACGCCGCCTCCGGGCGGCTCATCGGGCGGTCGGCATCGCGTCCATCACGCGTCCGAGAGCACGCCCTGGGCACGGAAGATGTTCCGGATGCGGTCGACGAGCGCCACGAAGGCGGGCTCGGTGCGCGTGTGGGCGCCGCGGGGGCGCGACAGCCCGACGGCCAGGATCTCGACGATCCGTCCCGGCCGCGGCGACATCACGACCACGCGGTCGGAGAGGAACACCGCCTCCTCGATGCTGTGGGTGATGAAGAGCACGGAGTTGCGCGCGGCCGCCCACATGCGCTGGAGATCGAGGCTCATCTGCTCACGGGTCAGCGCGTCGAGCGCGCCGAACGGCTCGTCCATCAGCAGCAGGCTCGGATCCTGGATGAGCGCGCGGCAGATGGCCACGCGCTGGCGCATCCCGCCGGAGAGCTCGCTCGGATACTTCGACTCGAAATCGCTGAGTCCAACCCGGCCCAGCAGCTCGTCGGCCCGCGCGCGATAGCGACGCCGGTCGAGGTGTTTGATCTCCACCGGCAACAGCACGTTGTCCAGCACCGAGCGCCAGTCCAGCAGCACGTCCCGCTGGAAGACCATGCTGGCGTCGGCCCGGGGCCGCACGAGCGGCTCGCCGGCGACGCGGATCTCGCCTTCGCTGGGCAGGATGAGCCCGGCGATCAGCATGAGCATCGTGCTCTTGCCGCAGCCGCTCGGTCCGAGGACGGACACGAACTCCCCCGGCACCGTCTCCAGCGACACCTGATCGAGGGCGTGGACGCGCTCGCCACGCCTGGTCGCGTAGACCTTGGAGACCTGCCGCGCGTGCACGCCGACGCCGGGCACGCTCAGGCTCCCGTTCCGCTGGTGTCGGCCGGCTGGTGCCACGGCATGGCGAGCCGCTCCAGGGCGACGAGCACCCCGAACAACACCAGACCGACGAGGGAGATGACCGCGACCGCGCCGAACAGCAGCGACGTCTCCAGCTTGGAGCTCGAGACGATCTGGAGGTACCCGAGGCCGCGCTCGGCCGCGATGAACTCGCCGACCACCGCGCCGACGACGGCCTGGCCGATCCCGACCTTGAACCCGCCGAAGATGTTGGGGAGCGCGCACGGGAGCCGGAACTTGAGGAACACCTGCCACTCGGAGGCGTTGAGCGAGCGCGCGAGATAGAGCATCTCCTGCTCGATCGCGCGGAAGCCCACCACGCTCGCGATCACGACCGGGAAGAACGAGATCAGACACGCGACCACCACCTTGGGCAGCAGCCCGTAGCCGAACCAGAGGACGACCAGCGGCGCCAGCGCGACTTTCGGGATCGTCTGGAGCGGCACGATGAAGGTGTAGGCGACCTTCTCGAAGATGCGCGAGTACACGATGCCGACGGCGAGCGGCACGCCGATGGCCACGCTGAGCAGGAAGCCGATCACCACCTCGCTGGCCGTGACCCACGTGTGCTCGAGCAGGAGCGCGCGCGCGCTCACCAGGTGCGTCACGATCTGCGATGGGGGCGGCAGGACGAACGGCGGCACGCGGAAGACGCTGACGCCCACCTCCCAGGCGACGAACACCGCGATCACGATGCCGGCCACGAGCGCCTGCTCGGCCAGCCAGATCCGCGCCCGCCGGCCGGCCGAGAATCGTCCTGCCGAAAGCACGGTTGCGGTGCGTGTGGTCGCCATCCTCGTCGTCGGTGCCGGCGTCGCTTCCGCCGAGCCCTACTCCAGCAGCGTGTTGGTGTAGTACTCGGCGAGCGGGCGCTTCTCCTTGATGCTGCCGCTCTCCACGAGCAGGTCGAGCGTGCTCTTCCACAGCTCCTCGCTCTGCCAGCCGAGGGGACGGCCGGCCGGCGCCGTCGCCGCCTCCACCGTGGCGCGGACCTGCTGGACGAGGACGTCACGCTCCACGGGGACCTTGAACGCCTTGAGCATGATGCCGGCGGCCTCCTCGGGACTCCGCCGCGCGTCCTCGAAGCCCTTGTTGGTCGCCTGGATCAGCCGCCGCAGCACGTCCGCGCGCTCCTTGAGCTGCTGGTCGCTGGTCATGAAGCCGGCGCCCAGGACGCTCAGCCCGAAGTCCGCGAAGCGGAGCACGTTGAACTTCACGCCCGCCTTCTTCTCGAGCTCGGGCAGATCGTTGTTGGTGAAGACGGAGATCAGGTCGATCCGTCGACTCATGAACTGCGTCACCCGCGCGCCGCCGTCCATCTGGATCAGCGTCAGCTTGCTCTTGTCGATCTTGTGCAGGCGCAAGAAGGGATCGAGCAGGTCGGCGACCGTCTCGCCGATCGTATAGCCGAGCTTCTTGCCCTCGAGATCCTTGGGGCCACGCAGCGGCGTGTCGGGGTGCGCGATGAGACCGATCGGCACCTTCGGCTGGTAGACCGCGATGACCTTCACCGGGATGCCCGCGGCCACCGACTGGGCGGCGTTGACCACCGGCCCCCACACCACCTGCTCCTGCCCGGCGGCGAGCTGACGCAGCGCCGTCTTCGCGCCCGAGCCCTCGGCGAGCTTCACGTTGAGCCCGGCCGCGCTGTAGTAGCCCTTCTCCTGCGCGACGTAGAGCGGTGCGTACTCGCCTTTGAGCTTCCAGGTGAAGCGGACCGTGACCTCGACCGGCGTGCCGGTCGCCTGGGCGATTTTCGTGTCCGCCGTCGCGACATCGACGAGCACGGATGGCGCTGCAACGAGCACCAAAACCAGCAGGCTCGTGACCCTCGTCAGAATCCGTCGTCGTTCGAACCTCATGCGACTCCTCCGCGGGCCAGCGCCCGCTCTCTCGCTGCGTTTCTCCCCGCGAGTCACCGGCATCTCGTGGGCGCCCCGCATGGATCGAGATGACGCCCGCCTCACTTCAGCCGCCGCAGGACCGCCATGTCGTCCGCATCGAGCTCGGCGGGTACGCCGTTGCGGATCAGCTCCGCGAACTGGTCGTCCGGAATCATGGTGCAGAGCGCGTAGAGCCGCCCGGGGCCGGTGTTCACGATCTGGTGCGTCTGCCCGCGGGGGGCCAGAAAGCTGTCGCCCGGCTCGAGCGGGAACGACTTGCCCCCGCAGTGCGCGATCGCGCGGCCCTTCAGGATGTAGAAGATCTCCTCCGCGTTCTGGTGGACGTTCGGCGGCTGGGCGCCGCCCTCGTCCCAGATCTCCACGCAGTGGATGAACGGCACCGCGTCCTCGATCGGGTCGAACACGATGACCAGGCGGTTGGTGGACGTCTTCTCGATGCGGTACGCCCGGTACTGCGCGGGCGGCTTGACGATCGGCTCCATCACGAGGTCCTCCCGGCGCCGGCGAGCGCGTCGAGCAGCGCGCGGCTCTCGGTGACGAAGCCGAAGCACTGCTTGACGTTGTAGAGCGTGGCCTGCCAGCAGTAGTCGGGCGACGTCGTCGCGGTGCAGTCGGCGAGCAGCACGCAGTCGTATCCGAGGAAGTTCGCGTCCTGCAGCGTGCACATGACGCACTGGTCGGCATTCACGCCCCCGAACATCAGCGTGGTGACGCCGAGATTGCGCAAGATGCTGTCGAGCTCGGTGTCCCAGAAGCCGCTCATCCGATACTTGTCCACGCGCACGTCGCCCGGCCGCGGCGCCAGCTCGTCGACCACGGCCGCCGCCCAGCTCCCCCGCTCCAGCACGTGCGCGCCATTGCCGGGGAGCGCGTCGCCGAGACCCACCCCTTCACCGCTCGGCTTGTACACATGGAGCAGCGACGGGCTCAGGTTGAGCCGGTCGGGGCGGTTACCCCAGTTGACCCAGATGACGGGCGCGCCGGCGGTGCGCCACGCCGGCAGGAGCGCCCGTAGCGGCTCGATGGGCCGCCGTGCCGGCGTCACGTCCACGCCGATGTGATCGAGCCAGCCGCCCTTGGCGCAGAAGTCGTTCTGCATGTCGACGACGATGATCGCCGTGCGGCTGAGATCGATGATGAGGTTCTGGGGCTCCGCCGCCACGCGCAGGGGCCGTGGCGCCGGACCGCTCCGGGTCGTGTCGACCAGGTCGCCGGCAACTCGCCACTGCGTCGCCGGCGCCGAGCCCAGCGGGATCATCCTGCGTTCGATCACGTGATCCTCCTCTGCGCCTCGCGGGGGGACTCCGCCCCCCTTCCCATACCGTCCCCCGAAAGCGGGATGGCACGGGTGACGCCCGGGCTCGAACCGCGGCAGGTCATCGGCGGCGCACCAGTTCGTCCAGCTCGCGGTAGTCGGGCAGCGTCGCGTCGATCGTCACACCCGCCCGCAACACGCGGCGGTCGGACTGCGGACGGGCCAGCAGCTCGCTGAAGTCGCGTGCGGTGAAGAGGACCAGGTCGGCGGGCTGGCCCGCGCCGATCCACCCCGGCGCGGCGAGCTTCATGAGCCGTGCCGGCGTGGTCGTCACCGCGCGTGGCCATCGGCCGTAGGGCCGGTCCAGGTGCGCGATGCGCACGGCTTCGCGGAAGACCTCGAGCATGTCGTGGTCGCCGAAGGCGTAGAAGGGATCGCGGCAGTTGTCGCCGGCGATCGCCACCGGAATCCCGGACGCTTCGAGCTCGTGCACCAGCGTGACGCCGCGCCAACGGGGCGTGCGCCCGGACTGCCGGTCTTGAAGATAGAGATTGGTCAGGGGCAGGCTCACCAGCGCGATCCCGGCGCGCTTCACGAGATCGAGCGCGGCATCAGCGTCACCGGCCGACTGCAGGGCCAGGCACGTGCAGTGGCCGCACACGACCTGATTCCGGAAGCCGGCGCGCAGCACCGCCGCCGCCACGCGGGGCAGCGTGAAGCTCGCCGCGTCGCTGGTCTCGTCACAGTGCAGATCGACGTCGAGATCGCGCTCCTTCGCCAGCGCGATCAGCCGATCGAGCAGCCCATCGAGCTCGGGGTTCAGCGCGTGGACCACGGCGCCCAGCACGCCGCGCGCGCGGGCGACCCGATCGGCCAGCGCTTCGCCCCGGGGCCCGGCGAAGATCTCTTGCGGCGCGAAGCCGACGAGCTGGAGCTCGATCCGCCCCGCCCAGGCCTCCCGCGCCTCCAGGGCGGCCCCCCAGTTCTCGTCCGGGCGCGACCAGTGCGAGTCGAGATGGCTGCGAATCGCGCGCGTGCCGTGGGCATAGGCGCAACGCAGGCCGAACTCCATCCGTCGCCGCACGTCCTCGCGGTGCCAGGAGGCTTCGCGGTCGGCGGAGACTGCCGCCAATGCGCCGGCGCGACTGCCGTCGAGGTTCGGGCGGCGCGGCCAGGTGTGCCCCTTGTCGAGATGCGCGTGCAGATCGACGAAGCACGGCCAGACCTGGCCCTCGCGCATGTCGATATCGGAGCCGCCGGCAAGCGTGCCTGTGCTGGGCGCCACGCTGGCAATTCGTCCACCCGCGATCTCCAGATCCACGAGCGTGAAGCCGTCGTCGGACGCCGGGAATTGCGCCATCGCCGGGTCGAGCAGCGTCCCGTGCACGCTGGCGTTCCGGAGCGAGAACGGCGCCCTCACGTGTCGATGCTCACGGCAGGTACGCCGGGAGGAGATCGCCGTGGCCCGCGCGCTCGAGATAGCGCCGGGCGGCCTTTTGGACCTCGGCGGTGAGCGCCTCCTCGTCGACGCCTTGCACCTTGCCGCCGTGGACCGCGACGCGTCCGTCCACCACGACGGTGTCGACGTCGTCCGCGTGGGCCATGTGCACCAGCGCGTGGACGGGGTTCAGCGTCGGCGCCGAATGAATCCGGCCGACAGAGACGGTCACCAGGTCCGCCTTCTTGCCGACCTCCAGCGAGCCCAGCGTGTTCTCCGCGCCGCAGGCACGGGCGCCGTTCAGCGTCGCCATCTGCAGCGCCGTGTCCTCCCGCAGCGCAGCCGGGTCGAGGTTGACGAGGCTCTGCATGAGGACCTCGAGCCGGATCTCGAGCAGCAGGCTGTCCATGCCGTCGAGCCCGAGGCACACGGGAATGCCGCGGGCCAGGAGCCGCGGCACCGGAGTGACGCCCTTGGCCAGCGCCATGTGATTGGACGGACAGTGCACCACCGACGTGCCGCTCTTCGCCAGCACGTTCACCTCGCCCGCCGAGAGCTGCACGCAGTGCACCAGCGTCACGTCGGGCCCGGTCCAGCCGAGGTGATGCAGGTGCTCGATCGGACGGTACTTGAACTGCTTCAGCGACTGCGCGACCTCGTCCCGGGTCTCGGCGATGTGCGTGTAGAGGCGCAGGCCGCGCCGGTCGGCCAGGCGCCGGGCCGCGCGGTAGTCCTCGGGCGTGGCCTGGCGAAACGACACCGGCGCCACCATCAAGCGGTCCGCGGGCACGCCGTTGTCGAGCAGCGCCTCGATGCGCGCGAACGCGCCGCGCCGCGACTCGCACAGCGGCTTGAAGGGTTTGGTCATGATGCCGCGCGCGTAGTACCAGCGGATGCCGGAGGCGCGGTAGGCCTCGACCAGCGCGCCGTCGATACCGGGCTGGTGGTACGGATATGCGTGATCGATGACGGTGGTGCAACCGCCTTTGAGGAGCTTGATGCTGCCGAGCAGCGCGCTGAGCCGAAAGTCTTCGGCCGTCATGTGCTGCTGGAGCTTCCAGAGCACGCGCAGATAGTCGTCGAGCTTCAGGCCGGTGGCGAGGGCCACGCCCGGGGTGAGATTGCGAAGGTGATCGTGAGCGTCGACCAGTCCCGGGATGACGACGTGGCGGGACGCATCGATGGTCCGGCGGGCCGGCGGTGCCGGCTCCCCGGCCGGCACGATCGCGGAGATGCGGTCAGCGGTGATGGCGACCGAGCCGCGCAACATCCGCCGCTGCCCGTCCAGCGTGATCAGAATGCCGTTGCTGATCAGCAGATCGGCGCTCATCGTCGCCGCATCTCCACTCTCATGCTCGCTGGCCCGTTATTTTCGCCCGCCCCGGCGCCGCCATCACACCGACGCCAGCGGCGCGATGATCTCGCGCCCGAGTGTGCGGAGCGTCCGCGTGAGGTCGGCCTCGCTCGCGCCCGAGCCGATGGAGCAGATCACGTGGGTGACGCCGGCGCCGGCCATGGCCCGCAGCGTTTCGCGGCAGCGGTCGGCGGACCCGACCACGCAGAACGCGTCGACGACGCGATCGTTCACGGCCCGACCGGCCGCCGTCAGATCGCCGGCCTTCACGGCCCGGCGTACCGGCTCGACGTCGGCGGCGGTCAGCCCGTAGCGCTCGAGCATCTCGGGCGCGTACTCACCACCGGCCATGAGGACGCAGCGCGGCCGCAGCCGATCGCGCTCGCCCGCGAGGTCGTTGGTCACCGCCACCTCGCCCATCAGCGCGAGGTCGACGGCCCCGGCGGCCCGGCCGGCTTTCAGGAGGCCGCCCGCAATCTGATCCCGCGCGAGCGTGAGATAGCGCTCGTGCGTCCCGTGGGTGATGACACCGTCGGCGATCTCGCCGGCGAGGGCGAGCATCTGCGGGCCGCGAGCCGCGAGATACACGGGGACGGGGCGCGATGGCGTGAAATGCAGCTTGGCCCCCTGCACCGAGAAGACTTTCCCCTGCGCGGTGACCGTCTCGCCGGCGAGGAGACGGCGGATGATGTCGGTCGCCTCCCGGCACACCGCGAGCGGACGCGCGAGGCTCACGGTGAGCTGGCTGGGGAATTCGTGGCCGCCCACGCCGATGCCGAGGATGGCCCGGCCGTCGGAGATCTCGTCGATCGTCGCCACCGCCGAGGCCAGCAGCACGGGATGGCGAAGGTACGGGCTGGTCACCGCGGTGCCGAGTCCGACGCGGGTCGTCGCCGCCGCCGCCAGCGCCAGGGCCGCGTAGACCTCGCGGATGAAGTAGTGGTCCGGGAACCAGACGTCCTGGAACCCGGCGTCCTCCGCCTCGCGGGCGAATCGTGCCGCCTGACGGGGATCGCGATCGAGCCAGAACGAGCAGCCGAACCTCATGTCAGTCTTCGCCGCGCCCCGTCGAGCTCACCGCGTGGCCGGCCGCGGCCCCGAGGACGCCGCCTGATCACCCTCGTTCACCAGCCTCAAGAGCGCCGCGCGATCGAGCCCGCCGAGGCCGAGCGTCGCCAGCGTGCGGCCGCGCTTGCGATAGTCGTCGGCGTTCATCACCGACGCCAGCGCGATGAGACCGTCGATGACGGGCGTGTCGACCCCCGCGACGTCGCCGATGTCGGCGATCAGCACGTGCGCGTACGGGACGTCCTCGGTCAGATAACGCGACTGCAACGCCTGGGGCCCGCACGGAAACAGGCTGGCCGCGAGCGTGCTCTTGTGGATCGCCTCGTGCGTGGTCGCCTGGCGCGCGTCGACGAAGCCCTGCTTGAAGAGGAAATCGCGGTAGGGCGTCCGGTCGGCGAAGCCCAGGGCCGCGCGGATGGCCAGGATCTCGCTGTCCACCGCCTCGATGGCCCGCGCCACGCCGGGACTCGCGCCCTCGCCCCAGAGCAGACACTGCGTCGTGCGGGTTTCGAGAAAGCCGGCGTTGCAGATCATGGTGGGGACGTGGTCGATGGCGTTGAAGTTGATGAGGATCGTCTCCAGCACGTTGGTGACGCCGCTCATGTACGGCCAGATCGGCTGCAGCCGCGCCAGCAATTCCGGCGTACGGCGGCCCGGAAAAGCCGCCAGCAGCGTGCCGCCCTTCTTCCAGATCACGTGCACGCGGGCCGGCCCCCGCAGGCGGGCCAGGTACGGCAGGGTGTTGGTCTCGCCGATCAGCACGTCGGCGCGCGCGCCGCGATCGCGGAGCACCTTGCGCATCACCAGCGCGCCCGAGCCCTCGCCGAAGAAGATCACGCTCTGCCCGTCGTGCAGGTGCGGAGCGCACGCCTGGGCCATCGGCTCGTGGCCGAAGCACGGGACGATGATGAAGACGAGATCGGCCTCGCCCACCGCCGCTCCGACGTCGGTGGTCACGCCGGCCAGCTTGGCCGGCACCGGATCGGGACCACGGCCGAGCACTTCGACGATGCGCGTCTCGCGCACGCCGGCGATGCTCGCCGCGAACTCCGGCGCTTCGACCAGCGTCACCTCGTGTCCGGCCCACGCGCACTCCGCCGCCACCGCGTGACCGCCCGCTCCGCCCCCGAGCACCGCGACCCGACTCATGCCTTCTCCTCGTGACGGCCCCGCGCAGTGCGCCGGGTCCGTTGATGCTTCACCGTGTGGTTGCCGACGACTTGCGGCAAAAGATGCTGCAGCACCTCCTCGAACACCCGTCGATCGGCCGGCCGATCAGGACTGACCATCGGCAAATTGCTTTGACCTATACGGTGGCGCGCGGGGACGTGTCAAGCGCCCCGCGGATGCCCTCTTGCGGAAGCGCCCGGGTCACCGCACCCTTGGCGCATGGCGACCATGAAGATCGCGACCCCGGACCTGGTGACCAACTCCTACTTCCCCGCCCTCGCCGCCGAGGAGCTCGGCTGCTACCGCGACGAGGGCATCGAGGCCCACGTCGAGCTGATGCCGTCACTCGACGCGGTGAACGCGCTGCGGGACGGCGCGGTCGACTTCGTGGCCGGCGGCGCGCACACGACGCTGCTCGCCTTCCCCGGCTGGAAGGGTGCGAAGCTCGTCGTCACCCTGTCGCAGGGCACGCCGTGGCTGCTGGTGCTGCGTGCCGACCTGCCCGGGCGCCGCGGTGACGTCGCGGCCATCAAAGGCCTGCGCATCGGCGCCGCGCCCGGACCGGACCGCGCGTTCCTGCAACTGCTCAGCGCGGTCGGCATCGATCCAACGCGCGATGGGATCAGCATCGCCCCCGTGCCCGGCGGCCTCGAGCCCGGCGCGTCCTTCGGAGTGGTCGCCGCCGAAGCCCTCGAGCGCGGCCACGTCGACGGCTTCTGGGCGAACGCGCTCGGCAGCGAAACCGCCGTGCGGCGAGGTGTCGGCAAGATCCTCGTCGACGTCCGGCGCGGCGATGGCCCGCCCGGCGCGGGGCGCTACACGATGGCCGCGCTCTCGACAACGGACGCGCTGATCGCGCGGGAGCCCGAGCGCGTGGCCGCGGCCGTGCGCGCGATCGTGCGGGCACAAGGCATGCTCAAGAAAGATCCGGCGCGCGCGACCGACGTCGGCCGCCGGCGCTTTCCACCGGACGCGGCGGAGATCATCGCCACCGTGGTCGAGCGAGATCTACCGTTCTACGACCCCGTGGTCGGCGAGGACGCCGTCGCGGCCATGAACGCTTTCGCGCGCGCGCTCGGGCTGCTGACGGCGCCCGTCGCCTACGAGGACGTCGTCGCGACGCGTTTCAGAACCTTCTGGACTCCCGCTACTGCGCCTTGAGCTTCATGTCCTCGTAGCACGGGAAGAACACCACATCCTTCATCCGACCCATTTCCATGACGCAAACGGCGGTTGTCGCGCGGGGCCAAGGGCGATAGATTCCGTCTCGCGCCCGCGGTGTCCGATCGTAGAGCGGCGCAGGAGGCGATCATGCTGGGACTGGGGATGGCGTCGGCACACGCACCGATGATGTTCCAGAAGGCACAGTACTGGCCCAAGCACCTCTTCACCTTCGACTCCGACAACCTGCGCTCGGGCACGGGTGAGGTGCGAGCGTGGATCAGCGCGGCCGCGGCGATGAAGCGGCCGGCGACGGTGGTCGACTACGTGCCGGCGCACTGCACCCAGACCGGGTGCGGCTTCGTCTACTGGCCGCCCGCAGCGTAGTGGTCAGCCCGCGTGACGGGCGAGCAGCACCTCGTCGGTGATGTCGAGCATCGCCTTGCCGATCAGCTCCGCGGAGCGGTCGGCGTTGGGCGGCATGAGCGTCGCCGTGCGCACGTCCCGGAACAGGCGCTCCAGCGGGCAGCGCCGGTGCGCGCTCCGACCGGCGACGATCTGCACGGCCTTCGAGGTCACCATGAGCGCCGCCTCCGTCGCCACGTACTTCGCGCGCGCCGCGAGGATCGCGCGCCGGACGGCGTCGGCCCCGTCCCAGCGCGTGGATGGCCACGTTCTGGTGATGGATCATCGAAGCCTTGACCATGGGCCGTCTCCTTCGGACTCAGGTGCGAGGTGGATCGAGCGCGCGAACGCGCGGCATGACCTCACGGGCGAAGTGCTCCATGGAGCTATGGCCACTTCGTTGAGCTCGTAGTGCTTGCCCTTGAACGTGACGGGCTCCCCCGTCCACAGGCTCCGGATGAT
>JBGPXN010000044.1:0-31051 GCA_041492755.1 Methylomirabilia bacterium | reverse complement strand
TACGGGAACGGGGCACGGAACGCCCCGGCCGGGTAGGATGCCGTGGCATGGACGTCCAGGTGCCCGTCCCGGAGGAGACCTTCGACGTCGTCATGGGTGACGGCGCGATCATCCGGGTCCGCCGGCATGGACAGCCTGACGGCGTCCGCCTCTTCGTCTCCAACGGCAACGGCTTCGCGATCGACGGCTATTACCCGTTCTGGGGACCGCTTGCCGAGCGGTTCGAGATCATCGCGTTCGACGTTCGCAACCATGGCCAGAACCCGCGCGCGAGCTCCGGCCGGGACGGGCACACCTATGCGCAGATGGTGCTCGATCTCGAGCGCGTCGTGCGCGGAGTGCAGGCGCGGCTCGGCCGTAAGCCGTCCGTCGGCGCGTTCCACTCCATGTCGGCGCGCACGGCGATGAAGCACGCGATCGAGCTCGGCTTTCCGTGGGAGGCGTTGATCCTCTTCGATCCACCGAACGTGCCGCCGCCGGGCCACCGTGTCTACGAGACGATGGACGTGTTCGAGCACCGGCTCGCGGACTGGGCGATGGCGCGCCAGGAACGCTTCGCGAATCCAACCGACCTCGCCCGCCAGTACGCCGAGACGCGCGCGCACAGCACGTGGGTGCCCGGCGCGCACGCGCGGATGGCGCGGGCCGTGCTGCGCCATGACGAGAGCACCGGGGAGTGGGAGCTCGCCTGTCCCCGCGAGCTGGAGGCGTCGATCTACCTGCAAGCGATGACGCTCAACCTCTGGCCGCCGGCCGATGCCTACGGCGGTCCGGTCAAGCTCGTCGCCGCCGATCCCGATGCCCGCGGCGCGCCCGGGCCCGCGCTCGCCAATCGGGCGCTCGCCGAGGACTTCGGATACGCGTACGAGGTCATCCCGGGCACCGGCCATTTGCTGCAGATTCAGAAGCCCGAAGAATGCCGGCGGGCGATGCTACAGTTCCTCGACGAGCAGGGCATCCGCTACTGACCGCGCGCAAGGAGTCCGCGATGCAGCACGTCCGCCTGGGTCGCACCGGCCTTCCCGTCTCCCGGCTCTGCCTCGGCACCATGACCTTTGGCCTGCAGTGCGACGAACCCACCGCCGTGGCCATCCTCGATCGGGCCGCCGCCGGCGGAATCACCTTCCTCGACACGTCCGACGTCTACCCTCAGGGCGGCGGCCTCGAGACCGCGGGCCGCACGGAAGAGATCCTCGGCCGCTGGATGCAAGGACGCCGTCACGACTTCGTGATCGCGACCAAATGCTTCGGGGCCATGGGCGCCCGGCCGTGGGACCGTGGCCTCTCACGCAAGCACGTCCTCGACGCGATCGAGGGCTCACTGCGCCGGCTCCGCACGGATTACGTCGACGTCTACCAGCTCCACCATCCCGATCCCGCGACGCCGATGGACGAGACCCTGCGCGCTCTCGACGACATCGTCCGCGCCGGGAAAGCCCGTTATGTCGGCTGCTCGAACTATTACGCGTATCAGGTGGCGCGCGCGCTCGGGCGCAGCGAGCTCCGGGGCCGGGCGCGATTCGAATGCGTGCAGCCCCGCTACAACCTCCTCTTCCGCCAGGTGGAGCGCGAGCTGCTTCCGCTCTGCGCGGAGGAAGGACTGGGGGTGATCCCGTACAACCCGATCGCCGGCGGCCTGCTCTCCGGCAAGCACCGTCGCGACGCCGGCCCGCTGCCGGGCACGCGGTTCACCCACGCGACGGCGGGGCCGACCTACCGGGAGCGCTACTGGCACGAGCGCGAGCTGGCGACGGTGGAGGCGCTCCGGCCGCTGGCCGCCGAGGCGGGCATGTCGATGGCTCAGATGGCCGTCGCGTGGGTGCTGGCGAATCCCCTCATCACGTCACCGATCGTCGGCGCCACCCGCCCCGAGCAGCTCGACGACGTGGTGGCCGCCGTCGACAAGGGCCTCGACGGCGGCCTCAAGGCGCGGCTGGACGAGTTGACGCTGGAATACCGCTGGGGCGACGACATTCGCTGACGTTTCAACGACCACGGGGCGCCGCGCGTGATTCTTCACCGCCGAAGGAGCCGAGCATGAGTCGTGTCGCAATCCTGGACGACTATCAGGACGTCGCCGGCCGCATGGCCGACTGGGCGAGTCTTCCCGCCGGGACCGATCTCGTGGTGTTCCGTGACCATCTCGCCGACGTGGAACCGCTCGCCAAGCGGCTCGCCGACTTCGAGGTGGTGATCGCCATGCGGGAGCGCACGCCGTTTCCCCGCGCGCTCCTCGAACGGCTGCCGAAGCTCAAGCTCCTGATCACGACGGGCATGCGCAACGCGTCCATCGACGTCGGCGCGGCGGTGGAGCGCGGCGTCGTGGTGTGCGGGACGGCGGGACTGCCGTATCCCACGGCTGAGCTGACCTGGGGACTCATCCTGGCCCTCTTCCGCCAGATTCCCGGCGAAGACCGCGCGACGCGTGAAGGCCGGTGGCAGGTGAGCTGCGGACTCGGGCTCAACGGCAAGACGCTCGGCGTGCTCGGCCTCGGCGGGCTCGGCTCGCGTGTGGCCAAGGTCGGCCGCGCGTTCGAGATGGAGGTGATCGCCTGGAGCCAGAACCTCACCGCGGCGCGCGCGGCCGAGGTGGGCGCGACGCTGGTCGGCAAGGACGAGCTCCTGGCCCGCTCCGACGTGCTCAGCGTTCATCTCGTGCTGGGCGATCGCACGCGCGGCCTGATCGGCGCCCGCGAGCTCTCGCAGATGAAGCGGACGGCCTATCTCGTCAACACCTCTCGTGGCCCCATCGTGGACGAGGCGGCTCTCGTCGCCGCGCTGCGGGCGCGGACGATTGCCGGGGCCGGGCTCGACGTGTACGACGAAGAGCCGCTGCCCCTGGACCATCCGCTCCGGAGTCTCCCGAACACCGTCATCACACCGCATCTCGGTTACGTGACGGAGGAGACCTACCGCATCTTCTACGGCCACGCGCTCGAGGACGTGAAGGCGTGGCTCGCGGGCCAGCCGGTGCGGGTGGTGAAGCCGTAGATCGCCCGCCTCGCGGCCACCATCCGTCGCCTACGATCCGAAGGTGGCTTTATGGCCCCGGAGCGCGAGGGTAGAGTACACGCATGGCCATCCAGCGCACGCCCATGACCCGGGTCAGCTACGAGAGACTGTCCGCCGAGCTGGACCGGCTCAAGCGGCAGGAGCGGCCCTCCATCATCAAGGCGATCGCCGAAGCGCGGGCGCACGGCGATCTCAAGGAGAACGCCGAGTACCACGCGGCCCGTGAGAGGCAGAGCTTCATCGAGGGCCGGATCAACGACCTCGAGGGCAAGGTCAACGGCGCCGAGGTGATCGATCCGCCGCGCTCCGGTGACCGCATCACGTTTGGCTCCACGGTGAAGCTGGAGGGCGAGGCCGGCAACGAGCTGCGCTACTGGATCGTGGGCTCGGACGAAGCGGAGCCGGCCAAGGGCAAGATCTCGATCCTGTCCCCGCTGTCCCGCACGCTCATCGGCAAGAAGGTCGGCGACCGCGTCACCGCGCAGTTGCCCGGCGGCACGAAGAACTACGACATCCTGGAAGCGAACTTCGCGTGGGAGGAGTAGGGCCCGCCTCGGGCGCTATCGAATGGCGTCGCGCAGCTCGCGGGTCAGGATCTCGACGGTGCCGCGGGTGCCGCCGGCGAGCTTCAGCTTCCACTCACCTTCGGTCTCGAAACGCCGGTCGCGCAGCCGTTCGCCCCAGGGCTTGACCGCCTCGCGGATGGCGTGCGCATCGAACGGGTCACGGCGCAGCTCCCGCGCGCGCGCCATCACGTCGGGGGTGACGCGGACGAACGCGCGGAGGGCGGCGCCGGTCTTGATGGAGTACTTCCGCCCGGCCCACGCCGCCGGGAAGGTGGTGGAGATCGCCTTCACGTAGTTGAGGAAGAAGCGCTTGGCGCCCGAGCGCAGTTCCTGGATCTTGGCGCCGCCGCCGACCTTCTCCACCGTCTCCAGCAGATCGACGATCTCTTCCGCCAGCGGCGCCTGGCTGACCCGGCCGCGGCCCGTGCCCAGCATCTTGATCTCGCCATGCAGCGGCGACGTATCGTCCTCGTTCAGCGAGCGGATGACGTCGTGGGCGAGGGCCTGGTTGGGGTCGGGATAGAGCTTGCGCCCGGCCAGGCTGATGATGTGCGATGGGTTCAGCCGCGTGTGCTTGGCGTTGATCGTGACGAAGAGCTCGACGATCTGCCGCGCGTCGAGGGAGTCGAACAGCACGGCCGGGACCTCGATCGCCATGTTGCCGTCGGCCTGGCTGAGGGCGTGCAGGGCGAGCAGGCGGTGCTGGCCGTCGAGCACGCGCAGCACGCCGTGCTCTTCCGGGATCTGCAGGAGGCCGAGGTCGTGGTGGCCGGCGATCTGCGTGAAGGTGAACCGCTTCTCGGAGGTGATGATGACCGCGCCCGGAATGGCGGGTAGCGTCCCCGCGTCCTTGCACTCGCGGTAGTACGTGACCAGCTCGTCGATCTTGCGGCGGATGACGGGGCGCTGGTAGGCGGTCTCGCTCTCGCTGATCCGCTTCTCCAGGCTGTCCCAGTTCACCCGTGAACGCACGCCGGCCCGGGTCTTGGCCGTCTCGGCTTCGGGACCGCCCGAGTAGCCGAGGACCTCGAACTTCACGAGCCGGTCGATATCCTTGGCCGAGAGCCCTGCCTGGTAGAACTCCACGCCGAACTGTTTGACCCGTCGCGCCGGGACCGTGATCATGGTCCCGGAATGCTACCCGATTCGCAAACCCCTGTCAAACAGGGGCTTTTCGTCGTAGAGCCACCCAAGGCCGACCGCGAAGCCTTATGTGAGCCCGAAGTTCTCCGTGGCGAGGCCCGCGATGTGCCGGCCGATCGCCAGCGACGCGGTCGCGCCCGGCGAGGGGGCGTTGAGCACGTGGATCGCGTCGGCGCTGGCGACGATGCGGAAGTCGTCGACGAGCGAGCCGTCCGGGCTCACCGCCTGGGCGCGCACGCCGGCGCCGCCGCGGGTGACGTCTTCGGCGCGCACGCCGGGGACGAGCCGCTGGAGCGCGCTCACGAACGCGGCCTTGCTGAGCGAGCGATACATCTCGTACGTCCCGGTCCGCCAGTACTTGCGCGCCATCAGCCAGAATCCACGGAACCGCAACGACTCGGCGAGCTCGCGGGCGTCGACGTCGCCGAACCGGTAGCCCTCGCGCTTGAAGGCAAAGACCGCGTTCGGTCCGGCCTCCACCTCGCCGTGCACCGTCCGCGTGAAGTGCACGCCCAGGAACGGGAACTCCGGATCCGGCACCGGATAGATGAGCCCGCGCACCAGGTCGCTGCGCTCGGGACGCAGGAAGTAGTACTCGCCGCGGAACGGGATGATCTGCACGTCCGCATCCGCCCCGGCCATCCGCGCCACCGTGTCGGAGTAGAGCCCCGCGCAGTTGATGATCCGGCGCGCGCGCACGCCGATCCGCGGTGTCCCCAGCTCGACGCCGTCCCGGGTGCGGAGGATGGCGTTGACGCGGGCGTCGGTCTCGATGACCACGCCGCGCGACTTCAGCTCGCTCGCCATGGCGGCGGCGACTTCCTTGTAGTCGACGATGGCGGTGTTCGGCGAGTGGATCGCCTCCACCACGGAGGCATGCGGCTCGATCTCGCGGGCGCGGTCGGCGTCGATCATCTTGATGCCGGGAACGCCGTTGGCGATGCCGCGCTCGTAGAGCGTGGCCAGCCGCGGCCGCTCCTCGGGCGTGATGGCGACGATGAGCTTGCCCACCCGCTGCACCTGGATCCCGTGCTCCGCGCAGAACTCGGTCATCAGCCGCGCGCCCTCGACGCACAGCCTGGCCTTGTAGGAGCCGGGCTTGTAGTAGATGCCCGAATGGATGACGCCGCTGTTGTGGCCGGTCTGGTGGGTGGCCAGCTGCGTCTCTTTCTCGAGGATGACGATCTGCGCGTGGGGAGCCCGTTCGGTGAGCGCCCGGGCGGTGCCGAGGGACACGATCCCGCCGCCGATGATGGCTACGTCGTATTGCCGCGACATGGCGAGGTAGTATACGCCGGCAGCGCCGCGACATGCGGCCGATCGAGGAGGGCGGTTGATGGCGGGCAAGCTCTACGAGGAGCTCGAAGTCGGGCAGACGTTCAAGCACCAGCCGGGGCGGAGCATCACCGAAGCCGACAATGTCTTCTTCTCCTGCCTCACCATGAATCCCCAGCCGCTGCACGTCGACTTCCACGCGGCCGCCCAGTCGGAGTTCGGCAAGCCGCTGGTCAACAGCCTGCTCACGCTCGGGATCGCCGTGGGCCTGTCGGTGGGGGAGACGACGCTGGGAACGACCGTCGGCAATCTCGGGTTCGAGAAGGTCGAGTTCCCCAAGCCGGTGTTCCACGGCGACACGATCTACGCGGAGACCGAAGTCGTCGACAAGCGCGAATCCCGCTCGCGCCCGCAGTGGGGCATCGTGACCTTCGAGCATCGCGCCCGCAATCAGCACGGCGATCTCGTGATGCGCGCCCGCCGCCAGGCGATGATGCGCCGCCGCCCGGCATGATCGGCCCGCGGCGTCGCCGCTCGCTCCACTTCGTCCCCGGCGGCAACGAGCGGATGATGGCCAGGGCGCTCACGCTCGAGGCGGACGGCCTGATCCTCGACCTGGAGGACGCGGTGGCGCCCGACCGCAAGGAGGCGACGCGACCGATCGTTCACCGCTGGCTCGCGGAGCTCGACTTCGGCGGGCGCGAGCGCTGGGTTCGCATGAACCCGATCGCGACCGGACTCGGCGCCGACGACCTGGCGGCGACCATCGGCGCCCGTCCGGACGGCTACGTCGTCCCCAAGCCGCGCCACGCGGGCGACGTGCAGCAAGTCGCGCAGCTCCTCGACGGGCTGGAGCGGCGCCACGGCATTCCCCACGGCAGCACGCGGCTGGTGCTCATCGCCACCGAGACGCCCGAGGGACTCCTCAACATCCGCGAGGTGGCGGCGGCCAGCTCGCGTGTCGTCGCGATCTCGTGGGGTGTCGAGGACCTGGGCGCGGCGATGGGGCTGGGCCGCGTGCGCGACGGCGCCGGCCGCTATCTCGACATTCCACGCTACGCGCGCACCATGTGCGCGATCGTCGCCTCCGCGGTCGGGGTGGAGGCGCTCGACACCGTGTACACGGACATCGCCGATCTCGCCGGCCTGCGCGCCGAGTGCGAGGAAGGCGTCGCGATGAGCTTCACCGGGAAGATCTCCATTCACCCCGGGCAGATCCCGGTGATCAACGCCGCGTTCACCCCGGCCGCCGAGGTCGTGGCCGAGGCGCGCGCGCTGGTGGCGGCGTTCGAGGAGCACGCGCGGCGGGGCGTGTACGCGTTCACCTTCAACGGTCAGATGGTCGACGCCCCGCACCTGAGCCGCGCCCGCAAGATCCTGGCCCGGGCCGGCGCGCCGGCCGGCAGCGGCTGAGCCGTCCACATGCCGGTGGCCGGGCGCGCCATGGTGCTCCATGCGCCCGCGCCGATCGACACCGCACCGCTGCGTGCCGAGTTGCGACCCCGGCCGGCCCCCGGCCCCGACGACGTCCTCGTCCGTGTCACCGCCTGTGGCGTGTGCCGCACCGATCTGCACGTCGTCGAGGGTGAGCTGCCACCGGTCCGGCCGAGCGTGGTTCCGGGTCACCAGATCGTCGGCCGCGTGATCGAGACGGGAGCGCGCGCCGGACGGTTCGCGCCGGGCGACCGCGTCGGCGTGGCCTGGCTGCGTCACACCTGCGGTGTCTGCCCGTACTGTACGACCGGCCGCGAGAACCTCTGCGAGGCGGCGAGCTTCACCGGCTACCACGCCGACGGCGGCTACGCCGACTATTGCGTGGCGCCGGCCGCGTTCGCGTATGCGGTGCCCGACGGCTTCAGCGACGTCGCCGCCGCCCCGCTGCTCTGCGCCGGCATCATCGGCTATCGAGCGCTGACCCTCGCCGGCGTGCGGCCGGGCGAACGCCTCGGCATGTACGGTTTCGGCTCCTCGGCGCACATCACGCTGCAGATCGCGCGCGCCCGCGGCACCGAGGTGTACGTGTGGACGCGAGAGCCCGGCCATCGCGACCTCGCGCGCCGCCTGGGCGCGGCCTGGGCCGGCGACCTCGGGGACGCGCCGCCGGCGCCGACGGAAGGCGCGATCGTCTTCGCGCCCGTCGGCTCGCTCGTGCCCGTCGCGCTCCGTCACCTCGCGCCGGGCGGCACGCTGGCCCTGGCCGGAATCTACATGAGCGACATCCCGAGCTTCCCCTACGCGGACTTGTTCCGCGAGCGCATCGTGCGCAGCGTCACCGCCAACACGCGCGCCGACGCCGTTGCCTTCCTGGCCGAAGCGGTGACGGTGCCGGTGCGCGCGGAAGTGACGACGTTTCCGCTCGAGGCCGCCAACCGCGCTCTCCTCGCCCTCAAGCGCGGCGAGGTGCGGGGGTCCGGGGTGCTGGTCGTCGAGAATGCTCCCGGCGTATGATGGCGCTCCGGTCGAATCCGGCGACGACGCGAGGCGATTGCCGTGGGAAGGAAGGAACATCCATGTTCGACCGGGCCCGGCGTGACGCCGAACTTGGCCCTTGACCACCACGGCGCCGAGCGTAAACTCGGAATGCGGTGACGCGGAGCGATTCGTGTCATCGACGTGGCAGCCACTCCGGCCAGGAGGTGCGGATGGAAAATGAGCCACCGGACCAAGTAGCCGCGTTGGAGGGAGCCTGCTAGCGGCTCCTTGCGACGCCTAGATCGAAGCAGTCGAGTAGATCCCGGCTTTTGCCGGGACGCGCAGAGTAACCTGCGCAACTCACCGAAGCCGGCCGTGGACGGGGAGACCTGTCCACGGCCCGCTCATGTTCAGGGCGTGTCGAGGCCGCATCCCCGTCCCGCGGCCACTCCTGACGAAAAAGATTCCCTGAGCGGATCATTTCCTTCCCAATCGTTTGCTCCGATGCCCACGGCGGCATCGTCTACTCCGCGCAGCTCACCTCGAGCAATCGAAGCGCAGACGATCGCGCGGGCTCCGAGGGAGCGAGAGAAGACGTTCGTGAACGCGAAATGCGCGGCCGGTCAGGCGGCGCGCACTGCCGCGCAACGACGGCAGTGCCGGCGATCCTGCTCGACTCGGCTGGCGAGCGGTCCCTGGCACTTCTCGCAGCGATGATCACGAAGCGCCGCGTGGTGATCACGGCAGGCGCTGGTGGTTTCCTTGACGGCATGGCGGGTGCAGCCGTCCCAGATGCACTTACCGAACGTCATAGGCGATCCTCCCCCGAACCGATGCTCACGGTTGTCGCGCACCGGCTGCAATCGAGATGCCGGTAAGACTCTCCTGATCACCGACCTCTTCGCGGCTGCCGCCGGCCTCGACGCACGGGCCGTGCTCGGCGCGATTCCTCCCGCGTGCCGCCGCGGCGTCGATCGGTGGCCGTCGACGAGCACGCGAGGAGACGACGTCGTCGTGGCGCTACGTGAGTGGCGCCCCCGCCGCCGCGCGCGCCATTTCGTTCCGGCGTGCACCCTGCTGCGTGCAGGCAACGTGACATACCGCTTCGAGCTGTCGGTGCTCACCGCCGGCGGATGGTCGGACTGGGTCGGGGCGGCGACTCTTGGTCCCGCGCGGCTCACGCCGGTTGCGACGGCGGTGGCCGGACTGGCGTCCGACGTCGACCTCTTCGTGGCGGAGGCCCCGGCCGCGCGCGTGCGTCTTCGCCTGCGCCTCCCCCTCCGCGACGCCACCGCTCTTCGCCGACCGGCGTTGATCACGCTGTCGGCGTGCGACGTCGCCGGAGCGATCGCGGCTCCAGGCGGACCGCCGGCGCGGGACGCGGTGGAACTCGTCGGCGCGACGAACGAGGCCGTGGCTGCGGTGGCCCCGCGTGGAGCGCGCGGGAATTCCGCCCCCACCGTGGGCGCCGGCAGTGTGCGCACCGTCCCGGTGCTGAGCCAGATGCGGGCACCCGCCGCGCTCGCACCGCGCATCTGCTCGCCAGCGAGCGTGGCCATGGTCCTGCGCGCCTGGAACGTTCGCGTCGCGCTGGCCGCGCTCGCAGCCGAGATGTACCACCCGGCGCTCGATCTCTACGGGGTCTGGCCCGCCGCCATCCGCGCCGCCGCGCGTCGCGGCATCGCGGGCTACCTCTTGCGCTTCCCGGACTGGGACTCTGCATCCTGGTGCCTGCGCAGAGGCCTCCCCGTGATCGCCTCCGTCCGCTATCGCGCCGGCGAGCTGACCGGCGCCGCCATCGTAGAAACCCCGGGCCACCTGATCGTGCTCGTCGCCGAGGAAGGCGACGACGTGATCGTCAACGACCCCGCCGCCCCGACCAACGCCGCCGTCCGCCGCCGCTACCCCAAATCGGAGCTGATCCGCGTCTGGCTCGAGCGCGCCGGCGTCGGCTACGTGCTCTTCCGCCCCAAATACATCGGCGCCGCCCGCTGAGCACCAGCGAGTCTCGACTCCCCTTTGAGACGATGGGAGCAGTATCGGAGGATGAAGACCGTTCCGAGCGCCGGCTCCGCCGGCGCAATCGAAGGGGGAGGCAGCGAAGCGGGCCGAGAGGCCCGCGCAGCGTCGGAAGGGGGCCGGAGCCCCCCTCCGAGGTTAGAGATGCGTCAGGCGCTCTTCCGGTGGCGCTTCGTCGCGCCGGCGTCGGCGCCGGAGCAGATCGTGGGCGATGCCGCGGCCGCCGAGGCCGAACGCGAGCGCGAGCGCGAAGACGAGACCGCCGAAGATGATGCCGAACGCGACCAGGACCATCTCCTTGCCGATGCCGAGTTGAGTGAGCGCGGTCGCGATCGCGAAGAGGATGATGCCCCAGTGCGCGGCGCGGGCGAGCAGTCGCGCTTCGGGCACGCCGGCGTTCACGGCGGCAATGAGCAGTCCCTGGCTCACGAAGTTCGCCACGACCCAGCCGACGACGAGGATCAGGAGCGCGGCGAAGAAGGGTGGCAGCAACGCGAGGAGAAAGCCGACGGCGCTTCCGGCGCCGGGGACAGCGAGCGCGTCGATCGCCAGGCTCGCGAACAAGACGAACACGACCCAGAAGGCGCCGAGCCCGAGCGCGTCGGCCGGGGTGCGCAGGATGCCGGAGCGCCGGAGGGTCGGGCCCACGCCCCACTGCTCCATGTAGCGATTGAAGCCGACGGCCCGGGTGATGCGGCTCACGAGCGCGCGAACGATCCAGCCCAGGACGAACCCGAGCAGCAGCAGGGTCGCCATGACGAGCAGGGCGGGCAGGCTGGCGACCAGCCGGTCGCCGAGGTCCACGAGCGCTTCCCAGACTCCCTGGCTCCAGCGGGTGTTCATGATCGAGGACTCCCATCCAGACCATACACCCGCTACAATGACGGCGAAATGCGACGCTTTTACCTCCTCGCGAGCGCCGTGTCCATAGTCTTTCTCGCGGGCTGCGCCGCGACCGACGAGAAGGAGTGGATGAAAGTCGGCGAGAAGTACACCACGGAAGAGTTCCGGAAGGACATGCGCGAGTGCTCGAAGAGCGGCAAGGTCGATGAAGAGTGCATGCGCGCCCGCGGCTGGGTGAGCGTCAGTCCCGGCCGCGCCCCCGCGAAGACACAACAGCAGCAGGCCCCGATCCGCACCCCCTACCCGTCAGGCCGCTAACCGTCGCGGCCGCCCCGCTGTCCGTCGTGATCTGCGACTACGGCATCACGCGGGTGAAGCGGGACGGTCAGTGGCAGACCGCGAGCATGCACACGTCGCCGCGCGCCGCGCAGTCGTCACCGGCGGTCGGGTCCACGGGGTCGGTCCGATACGTCGCCGTCGGTTCGGTCGTCGGCGCGGTCAGGCCTTGCCGTCGAGCGCGCGCTTGAGCTGGTCGAGGTGGTTGTCGTCGTGCCAGGCCATGAGCGTGACGAAGTCGTCGATCGTCATGCGACCGCGCACGGCGTGGACGCCGCCGCGTTGCAGCTCCACCGGGGTCAGCGTGCGCAGCAACCCGAGCGAGTCGTGCCGGCGCTTGCGGAAGGCGTCGACCGCCTCGGTGGCGTCGTTGCGGAGGTACTGGCGCTCGTCGGCCCAGCGATCGGGGTTGGCGCCGATCAACTTGACGCCGTCCATCGCGCGGATCATCTCGAAACGCGCGTAAAACGCCTCTTCGGTGTCGCGGAGGTGGCAGACCACTTCCTTGGCCGCCCAGTTCTTGGCGTCGGGCCGGCGCGAGAGGACGGCGTCGGTCTGGCCCTTGACGGCCGCCGCCAGCTCGTCGGCGGTGCGCTCCAAGCGGGCCAGGCGATCGGCAATCGGCCTCTGGGCGTATTCTTCCAGCGTCGGCATGGCATCCCTCCCCGTGGGAACGAGCTGGTGAAACAGGCTCGACTCCCGCTTGTAAAAGCCTTCGGTGTGGATCGAGTCCGGCAGGCGCAGCACGGTGTAGTCCACGTGATGCCCCACCTCGTGCAGCAGCGTCCGCAGATATGTGCGGAACGCCACCACCCGTCGCTGCTTGGCCGTCCGCATCCAGAGCTGGATCGTCGGTATTTTCCCACGCTCGGCGGTGTAGAGACCGTGCAGCTCACCCCAACGCGCGTGCGGTCGCGCGGCCAGGACTTCGACGCGGCACGGCGGCGCGCCGAGCGCGTCGGTGAGGCCCCGGACCAGGCGGTCGGTGGCGGTGGCGGTCGTGGCGCAATTCTCGGTAAGGAGCGCGTGCTCGAGCCCGGCGACCAGCGGGTGCAGTGACCCGGGATGCGGCAGCCGGACCTCGGCGATCGCGTCGCTGCGGCGGTAGATCGCCTGCTGCGTCCGTGTGAGCCGTACGTAAAACCCAAACGGCATCAATTCACTCGGAGGGGGGCTTATCCTCGGAGGGGGGCTGCGCCCCCCTCCGACGCTCCGCGGGCCTGCGGCCTGCTTCGCTGCCTCCCCCCTTCGATGGCGGCGGCGAAGCCGCCGCTCGAAAACGGCCCGTCCTTCCGGTTAGCGGCCGGTCCATTTCGGGGGGCGTTTTTCGAGGAAGGCGCGGGCGCCTTCGAGGCGGTCTTCGGTGGTGCGCAGTAACGTGGAGAGGTCGTGTTCCAGGTGCAGGCCGTCGGGGAGGGACATGCCGAGGCCTTTGACGACGGCTTCCTTGGCGTAGCGGAGGGCGACGGGGGCCTTGGCGGCCAGCGTGCGGGCGAGTTCCTGCGTCGCGGTGAGGGTCTCGGCGGTGGGGACCACGCGCTCGACGAGGCCGATGCGGAGGGCCTCGGCGGCGCTGATCCTGCTACCGGTGAGGATCATCTCCAGGGCTTTTCCGCGGCCGACCAGTCGCGGCAAGCGCTGCGTGCCGCCGCCGCCGGGGATGATCGCCAGGTTGACCTCGGTGAGACCGAGCTGCGCGTCGTCGCCGGCGATGCGGATGTCGCAGGTCAGCGCGAGCTCGAGCCCGCCGCCGAGCGCGTAGCCGCGGATGGCGGCCAGGATCGGCTGCGGACACGTCTCCATCACCTGGCGAAACTCGATCCGCCGCCGCTGCTCGCGATACGCCACTGCATCTTGAGGTTCCACGAAGCTCCGGATGTCGGCGCCCGCGGAGAACGCGCGCACGCCGGCCCCGGTGACGACGACCACGCGCACGGCCTCGTCGGTCGTGAGGCCGGTGAAGACGTCGAGCAGCTCGCGGCGCATGAGGTCGTTCATGGCGTTGTGCACGCTGGGCCGGTTGAGCGTGATGGTGGCCACGCCGTCGGCGGTCTCCACGCGAATCGTCTCGTAGGTCATCGAGGGGGTCCCGGGCGCAGCCGCGAGGTCACGATGCCGCGCGCGCGCAGGTCGGTAATGGCAGCCGCGTCGTACCCGAGGTCGCGGAGCACGTCGTCGGTGTGCTCGCCCAGCGTCGGCGGCGCGCCCGGGTCACGCGTGGGGGTGCCGTCGAAGACGAGCGGCTGGCCCATCAACCGCAGGTGCCCGGCTTCGGGATGGTCGTACTCGTGGACCATGTCGTGATGGAGGACCGCGGGGTCCTTCATGAACTCGGTCAGGGGCTGGACGCGGCCGGCCGGGATGTCGTGGGCGGCGAGCACCTGCATCCAGTGGTCGCGCGGCTTGCTGCGGAACTTGGCTTCCAGGATGGGCAGCAGCTCCTCGCGGTTGTCGAGCCGCAGCAGCCACGAGCCGAACCGGGGATCGGCAGCGAGCGGTTCCATCTCCATCGCCGTGCAGAGCTTGACCCAGAAGCTCTGGTTGCCGCAGGCGAGAAAGAACCACGCGCCGTCGGCGGCCTGGTACAGGCGGTAGGTCGGGTTGTCGCGGGCGAGCGTCGGCTTGCCCGCGTATTCGACCATCGCGCCCGAGTTCAGCGCCATCGCCGCGTGCAGGAGCGACGTCTCGACGCGCTGACCGCGACCCGTCCGCTCGCGCACGAAGAGCGCGGCCAGGATCGCCTGCGCGGACAGCGCGGCCGTGTAGTAGTCGGTGACCGCCACCCGCACGTACTGCGGGGGCCCGGTGAAGCCCTGGATGTTCATGATTCCGCTCATCGCCTGCAGCAGCGGATCGAAGGCGGGGCGGTCGACGTACGGCCCGGTCGTCCCGAAGCCGGTGACCGAGGAGTAGATCAGCCGGGGATTGACCTCGCGCAGTCGCGCGGAGCCGACGCCCAGCCGATCGGCAACCCCGGGGCGCATGTTCTCCATGAACACATCGCCACGGCGCGCGAGCTCCTCGACGATGGCGCGCCCCTCGGGCGTCTTCACGTTGACCGCGATCGAGCGCTTGCCGCGATTCCAGCCGAAGAAGCCGGGCAGCTCGCGGAAGTTGTCGCCCTCCAGGGCCTCGACCTTCACCACCTCCGCGCCCAGGTCCGCGAGCATCATCGCGGCGTACGAGCCCGCGATGTAGCTGGTGAGGTCGACGACGCGGATGCCATCGAGCGGCGGAGCGGCGTCGGCCACTAGGCAACCACGGCGAAACGCAGACCGATCAAAACGGTGCAGATGCGAGGCGGGTAGGGGCGCGATTCGAGCGCGGGCTTCGCCCGCGCAACTCCGAGGGGGCGGCTCGGAGGGGGCCGTCGAGGCCCCCTTCGACTGAGAAGCACCGTTTTCATCGGTCTGCGACGTACCGCGTGATCAGCTCGCGGTGGTAGTCCGCGTCGCCGTACAGCGGCTCCAGCGCCTTGGCGCGCTTGAAATACAGGTGCAGGTCGTACTCCCAGGTGAAGCCGATGCCGCCGTGGACCTGGATCGCCTCGCCGCACACCTTGCGCGCGGCGTCGCCGACGTAGGCCTTGGCCACGGAGGCGGCGAGATCCGCGTCCTCGGCACCGGCGTCGAGCGCCCACGCGGCGTAGTACACCGCCGAGTGCGAGTTCTCGACCTCGACCAGCATCTCGGAGCACTTGTGGCGGATCGCCTGGAACGATCCAATCGGCTGGCCGAACTGCTCGCGCACCTTGGCGTACTCGACGGCCATGTCGAGACACCGGCGCGCGGCGCCGAGCATCTCGGCGGCGGCGCCGACCGCGCCCAGCCGCAACAGCCGCTCCAGCAGCGGCCGCGCCTGACCCGGAGGGCCGAGCACGCCGCCGGCGGCGACCGGCACCCCCTGGAGCTCGACCTTGAGCCAGCGCGTGGCGAGATCCATGCCGGCGACCGGGGAGAGCTTCAGCGCGGCCGCGCCGCGCTCGACGATGAACAGGCCGATCCCGTCGGGTGTGCGCGCCGGAACCAGCATGGCGTCGGCGACGTGCGCCCACGGCACGAACTGCTTCACGCCGGTGAGTCGCCAGCCCGCGCCGTCGCGCTGCGCCGTGGTGGCGATCGCCTCGGGATCCCAGGAGAGATCGGCGTCCAGGAACGCCACCGTGGCGCGCGCGTCGCCGGCGGCGATCGCGGCGAGCCAGCGATCCTTCTGCGCCTCGGTCCCGGCCTCCATGAGGGCGCGCGCCGCCACCATCGTCGCCAGGTACGGCCCGGGATAGCTCGCGCGCCCCATCTCGTCGAGGAGGAGGGCGGTCTCCACCATGCCGAGGCCGCTGCCGCCGTAGGCCTCGGGCAGCGCCAGGCCCAGCCAGCCGAGCTGGGCCATCTCCTTCCACATCGCCTCGCTCTCGCCGCGGGGATCGTCCCACAGCAGCCGCACCGTCGCCGGCTTGCACTGAGCGTCGAGGAACTGGCGCGCGGAGTTCTTCAGTAGCTGCTGGTCCGGGCTGAACGCGAAGTCCATCGCTTTATCCCTTCACCCGGTCCGCGCGGATCTCCTTGGGCAGACCCAGCACGCGCTCCCCGATGACGTTTTTCTGGATCTCCGAGGACCCCGAGTAGATCGTGCCCGCGCGCGAGAAGAGGAAGGCGGTGGCGAACGTTCCGGGCTCCCCGTTCGACGTCGACACCTCCTCGACCTCGTCCGGGGACGACGTCATGATCTGTCCCCACGGGCCGAGGATCTCCAGGCAGATCTCGAAGTACCGCTTCTCGAACTCCGTGTACGACAGCTTCGTGATCGACGACGCGGAGCTGATCGGCTCGCCCTTCTGCAGCGCGGACAGCACACGGAGCGCGGCGTAGCGCTGCACCTCCATCTCGGCGAACACTCGCCCGATCTTGTTCCGGACCACGGGATCCTCGATCAAAGGCCGGCCGTTGCGCCGCAGCTCCTTCGCGGACTTCACGAGCTGGTGGAACGCCGTGAGGTAGCGGGTCACCCGGCCCAGCGAGTTGGCGCCCCGCTCGTAGCCGAGCGTCGTCTGCGCGATCTCCCAACCCCCGTTGAGCCGGCCGATGAGATCGGATTTCTCGGCGCGGGCGTTGGTCATGAACACTTCGGAGAAGAGCGAGCTGCCGGTGATCTGCTTGAGCGGCCGCACCTCGACGCCGGGCTGACGCATGCTGAAGAGGACGCACGAGATGCCCTTGTGCTTGGCGACCTTGCTATCCGTTCGGGCCAGCAGGATCCCCCAGTCCGCGATGGGGCCGCTGGAGGTCCAGATCTTCTGGCCGTTCACCACGAAGTGATCGCCCGCGTCCTCCGCGCGTGTGCGCAGGCTCGCGAGGTCGGAGCCGGCGTTGGGCTCGGAGTAGAGCTGGCACCAGATCTCCTCGGCCGTGAGCATCTTCTTGAGGTACCGCTGCTTCTGCGGCTCGGTGCCGTGGACGATGATGGTCGGCCCGATGAAGCCGATGCCGAGACCGTTGATGGGCGGCGGCGCTCCCGCCCGCGCCATCTCGTCCTGCACGATGGCCTGCTGCATCGGCGTCGCCCCGCGCCCCCCGTATTCCTTGGGCCAGAGCATGCCGACGTACCCGGCCTCGTACATTCTGCGGTGCCAGGCCTTGCGGTCGTCGAGCGTCTTCGGCTCGGTCGCCGGCTTGTTGGTCTCGAACCAGCGCCGGGTGGCGGCGCGGAAGGCGATGTCTTCAGGCGTGTACGTGAGGTCCATCGAGTGCCCCCGTCGGCAGAATGGCTGTTTCTAACACGGCGGCCCCCCGCTTACAACGCTCAGGCTGGCGGCGCGGGCAGGCGATAGATCGCGGTGTGCAGGATGTGCGCGACCGGCCGCGCGTTCGTTCCCGACACCACCAGCAGGTCGAGCTCCACGAACTCGCGTCCCTTCTTCTCGAACAGCGAGCGCACGCGGCCACGGGTGGACAGCGTGTCACCAATACGGGGGGCGCCGAGATGGCGCACCGCGCTGCCGACGTGGATCCACGGGCTCACGCGCACGTTCCGGGACAGCGCGCGGTTCGCCTCGGTGAGCAGGAAGGCGGGATGCACGTGGCCGTCCGCTCCGCGATAGAGCGCGAGATCGTCGCCCTTCTCCTCGACGTACGTCGTCGCCAGCGCTTCGTCGTAGGTCGCGACCGGCGTGCCGAGGCGGTCGAGGGTTTCCAGATGGGCGCGCGTGGCCACCGGACGCTCCGCGGGCAACGGCGCCTCGGCGTAGGGCGCGCGGTTGACCGGCGTCGGCGAGCCGGCCGGCAACGTCACGGTGGCGACCGCGCACTCGCCGCTGCTGTCGGTTCGAGCGGTCACGGTGGCGGTGATCCCGCGTGCATCGCGCCCGGTGACGCTGCCCGCGACGACGACCTCCTCGCCTTCCAGGACCGGCTTGAGGAATCGAACGCTGGCGGTGCCGCGAGCCAGCCAGGCCGGGCCGAGGGTCTGGACCACCGGGTGAGTCATGTAGGCGTAGATCGTCACGCCGGGGACGAACGCGCCGGGGAAGCCGTATTGCCGGGCCACGGTGTCGTCGTGGATCAAGTTCTCACCGTGGCGCGAGGTGTTCAGGGCTTTGACACGGTATTCGGGCAGGAACTCTGGTGACATGGCGCGCAGTTTATGCCGCGGCTCGACCGACGGTCAACGGTGGACTCCCGCGTATAATCAGCGGGATGGCACGCGGACTCCTCATCGGCCTGGGCGCGATCGTCCTCATCGGCATCGCGGTGGTGGCCTGGGGCATCGGGATCAACAACAAGCTCGTGAACCTGGAGCAGGACGTCAATGCGTCGTGGGCCCAGGTGCAGACGGTCTACCAGCGCCGCGCGGACCTGATCCCGAACCTGGTGGAGACGGTGAAGGGGTTCGCCACCCAGGAGCGTGAAGTCCTGGAATCGGTGACGCGCGCCCGCGCCGGCGCCACCGGGGTGCAGCTCACGCCGGAGGCGTTGAACGACCCCAAGGCGATGGAGCGCTTCCAGGCCGCGCAGAGTCAGCTCACCGGCGCGCTCAGCCGGCTGCTGGTGACGGTCGAGCGCTACCCCGAGCTGAAGTCCAACCAGAACTTCCTCGCGCTCCAGACGCAGCTCGAAGGCACGGAGAACCGGATCGCCGTCGAGCGCCGCCGCTACAACGAGAGCGTCCGCGCCTACGACACGCAGATCCGCGTGTTCCCGGCCAGCCTGGTCGCGGGCCTGGCGCACTTCCAAGCGAAGGCCTACTTCGAGGCGGCGCCGGACGCCGCGACCCCACCCCGCGTGAAGTTCTAGTCCTGCTGCTCGCTGCACTCCTCGCCGCCGCCCTCGTCATCCCGCCGCCACCGTCGACTCGCGTGACGGATACGGCCGCGCTCCTCGCCCCGGCGGAGGCGCAACGGCTCGAGGCGCGGCTGGCCGAGCGCGAGCGCGCGACCGGCGCGCAGATGGTGATCGCGATCTTCCAGTCGCTGGAGGGCGAGAACCTGGAGGACTTCGGCATCCGGCTCGCCGAGCGCTGGCGCGTCGGGCAGAAGAGCCTCGACAACGGCGTGATCCTCATCGTCTTCGCGAAGGACCGCAAGCTCCGGTTCGAGGTTGGCTATGGGCTCGAGCCCGTGATCCCCGACGCCGAGGCCGGGCGCATCATTCGCGAAGTCATCGGGCCGCGCTTTCGCGAGCGCCGCTACGCCCAGGGGCTCGAGGACGCGGTCACGGCCGTGTTCGCTCGCGTCGAGAGCCGCGGCGCGCCCCCGCCACCCGCGCGCCGCGACGGCGGTGGCCTGCCGGTGGTCGGCATCGTGATCTTGGGGGCGATCATCGCGTTCATCGTCCTCGCGCGTGCGCGAGGACGCCAGGGCGCCTACACGAGTGGACGTGGAGGCTGGGCCACGCCGCTGATCTTCTTCCCGTGGTGGGGCGGCCGAGGGGGCGGTTCCTGGGGAGGAGGATCCTCCGGCGGCGGGGGTGGTTTCTCCGGGGGCGGCGGCGGCTTCGGGGGCGGCGGTGCGAGCGGCGACTGGTGATGGCACATCCGGCGTGGGCGGTCCGACTTCTGGGCGGTGAAGAGACCTTCGACGCCATCGCGCGCGCGATCGGCGGCGCCGAGGCCCGGACCTCGGCCGAGATCCGCGTGCACATGGAGCGGCGTGTCCCGCGCCGGTGGTTCCGCGCGGGCGACCCGCTCGCGCGGGCCCACGCCGTCTTCCACCGCCTGGGAATGGAGCGCACGGCCGAACGGCACGGCGTTCTCATCTACCTCGCCGTCGGCGACCGCAAGTTCGCCATCGTCGGTGACGCCGGCATCCATCGGCACGTCGGCGACGACTACTGGGCCGGCGTGCGCGATCGCATGGCCAGCTCGCTGCGCGCGGGCCAGGCGTTGCGCGCGATCGTCGACGCCGTCGAAGAAGTCGGCAGCGTCCTGGCTCGACACTTCCCGCGTCGCCCGGACGACGTGAACGAGCTCAGCAACGACGTCAGCGTCCACTGATGGCCCGCGCCCACCCCTTGTCGAGGAGCCGCCCTCGCTCCCCTCGACGTTGAGGTGTAGGCTGAGCGCGGAGGGTCACCCATGGGCAAGATGACGATCGTTGGCGCACTGTCCCTCGTCCTCGCCCTGCCGCTGGCGGTCGCGGCTCAGGCCCCCGCGCCGGCCCCGGCGCCCGACCAGGGCGGCGTGCAGATGGAAATCAAGCAGTCGGAGATTCCGTCACCCAAGGGCCGGCGGCCCGTGCTGCGGCCTGTTCCACGGTCCGAGACGGCGGCGCAGGACGCAGAGGCCGTGACGGCTGAGCTCCAGCGCCAGCAGCGGCGCGCGGAGATCCTCCGCGAGCAAACACAGCCGACCGTGCGTCCACCGTGGCGCGATCGAGACCTCACCAACGGCATCCAGTCCCAGAACCTACAGAAAGCGCTCGGTCGGTAGTTTCCTGAACGGGGGCCCCGCCGGCCCCCGCTTCCTAGCTGAGGAGGGACTCTTCGGCGGCGGCCATGCCCGCACCGAGGCGGATCGGGATCCCGAACCTCTTCAGCGCAATTTCCAGCCCCGCCAGTCCGCCCAGCAGCTCGAGCTCGTTCAGGCTTCCCAGGTGGCCGATGCGGAAGACTTTGCCTTTGACGTCGCCGAGCCCGAGGCCGAGGGACATGTCGAGCGTGCGCTGGGCGTGCTGGACGAAGTCGTCGGAGTCGCGGCCGGCCGGCATGACGACGGCGGTCAGCGTGTTGGAGTACTCCGCGGGGTTCCGGCAGAGCAGCGTCAGGTCCCAGGCGCGCACGGCGCGTCGACACGCCTCGGCGAGCCGGGCGTGGCGCGTGAACACGTTCGCCAGGCCTTCTTCTTCCAGCATGGCGATCGCTTCGCGCAGGCCGAAGAGCAGGGCCGTGGCCGGCGTGTAGGGATACTGGCCGCGCCGGTTGCGCTCGATCACCGCCTGCCAGTCCCAGAACGAGCGCGGGCACGCCGCCTTCTCGCTCGCGGCGACGGCCTTGTCGCTGGCGGCGAGGATCGCCATGCCCGGCGGCAGCATCAGACCTTTTTGCGGTCCGGTCAGCGCGACGTCCACGCGCCAGTCGTCCATCCGGAAGTCGATGGAGGCCAGCGAGGACACGGTGTCGACGAGCAGCAGCGCGGGATGCTGGGCCCGGTCCATCGCCGCCCGCACCGCCGCGACGTCGGACGTCACGCCGGTCGACGTCTCGTTGTGCACGACGAGCACGGCACGGATCTCGTGGGCGGCGTCACGGCGTAGCCGCGCCTCGATCGCGTCCACAGGCGCCCCGGCGCCGTAGGGAACCTCCAGCCGCTCGACGTCGACACCGAACGACGTGGCAGTGCGCGCGAAGCCGGTGGAGAAAAAGCCGTTGATGACGGCGAGGACGCGATCGCCCGGCGAGAGCGTGTTCACGATCGTCGCTTCCCAGGCGCCGGTGCCGGATCCCGGAAAGAGGAGGACGTGACCGCGCGTCTGGAAGATGCGCTGGAGACCGTCGAGGCAATCGGCGACGAGCTGTTCGAACCGCGGCCCGCGGTGGTCGATGATCGGCTGTGCCATGGCCCGAACGATGCGATCGGGGACGAGGGTGGGACCAGGAATCTGGAGAAACGGGCGCCCCGGCATGGCCCGTGGAGTTTAACACCACCGTGATAGAGTCCGACTCCATGAACCGCGACGAGATCCCCACCCCGGCGCTGCTGCTCGACCTCGACCGCTTCACCCGCAACCTCGACCGCATGGCCGCCCACACGCGGAGCGCCGGCAAGGGGCTCAGGCCGCACGCCAAGACCCACAAGTGTCCGGAGATCGCGCGCCGACAGATCGCGGCCGGCGCCCTCGGGGTCGCGTGCGCGAAGCTCGGCGAAGCGGAGGTGATGGCGGAAGCCGGCATCCGCGGCCTGCTCATCACGACGGAAGTGGTTCCGCCCTCGAGCATATTGCGGCTGATGACCCTCGTCGGCCGCGCGCCGGACACGATGGTCGTCGTGGACAACTCCGAGAACGTCGCGGCGCTCGCCCAGGCCGCGGCCAGCGCCGGCGTCGTGCTGAACGTCTTGGTGGACGTCGACGTCGGCAATCGGCGCACCGGGGTGCTGCCCGGCGCGCCCGCGGTTGCGCTCGCGCGCGCCATCGCCGGGCGGCCGTCGCTGCGACTGCGCGGGCTTCAGGGCTACGCGGGACACTGCGCGCACGTGATGGGCTGGGCGGCGCGGCGCGAGAGGTCGCTCGAGAACATGGCGCCGCTCATGGAGACCCGCCGGCGGCTGGAGGCGGAGGGCCTGCCCGTGGAGATCGTGGCCGGAGGCTCCACGGGCACCTGGGACATCGACGTCGGGCTCGATGGCCTCACCGAGCTGCAGTCGGGCTCGTATTGCGTGATGGACATCGAGTATCACCGCATCGGTGGTCGCGGGGGCGAAGCGCTGACCGAGTTCGAGATGGCGCTCACGGTGGTGGCCACCGTGGTCAGCGTTCCGACCCGCGACCGGGCGATGGTCGACGCCGGCCTCAAGGCCTTCTCCACCGACAAGCCGTTTCCACCGGAGGCCGTCGAGCGGCCGGGCGTGCGCTACGAATTCGCCGGCGACGAGCACGGCCGTCTCGTCGTCACCGACGCCGATCGCGTGCCCCGGCTGGGCGAGCTGATCGAGTTCTTTCCGCCGCACTGCGATCCCACGTTCAATCTCTATGACCGCGTCTGGGCCGTGCGCGGATCGAAGGTGGAGGACGTCTGGACGATCAGCGGGCGCGGCCGCTCGGATTGAGCCATGGCGGCGGCGCTCGAACGGCGACGACTTGGCCGGACCGACATGGAGGTCAGCATCCTGGGCTTCGGCGGCTCGGAGATCGGCTACGAACGGGTGTCGGCGGCGACGGTCGCGCGCCTGCTCGGCGCGGCCATCGACAGCGGGCTCAACGTCATCGACACCGCGGAGTGCTACGAGTCGAGCGAGGACCTGATCGGTCAGGCCATCGGCCTACGGCGGCGCGAATACTACCTGTTCACCAAGTCCGGCCACCCGCAAGGCTATGGCCGCGAGGACTGGCGCCCGGAGTCGATCCTCAAGACGCTCGAGCGCAGCCTGCGTCGACTCCGCACCGACCACGTCGACCTCGTCCAGCTGCACTCATGTGACGAGAGCGATCTTCGCAAGGGCGACGTGATCGCCGCCCTCGAGCGCGCCCGCGAGCGCGGGCTCGCGCGCTACCTCGGCTACAGCGGGGACGGAAGCGCGGCGCGCTACGCCATCGAGTGCGGGCGATTCGACGCCCTGCAGACCTCCATCAACGTCGCCGATCAGGAGGCGCTCGACCTCACCGTGCCCCTGGCCCAGGCGCGCGGCGTCGGCGTCATCGCGAAGCGCCCGATCGCCAACGCGGCGTGGCGGTCGGGCCGGAAGCCGAAGAACCCCTATCACCACATCTACTGGACGCGGCTGTCGCGCCTGGACTACGACTTCCTTCGTCTGCCGGTGCCCGACTCGGTGGGGCGGGCGTTGCGCTTCACGGTGAGCCAGCCCGGCGTCCACACCGCGATCGTCGGCACCACCAAGCCCGCGCGCTGGGCGGAGAACGCCGCCCACGCGGCGGCCGGCGTGCTGTCCGCCGAGGAGAGCGCGCGCATCCGCGCCCGCTGGCGTGAAGTGGCGGACGCCGGCTGGGTCGGCCAGCGCTGACGGCGGTTCAGCGCGCGACGATGGTCCGCCGATAGAGCTTCACCGCCTCGTGGATGACGCGCTCGGCGTCGGCGCGACCGTGCATTTGCTCCACGTTCACCGCCTTGTTCTCGAGGATCTTGTAGTCGAGGAAGAACCGCTCGAGCTCCTTCAGCCGGTGGCGGGGCAGGTCGGCGATGTCGTGGTAGTCGGCGTACTCGGGGTCGTCCACGTGCACGGCGATGATCTTGTCGTCCTGGCCCTTGTCGTCGCTCATCGTGAGCACGCCGATGGCCCGCGCGCGCAGGACGCAGAGCGGCACCACCGGCTCCTGGCCGAGCACGAGGACGTCGAGCGGATCGTCGTCGCCGCAGAAGGTCTGGGGCAGGAAGCCGTAGTTCGCCGGATAGTGGACGGCGCTGTAGAGCACGCGATCCAGCCGCAGCATCCCCGTCTTCTTGTCGAGCTCGTACTTGAGCTTCGAGCCCTTGGGGATCTCGATGATCGCGAGGAAGTGCCGCTCGATGTCCTCGCCGAGCTCGACGTCGTGCCAGGGATGCATCGCAATCCTCCTCTGGGTGGCAGCCCCGCGCTCAGGGCTCGTGTGCGTTGGCCGACTGCGCGCCCTCGGCTGGCAACCGCGACGTCACGCGCTGGCCGCCGCACCCCGGATGGCGTGCCAGACCCGCTCGGGTGTCAGCGGCATGTCGACGTGACGCACGCCGACGGGCGCCAGCGCGTGGTGCACTGCGTTGATCACGGCCGGCAGCGAGCCGACGGTGCCCGCCTCGCCCACGCCCTTGACGCCGAGCGGGTTGGTTTGCGTCGGCACCTCGTGCGAGTCGACGTCGAAGTGCGGCATGTCGTCGGCGCGGGGCATCGCGTAGTCCATGAACGAGCCGGACAGGAGCTGGCCGCTGTGCGAGTCGTAGGCGATCGTCTCGAACAGCGCCTGCCCCAGGCCCTGCGCGATTCCGCCGTGGATCTGGCCTTTCACGAGCATCGGGTTGACCATGCGCCCCACGTCGTCGACGACGGAGTAGCGGACGATGTTGGTGACGCCGGTGTCCGCGTCAACCTCGACCTCGCACACGTGCGTGCCGTTGGGAAAGTTCACGGCGCTCGGCATGAAGCCACCGGTCTCCGCGAGCCCGGGATCGATCCCCGCCGGCCACGGTTGTGGCTGGTAGGCGGCGCGCGCGACGGCGGCGAGTGTCATTCCTCGGTCGGTGCCGGCGACGTTGAAGCGGCCGTCCTTGAACACGACGTCCTCCGACGCCGCTTCCAGCAGGTGAGCGGCCAGGCGCCGGCCCTTGGCGACGATCTTGTCGGCGGCGCCGAGCACCGCGGAGCCCCCGACGCTCATCGCGCCCGAGCCGCCGTTGCCGCGACCGACCTCGATGGCGTCGGTGTCGCCCGCGAAGACCTGGATGCGGTCCATCGGCACGCCGAGGCGTTCGCTCACGAGCTGGGCGAACGCGGTCTCGTTGCCCTGCCCCATCGACGTCGACCCGGCCACGACCATGACGGAACCGTCGGGGTTCACGCGGATCTCGGCCACGTCGAACATCACGCGCGTGTACGGCCCCGCCGCGACCTCGATCGAGTTGGCGAGTCCCAGCCCGCGCAGCTTGCCGCGCGTACGCGATTCCGCGCGGCGCGCCTCGAAGCCGGCGGCATCCGCCGTCTTGAGCGCCATGTCCATGCCGCGCTCGAACTCGCCGCAGTCGTAGGTGAAGATCAGCCCGGTCTTGAACGGCATCTTCGTCGGTGGGATCAGGTTGCGCCGCCGCAGCTCCACCGCGTCGATGCCGAGCTCGCGCGCGGCCACCTCGATGGCCCGCTCGATCGCGTAGCTCGCCTCGGGGCGCCCGGCGCCGCGGTACGGACCGGTCGGGACCGTGTGGGTGAAGACCCCGGTGACCTCGGTGTGAATCGCGGGCGTCGTGTACATGCCGGCCAGGCCCCCCACGTTGTTGGTGCCGGGCCCGGCGCTGCGCGGCGTGAGAAAGGCGCCGACGTTGAGCGTCGTGCGAACCCGCTGCGCGAGGAACCGGCCGTCACGGTCGAGGGCAAGCTCGACGCGCGTGAGGTTGTCGCGGCCGTGCTCGTCGGACACGAAGCCTTCGCGCCGGTCGGAGACCCACTTCACCGGCCGCCCGATGCGCCGCGCGGCCCAGAGCACGAGCACCAGCTCCGGATACACGCCGTTCCGCATCCCGAAGCTGCCGCCCACTTCGGCGGTCAGGACGCGCAGGCGGTTCTGCGGCACGCGGAAGATGTCGGCGAGCAGGCCGCGAATCCCGTGCGGTCCCTGGACGCCCGTGTAGAGGGTGTAGCGATTGGTCCGCGCGTCCCACTCGCCGACGGCTCCGCGCGGCTCCATGGGCGCCGCGGCCACCCGCGATACCACGAGGTCCACCGTCGTCACGTGGGCGGCGCCGGCGATGCCGCGGTCCGCCGCCTCGCGATGGCCCGTCTGCCAGACGAAGGCGACGTTGTCGGGAGCGTCGTCCCAGACCGCGCCGCCGCCGCCGCGGCCGGCGTCCGCGGTCGCGGTCACGCTCGGGAGCGGCTCCCAGTCGATGCGCACGAAGTCCGCCGCATCGGCGGCCTGCGCCGCCGTCTCGGCGATGACCATCACGACCGGCTCGCCGACGTGGCGGACCCGATCGATGGCCAGCGCACGGCGTGGCGTGCTCACGGCCGGCGTGCCGTCACGCCGCTTCCGCGAGCCGTCGCCCGGCAACGTCCCGACGCCGTCCTTCTCGAGCTCGACCCCCGTGAGCACGGCGACCACGCCGGGCGCCGAGCGCGCCGCCGTCACGTCGATGCCCCGGATCGCCGCGTGGGCGTGCGGTGAGCGCACCAGCCGCGCGTAGACTTGCCGGGGAAGCGTGACGTCGTCGGAGTAGCGGCCATGGCCGCGCAGCAGGCGCGGATCTTCGATGCGGGGGATGGATTGTCCGATCATCGGCGTCATCTCAGCTCCATCGCGGGTGGTGATCAGTGACCGGCCAGCGTGTCGCGCGTTACACCAGCCTCGAGCAACGACGTGATTTCGTCATCCGGGAATCCGAGCTCGCCGAGAATGGCGCGCGTCTGCGAGCCGAACGCCGGCGTGGCCGGCTGGGGGCGGAACCCGTCGCCGTCCAGCCGGACCGGCGGCGCCAGCACACGGACCGTTCCGATCGTGGGATGGGCGAGGTCGTGGAAGAGTCCGTTGGCCAGCGCCTGTTCGTCTTCGAGCATCTCGAACGGCAGCTTCACGGCGCCGGCCGGAATGCCGTGCGCGTCGAACACGGTCTTCCACTCCGCCGCCGTGCGTGACGCGAGGAGCGCCTCCATCCGTGCGCCCAGCTCGGCATAGTGCTTGACCTGGGCCTCGCGGTCGGTGATCGGCCGCTCGTGGGCCGGGTCGGTCAGCCCGACCGCTTTCATGAGCGCGCGCTGCAGCCCCGAGCTCACGCACGCGACCGCGACCGCGGCGTCCTTCGTCGCGTACGTCCGGTAGTAGACGCTGATCATCCCGGGCGTCCGGGTCTTCGGCGCCAGCGCCGCCTGCGCCTCGAACGGACGTCCGGCCGCGCGCAGGTCCGCGAGCTGCGCCCTCATCTGCGCCTGGGCCGGGCCGTCGACCGACTCGACGCGCACGAAGGAGTTGTTCTGCACCGTGAGCGCGGCCATCAGGAGATAGACGTCGACCGCGCCGCCACGTCCGGTGCGCTCGCGCCGGAGCAACGCGGACGCGATCCCGAACGACAGCGTCATCGCGCACATGTAGTCGGCCACGGGCGGGTTGTCGCCCCGGCCGGGCAACCCCTCGCCCGTCCCGTGCACCGCGGCCATGAATCCGCTGCGCGCCTGCACCACCAGGTCCATCCCGGCGAGCTTCGCATCGGGCCCGAGCGCGCCGAATGCGCTGACGTTGCCGACGATGAGCCGCGGGTGACTCTGGGTGAGGGTGGGACCGTCGAGTCCGAGCTCGGCGGCCAGGCCGGGGCGGAAGTTGGTCAGGACGACGTCGGCGCGGGCGAGCAGCCGCTCGATGACGGCCTTGGCCCCGGCATGCCGGAGATCCAGCGGCAGCGTGCGCTTGCCGCGATTGCGCGAGATGAAGTGCCGCGTCTCGCCGCGCGTGAGCGGCGCGAGCTGGCGCACCGGGTCACCCTCGGGCGCCTCGATCTTGATGACGTGCGCGCCGCCCTCCGCGAGTAGCTGCGCGCAGAACGGCACCGCGATGAACTGTCCAAACTCGACGACTTCGATCCCGGCGAACGGTCGGCTTTCGTCCACGGCGGGGTAGGGTAACACGCGCACGGGGGCAAAACGCGACGGTCCCGGCGCCACGCGTCCCGGCGCGCGCGGGCGCTCACGCGACGGGGCGGAGCGCGATCAGGTAGTGGTGCTCGCCCTCCAGCACGGTCTCGCCGCGCTGGTTGGTGAGTGTCACCTTGATCGTGACGAGGCCGGCCGAGCTCTTCTGTTCGAGGGCCGCCACCTCGTGCTCGGGCCGGACGGTGTCGCCGATGAAGACGGGAGCGAGGAATCGGGTCGTCTGTCCCACGAAGGCGACGATCGAATCTTCGACCAGGGGCGCCAGGGTCGAGGCACCGAGTGCGGTCATCGAGGTGAGCAGGAGGCCGTGGGCGACCCGCCGCCCGAACCGCGTCTTCTTGGCGTACTCGTCGTCGTAGTGCAGGGGATGGGCGTCGCCCGTCATGCCCGCGAAGAACATGAAGTGCGCGTCCGTGAGCGTCTTCGACGGGCTGCCGAACCGATCGCCCAGGGTGAAATCCTCGAAGAACAACTGGCGCAGCTTCATGCTCGGTGCCCCTTGCCTCTCGACCGGCCGCCGGCCGGCCGGTCAGTGCTGCTGGGCGGCCTCTTCCTCGGCGACGGTGACGATGGCCCGTTCCGGCCGGCGGGGCGGGATCTCCTGGAACACGGGGACGTCGAGGTCTTGCAGGCCGGCGCGCGCCGGCTTCCAGGGCGTCACGAAGCGCTCCAGAAGAGCTCGTAGAGACTCGCGCGGTCGGCGGCCTGGAACAGGAGTGGACGCAGGCGCGCCCCGAACGGCTGTCCCGCCGAGTACCACGCCAGGTGCTTCTTGAGCTGCACCACCGCCAGGCGCTCGGGCAGGTGGGCCTCGATCAGCGCGCAATGACGCGAGATGATCGCCGCGCGCTCCTCGGGTGTGGGCGGTGTCGCGCGAAACACCCAGGGCGTTCCCAGCGCGCCCCGGCCGATCATGACGGCCGCGCAGCCGGTGGCGGCGCGCATCGCCTCGGCATCGGCCCGGCTCCGGACGTCGCCGTTGCCGGTGACGGGAATGCGGACGGCCGTGACGACCTCTGCGATGACGTCCCACGGCGCCCGTCCCGTGTATTGCTGCGCGCGTGTGCGCGGGTGGACGGTGATGGCCTCCACGCCTTCCTCGTCGGCGATCCGGGCGATCTCCACCGCGTTCACCGTCCGCTCATCCCAGCCGCTCCGGATCTTGATCGTGATCGGCACCCGGATGGCCTTGCGCATGGTCCGGAGCACGACGGCCGCGGCCAGCGGATCGCGCATGAGCGCCGCGCCCTGTCCCTTGGCCACGATCTTCGGCGTCGGGCACCCCATGTTGAGGTCGATGGCGTCGGCGCCCGCCGCTTCCAGCCGTCGGGCCGCCTCCGCGAGCACGTCGGGGTCGGCGCCGAGCAGCTGGAGCGCGATGGGGTGCTCCTCCGGCAGGAAGCGCGCGAGGTCACGGGTGCGCGCGTTGTCGTGGACGAGTGCGCGCGCGTCGATCTCCTCGCTGGTGAGGAGCCCGGCGCCGCACTCGCGCGCCACCAGCCGGAACGGCACGTTCGTGACGGCGGCCATCGGGGCGAGTCGGAGCTCGAGGGACGTGCTCATGCGCTCCATCATCGCAAATCGACGTCAGTTCATGAAATGGAGAGCGGACGCGGACATTGTACCGGGCCACGAGCCTGAGGGCGCCGGGCGCGGGTTCGCCATCCCGTGTAGGATTGCGTCCGAAAGGAACGAGATGACCCCGACCGTCGCGACTCCCAGCAAGCTCATGGGGGCCGAGGTCAAGCGCAAGGAAGACCCGCGCCTGATCACCGGCAGCTCGACGTTCGTCACCGACGTGGCGCTGTCCGGCATGCTGTGGGTGGCGTTCGTGCGCAGTCCGCACGCGCACGCCCGCATCCGGCGCATCGACGGAAGCGCGGCGCTGAAGGTGGCCGGCGTCCGGATGGTCGTGACCGGTGAAGAGATCCGCAAATGGGCGAAGCCCATCCCGCCGGCGAGCGCCTCCGCCGAGGGCGGCGCGAGCAGCGACGCGCCCGGGCGCCAACACTTTGCGCTCTCGACCAGTGTGGTGCGGCACGTGGGCGAGGCGGTGGCGGCGGTCATCGCCGAATCGGACTACGCCGCGCACGACGGCGTGGAGGCGGTGGCGGTGGACTGGGAGCCGCTGCCCGCGGTCACCGACGTGTTCGAGGCGATGAAGGACGGCGCGCCCCAGCTCCACACGGACGCGCCCCGGAACATCGAGCACGAGAACCAGATCACCTCCGGCGACCCCGATGCCGTGTTCGCGAAGGCCAAGCGCGTGGTCAAGCAGCGGATGGTGAGCCAGCGTCTGGCGGGGATCTCGATCGAAGCGCGCGCCTGTGTGGCCGCGCCGGATCCGATGACGGGCGGCATCGTCGTGTGGGCGACGCACCAGGCGCCCCACAACCTCCGCAGCGACCTCGCCAGCGTCCTGGGCGTGGACCAGAACCTGATCCGCGTGATCAACCCGGACATGGGCGGCGGCTTCGGCATCAAGTTCGGCTGCTACGCGGAGGACGTCGTCCTCACTGCGCTCGCCCGCCACCATCGCATGGCCCTCAAGTGGGTGGAGACGCGCGTCGAGCACATGCTGGCGACGACCCACGGCCGCGCCCAGGTGGCGGACCTCGAAGCCGCCGTCGAAGACGACGGCACCATCAGCGCCCTGCGCATGAAGGTGACGGCCAACGTCGGCGCCTACCCCGTCTTCACCTTCATCCCGGATCTGACGCTCTTCATGGGCGTCGGCGTCTACAAGTTCACCAGCGTCGATCTCAAGTCCACGTGCGTGCTGACGAACACGACCACCGTCGCGGCTTACCGCGGCGCCGGGCGGCCCGAAGCCGCCTACTACCTCGAGCGCATGGTCGACATCATCGCGGCCGAGTTGGGCAAGACGCCGGAAGAGGTGCGTCGCAAGAACTTCATCCCGCCGAGCTCGTTCCCGTACGCGACGCCCACCGGCCAGAACTACG
>JBGPXN010000161.1:0-10581 GCA_041492755.1 Methylomirabilia bacterium | reverse complement strand
GTACGGCTTCTGACCGAGGTTCGTGTGCCCGAGGAGTCCGGGCGGGACGGGGTTCACGACCGGACGGGCGTAGCCCAGCAGCAGGTCCTTGATGATCACGTTGCGGTCGATGGCCAGCGAGATGGCCTTGCGCACGCGCGGGTCCTTGACCGTCTCCCGGGCGAGCTGGAAGTGCCAGCGCTGCGCCTCGAGCGCCGGCGTGTCGAGGACCTTCACGCCCGGCGTGCCCTTGAGGGTCTGGACCATGTCCGGCCACACGCGATCGATCACGTGGATCTCACCGGCCCGCAGGGCGGCCACGCGCGTGGACAGCTCCGGGATGAAGCGCACGGTGACCTTCTCCACCTTGGGGATGCCCGGCTTCCAGTACTTGGGATTCGCCGCCAGCTCCACGTGGTCGCCGTGGGTCCAGCTCACGAACCGGAACGGCCCCGTCCCCACCGGCTTCTGGAAGAACGCGTCCTCCCCGGCGCCCGCGCTCGGCGGCAGCATGCCGAGCATCGTCAAGTGCGCGGGCAGCGAGCCGAACGGTCGCTTCGTCGTGACGGTGACCGCGTAGTCCCCGTCCTTCTGGACGTCCTCGATGTCCTGGTAGACGAACGACTTGACGAGCTTGCCGTTGTCCCGCACGCGCTTGAGCGTGAACACGACGCTGTCGGCCGTGAAGGGGCTGCCATCGTGGAAGCTGACGCCCTTGCGCAGCGTGAACCGCCAGGTGGTGTTGTTGACGGGCCGCCAGGTCTCGGCGAGCGCGGGCACGAGCTTGTCGTCGTTGGTGACGTCGAGCAACGGATCGTAGACGTGGCGGAGCACCGACGTCGCCGAGATCGAATAGTGGTTCGCGGGGTCGAGCGTGAGCATCCGCTCCGACAATCCGGCGATGATCTCCCCGCGCCGCCCCTGGGCCCGAGCCGCGCCGGGGCCGACCATCGTGGCCCCCAGGACGGCACCGCTTCCGAGAAGGAATTGACGACGATCGAGTCTCGGCTTCGGCATGGGCTTCTCCTCCAGGAGGTCGCGCGCGGACCGTATGATACCCTGAGCGGCGTCCCAAGGAGGTCCACGGTGCAGATCGGCGTCGACATCGGCGGCACCTTCACCGACATCGTGGCCCTCGACCGGGCGGGCCGGCTCGCGCTGACGAAGGTGCCGAGCACCCCCAAGGACCTCCTCGAGGGCATCGGTGCCGCCGTCATCCAGGTGCTGGCGCTCGCCGGTGCCCGGCCGGCCGACGTGGAGCGATTCATCCACGGCACCACCGTCGCCACCAACGCCATCCTCGAGCAGAAGGGCGCCGTCACCGCGATCCTCACCACCGAGGGGTTCGAGGACGTGCTCGAGCTGGGCCGCATGAAGCGCTCGCGCATGTACGACCTGGCGATGGATCCGGAGGTGCCGACGTTCCTCGCCCCGCGCCGGCGCCGGGTGGGCATCCCCGAGCGGCTCGACGCCCGGGGGCAGATCCTCGTCCCGCTCGACGAGGACGCGGTGCGGGCGGCGGTGCCGGCGCTCCGCGCCCAGGCCGTGCAGGCGATCGCGGTCTGCTACCTGTTCTCGTTCGTCAACCCCGCGCACGAGCGGCGCACGCGCGAGATCGTCGCCGAGCTGGCGCCCGAGATCAGCGTCTCGCTCTCGTCGGAGGTCGATCCGACGTTCCGCGAGTACGAGCGCCTGTGCGTGACCGCCTTCGACGCCTACCTCGGCCCGGTCGTGAAGCGCTACCTCGCCGGGCTCGCCGACACGCTGGGGGGGCTCGGCGTCCCCGGCGTGCCGCTGATCATGCGCTCGCGTGGCGGCATCGTGTCCGCCGCGCTGGCCGCGCAGCAACCGGTCACGCTCTTTCTCTCGGGGCCGGCGGGCGGCGTGATCGGCGCCACCTTCGCCGCCGAGCGCTCGGGCGTGCGCGACTTCGTCTCGCTGGATATGGGCGGGACCAGCAACGACGTCGCCATGGTGCGCGACGGTACGCCGTTGCTGGCCAGCGAGGGCATGATCGGCCCATATCCGGTGCGCACGCCAATGGTGGACGTGAACACGATCGGCGCCGGGGGCGGCAGCATCGCCTGGATCGACGCGGCCGGCGGGCTCCGCGTGGGGCCGCGCAGCGCCGGTGCCGACCCCGGCCCGGCCTGCTACGGCCGCGGCGGGGACGAGGCGACCGTGACCGACGCCAGCGTCGTGCTCGGCTACCTCAACCCCGCGCGATTCGCCGGCGGCACGCTGGCGCTGGACGCCGCGGCGGCCGAGCGCGCCGTGGCCGCGGTCGGCCGCCGGCTGGGCGTGGACGCCGTGACCGCCGCCGCCGGCATCCATCGCGTGGTGAACGCCCGGATGGCCGATCAGATCCGCCTGGTCACGATCAAGCGTGGCTACGACCCGCGGCAGTTCTCGCTGGTGGTGCTGGGCGGCGCCGGCCCGGTGCACGGCGCCGCCCTGGCCGCCGAGATGGGCATGGCCGAGGTGCTGGTGCCCGAGGCGCCGGGCGTCCTCGCCGCCTTCGGTCTGCTCGCCGCCGCCATCGAGCATCACCACGCGCGCACGCTGCAGGCGCCCACCGACGCGGCCGACCTCGACGCCGTCAACCGGTGCCTGGCCGAGCTCGACGCGGCCGGGCGCGGCCGCATGCGCGAGGAGGGCGTCGCGGCCGAGCAGGTGCGCGTGGCGTATGGCGCCGACATGCGCTACGTCGGCCAGGCGTATGAGCTGGAGGTGCCGATCGCCGTGCCGGTCACGCGCGAGCGGATGCCGGAGATCCTGGCCGCGTTCCACGCGGTGCACGAGCGCGTCTACGGCTACGCGCGCACGCAGCAGCCGGTGGAGTTCGTGAACTTTCGCGTGGTGCACACGTATCCGCTCCCCCGGCCGGTCGTGACGCCAGCCGCCCGCGCCACCGGAACCCTGGCCGACGCGCAATTGGGCGAGCGCCGCGTGTACTTCGGGGCCTTCGTGCCGACCGCGATCTACGAGCGCGCGCGGCTTCCGCTGGGAGCGCGCCTGGCCGGGCCGGCCATCGTGGAGCAGAGCGACACGACCACCGTGATCCCACCCGGCGTCACCGCGCTGGTGGACGAGGCCGGCAACCTGCGCCTGCGGAGCGCGTGATGGCCCTCGACCCGATCCTGCTCGAGGTGCTGCGCAATCGCCTCGACGCCATCGCCGACGAGATGGAGCTGACGCTCCTCAAGAGCGCGGCGTCGCCGATCGTCAAGGAGGGTCTCGACGCCTCGGCCGCCCTGTTCAACACCCAGGGCGAGACCATCGCGCAGGCGGCGGCGATCCCCATTCACCTGGGCGCCCTGCAGTTCGCCGCGCAGCGGCTCGTGCGCGCGTTTCCCCCGGAGCACATGCAGGACGGCGACGCCTTCCTGCTCAACGACCCCTACGACGGCGGCACCCACCTGCCCGACATCACGCTGGCGGTGCCGGTGCTCGCCGACGGCCGCGTGGTGGCGCTGGCCTGCACGATGTGCCACCACCAGGACGTCGGCGGCCGCACGCCGGGCAGCGTGCCGACCGACGCCACCGAGCTGTACCAGGAGGGCATCATCATCCCGCCCACCCAGCTCTTCCGGGCCGGCGCGCTGGACGAGAACCTCTTCCGCCTGCTCACGCGCAACGTCCGCCTGCCCGACGTGTTCACCGGCGACCTCATGGCCCAGCTCGCCGCGGGGCGGCTCGGCGGCATCCGCCTGCAGGCCTTGTTCGCGGCGCACGGCACCTCCACGGTGGTGGCGTACATCGACGAGCTGCTCGCGCGGGCCGAGCGGCTCACCCGCGCGCAGATTGCCGCGATCCCCGACGGCGACTACGCCTTCGAGGACTGGCTGGACGACGACGGGGTCGATATCGGCAAGCCCGTGAAGATCGCGGTGACCCTGCGCGTGCGGGGCTCGTCGATGACGTTCGACTTCACGGGCAGCGATCCCCAGGTGCGCGGCCCCTTCAACTCCGTGCCGGCCTCGACGATGTCGGCGGTGTACTACGCGGTGCGCGCGATCTCGGATGCGTCGGTGCCGAACAACGGCGGCTGCTTCCGCGCCGTCGACGCGATCCTCCCGGAGGGGACGATCGTCAATCCAAGGGCGCCGGCGCCGGTGAGCTGCCGGACGGCGACGATCAAGCGCATCGCCGACACGATCCTCGGCGCGCTGGTCGGCGCGCTGCCCGGCCGCATGCCGGCGGCGAATTCGGGCACGCTGCTGGTCATGGCCTTCGGCGGCCGCGACCCCGAGACCGGCCGCCCGTTCGTGGCCAGCGAGCTGGCCGCCGGCGGCATGGGCGCGCGGCCGGACAAGGACGGCATCGACGTCATCGAGACCGACGTGTCGAACTGCATGAACATCCCGGTCGAGTCGGTGGAGATGAACTTCCCGCTGCGCATCGCCCGCGCGCGCCTGTGGACGGGCTCGGGCGGCGCCGGACGCTTCCGCGGCGGCCTCGGCCTGGCGAAGGTCTACGAGGCGACGACGACGGACGTGATGGTCTCCCACCGCGGCGAGCGCTTCGCGTCCTCGCCGTGGGGCCTCGAGGGCGGCGCGCCGGGCACCCGCGCCCACGCGCACGTCGTGAGAGCGGACGGCACCCGCGAGGAGCTGCCGTCGAAGAAGATGATCGTCCTGCACCCCGGCGACCAGCTCTGGGAGTACATCGCCGGCGGTGCCGGCTACGGCGATCCGCTGGACCGCGATCCGGCCGCGGTGCTGGCCGACCTGCTGGACGGCAAGATCACGGCGGCCGGGGCGACGATGGAGTACGGCGTCGTCTTCACGCCCGACGGCGCGGCGGTGGACGAGGTGAAGACGAAGGAGTCTCGGGCCGCGCTGCGCCGGACGTCGTCGTGATTCCGGTGATCGATCTCGGGCCGCATCTCGCGGCGCGGCCAGGCGCCGCCGCCGCCACGGCGGCCGAGCTCGGGCGCGCCCTGCAGGACGTCGGCTTCTTCGTCGTCGTGAACCACGGCATCCCGCCGGCGCTGATCGACGATGCCTTTGCCGAGGCCCGGCGCTTCCACGCCCAGCCCATGGACGCCAAGCTCGCCCTGCGCATGAACGAGCACAACAACGGCTACATGATGCTGGGGCGCTACGCCGTCTGGACCTCGGACGTGAACGCCAACGACAAGCCCGACCTGAACGAGGCGTTCTTCGTCAAGCGCGAGCGCGGGCCGGACGATCCGCTCGTGCGGGCGGGACGGCGCTTCGCCGGGCCCAACCAGTGGCCGGCGAACCTACCCGGATTTCGCGACACGGTTCTCGCCTACACCGAGGCCGTGGACACACTGGGCCGAGGGCTCCTGCCGCTCTGCGCGGCGGCGCTCGACCTGCCCCCGGACGCGTTCGCCGGCGCCTTCGCCGAGAGCCAGTTCAGCTTCCGGCTCACCCACTACCCGCCGGTGGCGGCCGAGGCGAACCAGTTCGGCATCGCGCCCCACACGGACGCCAACTTCATGACCTTTCTCGCCCAGAGCGAGGTGCCGGGGCTGCAGGTGCGGATGCCCGACGCGACGTGGGTCGACGTGCCGTACGTGCCCGGCTCCTTTGCCGTGAACTCGGGTGACATGATGCAGCGCTGGACGAACCACCGCTTCAAATCCACGCCGCACCGCGCGCTGCCCCCGGTGGGTCGCCCGCGCTACGCGATCCCGTACTTCATGGGGCCGCATCTCGACACCAAGATCGCGTGCCTGCCCACCTGCACGGGGCCGGGCCACCCTCCGCGCTATCCGCCCATCACGTACGCGACGTACCTCGACTGGTGGTACGACACCAACTACAACGCCGCGCGCCAGCGCGACGTCGCCTGAAGCGCGGATGCGTCACGTCCTTGACAAGCATCGAATGCCTCCCTCCTTCAAGGAGGATCGGCGGATAGTGAGCGCCGCCCCCCTCGCGGCAGAGGGCCGGCGCTCACACGCCTACCGGTACGCCCACACGCCGCCGCCCGCGGTCGTGTGCGCATCGCTCACCTGCCTCCCACACCTGATGCCCTGCCGGATCGCCAGCGCGGATAGACGCGAGCCGGCTGTCGGGATCAGAGTCTGCCCGTTCATGATCGCCGCCTTGAGCGGCGCGTCATGAGGCGGGCCAGCGCGCATCGCACGATGGGTTCGCGCTCTTGTTGCCCACGAGCCGCTTGCGCAGCTCTTCCAGGACCAGCAGCCCCACGCCGAAGGGGGCGACGAAGAGCCATACGTGCCCCGGGATCGACGCCGTCCCGAAGATGGCATTTCCCCAAGCCGTGTAGTCGATCAGCACGATCAGGACGATCTCCAGCACCACCCCCCAGAGGATCAGCGGATTCCCCAGCAGGCCCGTCCAGCGCACCGACCGGTTCGGGCTGCGACAGAGGAACACGTTCACGATCTGCATGACGATGACGGCGCTCAGACAGGCGGTGGTCGCCTGCAGGTAGAGCGGATCACGCTGCGCCAGCCTCGCACCGTACGACCACCCTCCTCGATGGAGTACGAACAAGAACGCCGCCATCGCCGCGGCGGCTTCGATCAATCCGAGAAACAGATATGCGCGCAGGGCCAGTGGCCAGTTGAACAGCCGCTCGCGACGCGGGCGGGGCGGTTGCCGCATGACCTGCGGATCCGGCGCTTCCACGCCAAGCCCCAGGGCCGTGAGCGAGTCGGTCCCCATGTCGATGGCGAGAATCTGGATCGGGGTCAGCGGCAGGGGGATCGGAAACAGTGAAAACGCCAGGTACGGGACCAACTCGGGGACATTGTGAGCCAGGATGTAGGTGAGAAATTTTCGGATGTTCTCGAAGACCGCGCGCCCCTCCTCGATGGCGTTGACGATGCTGGCGAAGTTATCGTCCAGCAGCACGATGTCGGCGGCTTCCTTGGCCACGTCGGTCCCCGTGATGCCCATGGCAATGCCCACGTCGGCACTCTTCAAGGCCGGCGCATCATTCACGCCGTCCCCGGTCACGGCCACGACGTGCTGCTTGTGCCTCAGGGCGTCGACGATGCGCAGCTTCTGGTCGGCGCCGACGCGAGCAAAGAGCACATCCGGCGAGTCCAGCACCACGCTCAACTGGCTCTCGGAAAGGCCACGCAGCTGGTCGCCCGTGATCACCCGGGTGTCGTCAGCGCCGGCCAGCCCGACCTCCCGCGCGATCGCGAGCGCCGTGCGGGGATGGTCACCGGTCGTCATGATCACGCGGACCCCGGCGTCCCGGCATTTGCGCAGTGCCTCCCGGACCTCCGGCCGCGGCGGATCCTCCAGACCCACCAGCCCGGCACACACCAGCTCCTGCTCCAGCGATTCACGGTTCCACCGTGGCTCCAGGGGCCGATAGGCGAACGCCAGGACCCGAAGACCCTGCTCCGCCATCGCCTCCTGGGCCGCCCCGAGCCGGCCGCGCAGCTCCGCCGTGAGCGGGCGAAGTTCTCCGTCCACCAGGATGCGATTGCACAGCGGCGTGACCGTCTCCGGCGCCCCTTTGCAATAGAGCGTCGGCCCCTCGGCCATCGCGTGGACCGTCGACATCCGCATGCGGTCGGCGTCGAACGGGATCTCGTCCACCCGGCGATGCTCGGGCGGAGTCGTGACGACCGACTCCGCCATTTCGATCAATGCGATCTCCATGGGATCCCCCAGCCAGGCGGTCGCCCCTTCGTGCGCGCCCTCCTTGAGGTCGTGACACAGGCGCGCGACGCGAAAGAACGGCAGGTACCGTTGGACCGGCAGGTGCCCGGACGCCACCGGATCGACCGCGTGGCGGTGCTCTCCCAGGAAGAGCTGCTTCACCATCATGCGGTTCTGGGTCAGCGTTCCCGTCTTGTCGGTGCAGATGACGGTCGTGGCCCCGAGCGTTCCGACCGCCGGCAGGTGGCGAACCAGCACGTTGCGTCTGGCCATGCGCTGCGTGGCCAGCACGAGGGCCAGCGTCAGGGTCGGTAGCAGCCCTTCCGGCACCATCGCTACGATGATGCCGATGGCGAAGATGAAGGCGTCCCAGAACGGCACCCCGCTGACCCGACCGACCGCAAAGAAGAGGGCGCCGATCAGCACCGCGAGGATTCCGATCCATCGGCTGAGGTGCTCGATCTCCCGGCGTAGCGGGGACACGGCTTCCCCGGCCGCTTGGGCGAGGTACGCGATCTTGCCGAACTCGGTCCGCATCCCGGTGGCCACGACCACGGCCTTGGCCTGGCCCGACACCATCGACGTGCCGGCGAGCACGATGTTCCTGGCGTGCAGCAACTCGTCCGCGTCACAGGGCCCCGCCTCGCGCGCCTGCGGCAGCGACTCCCCGGTGATGATGGCGTTGTTGACGCGGACGCCGAACGCCTCGATGAGCCGGCAGTCGGCCGACACATGGTCGCCTTGCTCCAGCAGCACGACGTCCCCGGGGACCAACTCCTCGATCGCCACCGGGACGACCGTCCCCTCGCGCACGACATCGGCCTGCTGCGGCAGGAGCCGGCGCAACGCCGCCAGCGTCTGCTCGGCGCGGTACTCCTGCCAGAACGAGAACACGGCGCTGATCAGGACGACGGCAACGATCGCGTACCCGACCTTCGCCATCCCCTGGCCGGGCGCACTCCACTCGGCGAAGAACGCCAGCGCCGCGGCCACCCACAAGATCAGGGCGAAGAAGTGGCTCAGTCCCCCGAGCAGCCGCCGCAGCGGACGCTCACGCCGCACCTCTTCCACGCGGTTGGGGCCAAATTCGCGCAGTCGGCGCCGGGCTTCGACGGTGGACAAGCCCTGCGGCGCACTGTTCAGGCTCGCCAGCGCGCCGGCGTCGGTGAGTTGATCGATTCTCACGAGGCGTGGGTGATGGTCTTACTTCGACACGGCGATCAGATGAGTGACGTCCTTGATGCTCAGATAGCCCGCCAGCCGCCCGTGATGCACCACCGCGAGGCGACCAAGAGCGTTCTGGGACAGCTTCTGCAATGCCGACCAGAGTGAATCGTCCGGGGCCGCTTGTTCATCGGGGCGTCCCCGAGGGACTGCGCGGACTTCCCCGTGATTCGAGCTTCTCCTCAGCGTCGCGCAGTTGCCGCAACAGCTCGTGCAAGCGGCGAAGCTCTTCGTCGGCGCGCGTGAGGACGGAGGCCGCGTCATCCAGCAGCGCTTTCACCGAGCCGGCGGCTCCCCCCGATGGACCCGGCGCCACCTCGGTCCCCGCCCGCGGCACCGGGGCCCCGAACACCCGAGCTATCGCGCCGTCCAGCGTTTCCTCCATGGCGATCCGGTCTCCGAATCCGACGATCACGCGCTTCAGCTCCGGGAGCTGCCCTTTCTCGGCGGCGATATAGAGCGGCTCCACATACACGAGGGAACGCTCGATGGGGACGACGAGGAGATTCCCCCGGATCACCTGTGAGCCTCGCTGGTTCCAGAGGGAGAGCTGCTGGGAGATGAACGGGTCCTGGTCGATCCGGGCCTCGATCTGCCGCGGGCCGTAGATCAGCTTTTGCTTGGGGAAGTTGTAGACGACGAGCTTGCCATAGTTGGGCGGATCGCTCCGGGCCGCCAGCCACGCGGCCAGGTTGTCCTTCTTGCTGGGCGTGAAGGGGATGAGGAGGACGAACTCCTCCTTCTTCTCACTCGGTAGACGCAGGATGAGGTAGTAGGGCTCCATGGCCCGCTCCTGCCCATCCATGGTGCGGACCGGAATGCTCCAGAGGTCCTCCTTGTTGTAGAACACCTGGGTGTCGCGCATGTGGTAGACGGCGTACATCGCCGCCTGGATCCTGAACAGCCCCTCGGGGTAGCGAATGTGGGCGCGGAGGTCGGCCGGCATGGTGTCGAGCGGCTGGAGCAGCCCGGGGAAGATCCGCGCGGTCGTGCGGATCAGGGGGTCGGCCGGATCCGCGGCATAGAAATGCACCGTCCCGTCGTAGGCGTCCACGGTCACCTTGACGGCGTTGCGCACGTAGTTGCCCAGCCCGCGCGTCGGCGTCGAGTACGGGAACGCGTCGGAGACCGTATAGCCATCGAGGAACCAGACGATACGCCCCGCGGCCGAGATCACCATGTAGGGATCGTCGTCATACCGGAAGAACGGGGCGATCCGCTCGACCCGCGCCCGGATGTTCCGGTAGATCAGCACCCGGCTCTCCGCGGTGAGGTCGTCAGAGAGAAGGAGCTTGATGTCCCCCAGGTGCGCCGCGAACAGCACCTTACGCCAGAAGGATCCCAACGGGATCCCGCCCTGTCCCACGTAGGCGGTGTAGACGTTCTGATTCCCCGCCGGGTAGTCGAATTCCTTGGCCCGGGTCTTCGCGAAGACATAGTCCGTGGCCAGTTCGCTGAAGTAGAGCTCGGGGCGGGAGATCCGGAGATCACCGGAGGCCACGGGCGGGATGTCCTTGATCCAGAATTCGGGGAGCCCCTCGCGCGTCACCCGGTTCACCGGACTCACCACGGCGCCGTAGCCGTGCGTATACGTCAAGCGCTCGTTGATCCAGATCCGGCTCGGCAGATCCTTCGAGGAGAGCTCTCGCGGGGACAGGGTCACCTGCCGGTACTCTCCGTTGATGCGGTACCGATCGATATCAATATCCGTGAACTTGTAATACGTCCGGATCTCCTGGAGCTGGCTGTAGGTGGCGAG
>JBGPXN010000204.1:0-8006 GCA_041492755.1 Methylomirabilia bacterium | reverse complement strand
GACCTTCTTCGACACGCCCATCAGCTCGTCGAGCTGCCAGAGCGTCACCCACACCGCCTCGTCGCGCGCCGTCTTCAGGCCGACGGCGGCCAGCTCGCGGCGGCGCTTTGGATCGAAGGTGGTGTCGTATTCCTGGAGCGTTCTCAAGAATTCGCCGGTGGCGTCGTAGTACCGGAAGGCGGTGAACGACGGCTTGAAGCGCTGGAGCATGTAGGAGACGTCCCACGTCGCGTTGATGAAGGCGTAGTAGAACGCGCCCTTGAACTGCGACGTCCCGGCCCGCTTGTTGTACTCGGCCCACTCCAGCGTCTGCAGCTTCGTCTTCACGCCGATCTTGTCCCAGTAACCGGCGATCACCTGCGCCGTCTCCTCGGCCAGCGTCCACCGTCCGATCGACTGCCAGAAGGGCAGCTCGAACCCGCTCGCGAGCCCGGCCTCCGCCAGCAGCTTTTTCGCGCCCGCGGGGTCGTACGGGTACGGGCCCGGATCCATGCCGTTACCGACGTTGGGACCGGCGACGCCGTTCAGGAGCCGGCCGCGCCCGGCGTAGAGGTTCTTGACGATCGCCGGCCGGTCGATCGCCATGCTGAGCGCCTGGCGCACCCGCCGGTCGCGCAGCGGCCCCGGCTCCTTCGTGTCGAGCAGGAGGACGTGGGTCAGCGAGCTCAGCTCCGTGTACACACCCAGCTTCGGATCCGACTCCACGGTGGGGACGAGCGGGATAGGCAGGTTGAGCATCACGTCGATGTCGCCCCGCTGCAGGGCCGCGACGCGCGTGGCCGCGTCGGGAATCACCTGCCACACGATGCGGGAGGACGGCGGCTTCGGCCCCCAGTAGCCCGGATTCGCCTCCACCACCACGCGCTCGCCCACGATGTTCTCCGCGAGCTTGAACGGCCCGGTGCCGATGAACCGGTCGGTGACGAACTTGTCCCTGTAGTCGGCGAGCCCCCGGGCGGGCGACATGTTCATCGACTCCGCGGCCAGCCGGCTCGCCACCATCGGGTCCGGCACCTTCGTGACGATCCGCACGGTGTGCGGGTCGACCACGGTGACCTCCGGCCCGAACGCGGGCGGAAACGTGAGCTTGCCGAGGGTGTTGAGCTTGGAGTTGACGATCCGCTCGATCGTGAACTTCACCGAGTCGCCCGTGAAGTCCTCGCCGTTGTGGAACTTCACGCCCCGCCGCAGCTTGAACTCCCACGTGGTCGGGTTCACGTTGCGCCAGGACTCCGCCAGCAGCGGCTTCAGCTCCATCGTCCGCGGGTCGCGCGTGAGCAGCCCCTCGCCCATCAACCCGATGATCGAACCGCTCAGCACCGAGCGGAACTGGTGCGGGTCGATCGTCTCCGGCGTGGATGGCAGCGCGATCGTCAGCGCCGGCTTGCGTGCCTGCGCGCGCGCAACGCCCGGCGCCAGGGCGCCGACGGCAACGGCGGCACCCGCGCTCTTGAGCAGGTCACGACGCGTCTGCATGCGAGATCCTCCCGCCGGCCCCGGCCGGCCATCCCACGAAGTTGGCCTCGACGGCGTCGAGGTCGTCGGCAACACGCAGCTATCAGCGGCCCAGCTACGCGGGCCTGAGCGAACAGAACCCCTGCGCCTCGATCCCCAGGGCGACGTTGAACTTGCTGCGGAAATTCTCCAGCGCGACCGCCGCGGTCAGCTCCACGATCTGCGCCTCCGAAAAGTGCGAGCGCACGCGCGCGAAGAGCGCGTCGCTCACCTTCTGGCCGGTGATCGTCATCGCCTCGGCGTAGGCGATGGCGGCGCGCTCGGGCTCGGTGAAGAGTGCGCTGTCGGCGGCGCGGTCGACCTGGCGAATCTTCTCCTCCGACGCGCCCATTCGCATCCCACGGGATGCGTTGATGTCGATTCAGAAGGGACAGCCGTTGATCAGGGCGACGCGGAGATAGACGAGCGGAAGGAGATCCGGAGGGAGTAGCCCCGAGGTCTCCACCGCGGCCGCGAGCCGCTTGGCCGCCTTCATGATCTCGGGCGTGTGAGACTGGATCTTCGTCGTGTTCAGGACGAAGCCGAAGGTCTCGCGCTCCTTGCTGAACGTGTCCTTCAGGATCGGATCGTCGCCGGGCTCTTCGATCTCGCGGATGCGTGGCATGGCTCGATGTTACCCCGGCCCGACCTCGTCGCGGAACCGCTTCCCGACCACGAGATTCCTGGCGGACGGGCGCTGCCCCGGCTCAGCCGCGTCTCGATCGCCGGCAAGGCGTCGAGCAGGACCTCGCCGACCGTCTGGAGACTCTGAGCCGAGATGGTGTCCAGCGTGTCCTGGGCGGTGTGCCACGGCGGAAAGTCGAAATCGATGAGCAGCGTGGCCGGGACACCGCGTCTCAGGAACGGCGCGTGATCGTCCTCGACGGCCAGCGCGTCCGGCAGGAAGTGGCGCCCGTGGCCGAGGCGGTGGGCGCTGGCCCACACGAGATCGGTGAGCCACCCCGTGGAGGCGGCTTCGCGGCGGATGCCGAGATCCCGGTCGCCGATCATGTCCGCCACGATCATCGCCCGCGGCAGCGCGTGGCGCCGCGCCAGGTCGGCGGCGAGATGGCGCGAGCCGTACAGGCTGTCGGTGGCCGTCCACGTCTCGCGCGCTTCCTCGCCGTCCAGGAAGACGATCCAGCACGTGTACTCCCGCTTCGATCCCGCGAGCTGCCGCGCCAGCTCCAGCAGCAGCCCCGCGCTCGAGCCCCCGTCGTTGGCCCCGACGAACCGGAACTCGCGGAAGAACTTCGTGTCGTAGTGCCCGGCGATGACGATCACCTCGGGACGCTTGCCGGGAATCACGGCGATGACGTTCGCCATCTTGAGCCGCCCGTGCGGCGTGGCCGCGTCGAAGCTCTGCACGCGCGCCTCCACGCCCCACTTCTTGAGCTCCCCCGTGATGTAGGCGCGGGCCTGCGCCGACCCCGCCGACCCCGCCGGCCGCGGCCCGATGGCGACGAGCCGCTCGACGTGCCGCAGCGCCGCCGCCCCATCCATCCGCGGCCGCACCACCTGCGCCGTCGCGATCGTGCCCGTGCCCGCGAGCAGGGCGAGCGTCATCGACGACGTTGCGGCAACCAGCAGCACGAGCACGGCCGTGGCCAGTCGCGGCGAGCGGAGACCGACGATCCGGCTGATCATGCGCGCGTCGCCGTCACGCCGACGGCGCCATAGTAGTTGATGGTGAAGACGAACGCGCCCGCCGCCACCAGCGCGGTGAAGCCGTCGAGCCAGTGCTGCGCCTCCCCGGGGCTGACGATCTCGAAGCGCACCGCGAGCTCCGCGCGCCGCTCGAGGAAGTTTTTCGTCCAGGGCACCAGGCGCGCGTCCTCGTAGACGCCGGTGCGCACCCGGACATTGGTCAGCCCGGCCTCGCGCAGAAGGGACGGGAGCCGGCGCCCGCTGAACGGCTCCTCGTACATGCGGTCGACGACACCGCGCAGGATGCGCTCGGTGAGGACACGGTCGGGATGCGACACCACCACCGCGCCGAAGTCCTGATCTTGCAGGCCCACCCGACCGCCCGGCCGGGTGACGCGCGCCATCTCGCGCGTGAGAGCGAGCGGGTCGGCGACGTGCAGCACGACCGTGATGGCGATCGTCGCGTCGAACCGGCCGGCCGCGAACGGCAGGCGACCGCCGTCGGCGAGCCGGACCGCGAGCTGGTGGGGTCGACCGTGGCCCTGACAGAGCAACCGCGCCGCCCGCACCGCATTCCGGCTATTGTCGACACCGACCACTCGCCCCCGAGGGCCCACGAGCGTGATGAGGTCGCGAAGGATCGGACCGGTCCCGCAGCCCACCTCGAGGACGTCGTCACCGCGGCGAATCGGCACGAATCTCAAGAAACGCCGGCGGAGCCGCGCGTGACTCGGCGTGCGCGCACGGACCTCCAGACTCTCCAGCAGCTTGCTGGGATCGGCCTGGGCGTCGACCTCGCGGTAGGGATCGGGATGCCGGCTCACGGAACGGGACCGGATGCGGAGTGGAGCGGTCCGTCAGGCCGGGCCGGCGTACCGGCGCGCGCATTCCGGGCTGCAGAAGTACCGCAGCTCGCCGCCCGCGCTCCTCTGCACGGCCCGCGCGCGGACGATGTAGGTCTGGCACACGGGGTCCTTCACCAGCTCGCCGCCGAGCGCCGGCCGCCGCCCGGTCTTCAGGGAACCGCGACGCAGCAGCGGCAACAGCAGCACGACCAGCATCACGGCCCAGACCAGGTACAAAGCGGCCCGCACGATCACCGCTCCGGCCGGATGGACACCGCGCGCAGGAATTCCTTGTCCTGAGCGGTGAGCTCGAACGACGGGTTGCCGCGGCCGCGCGCGCGGGTGAAGAAGATGCCGGTATCGGCGCCGCGGCGCAGGATTTCCTGAACGGCGTCGCGCGCCGCCTCGGTCGCTTCCAGCGAAACTTCGATCGTCCGCAACAGCTTTTTCATGAGCGTGTCGAGATGCGACTCTCGCGGCATGACGGGAGGATACTGGCGCGCCCGCGCGGGTGTCAATGTGCCAGGGCTATACTCCGCCGCGATGCCCGGGGCCTGGACGCTCCGGGAGGACACCTCAGTACGCGGCCCGACCCCCGTCCGGAGAGATATGCTACGGTTCCCCTCCATGAAAAAGATCGGAATCATGATGGTGAGCCACCGCTTCGATCCGCACATCCGGCTCGATCTCTATCTGAAAGACTTCCGCCTGATGCTCGACGAGGCGGCCCGGCTCGGCATGCCGCTGCCGCTCACCAGCGTCGCCGCTCAGCTCTGCACGGCGACGTCGGCGGCCGGACACGGCGGCGAGGACCTGGCCGCCGTGATCACCACGCTGGAATATCTGGCCGGGATCCGGAGCTGATCGCGCGTTCGGCCCCGCTCGCCACGCGATGAGCGGACGCGCGACGGCGCTCGTCAAGGTCCTCTTCGTTCTGCTCCTCTCCGCCGGTTGCGCCGAGCGGCCGGCGGAGCGGGGGCCGATCACGCTGGTGCTCAAGCACGCGCGGATCCTGGGGCCCGCCGATCCGTTTCCCCCCCTGCTGCGCGAGTTCGAAGCCGCGCATCCCGGCGTCCGCGTGCGCAGCGAGGCGTTGCCGTGGGGCTCCGACGAGCAGCACCAGTTCTTCGTGATCAACCTCGAGGGACGCAACGCCGGGTTCGACGTCATGATGCTCGACGTCATCTGGGTGCCCGAGTTCGCGCGCGCGGGTTGGCTCCTCGATTTGACGGATCGCGTCCCGCCGCACGAGCTGGCGCCGTACTTTCCCTCGGCCGTCGCCGCGGCGACCTGGGGCGGTCGCACCTGGGCATTCCCGTGGAACATGAACGTCGGCCTCCTCTATTACCGGACGGACTTGCTCGCCAGGTACGGTCTTCGCCCGCCCCGGACGTGGGACGAGCTCGTCGATCAGGTCGGCCAGATCCGCGCCAGTGAGCGCGATCCCCGGCTCGACGGCTACCTCTGGCAGGGCAAGCAGTACGAGGGCATGGTGGTCAACGCCCTGGAGGCGCTGTGGGCGTACGGCGCCGACGTCCTCGGCGCCGACGGGCGCGCCTTTCCCGATCCCGACCGCGCCGCGCAGGCCCTGGGCTTCCTCCGCCGGCTCATCGAGACCGGCGTGAGTCCCGCGTGGACGACGGCCGCCGACGAGGAGCTCTCGCGCCGCGCCTTCGGCGACGGCCACGCGATCTTCCTGCGCAACTGGCCGTACGTGCTGGATCTGGTCGAAGCGCCGGACTCGCCGGTGCGGGGCCGCGTCGGCATCGCGCCCCTGCCCGCCGGTCCCGGCGGCCCCGGCGCGGGCTCCACCGGCGGCGCGCATCTCGGCGTCGCCCGCAGCACCGCCCACCCGGACCTCGCGGTCGCGCTCGCGCGGTTCCTCACCAGCGAGCCCGCCGAGCGCGCGCTGGTGAGGGCGACGGTGTATCCGGCGCGCACGGCGCTCTACCACGAACCGGCGCTGGTCGCGCGCAACCCGTGGCTGCCCCGGATTCACGACCTCATGCTCGCCGGCCGGCCCCGGCCGGTGACGCCGTCCTACCTCCTGCTGTCGGCGACCGTACAGCCCGAGGTGTCCGCGGTGCTCGTCGGCCTCAAGCCCCCGGCGCGCGCGATCGCCGACGCGCGACGCCGCCTCGATTACTTCATGGCCTCGCGACGATGACGCGGCGCCAGCGAGCCGACCGCCGGCAGGGCCTGCTGTTGACCGCCCCGACCATGGTCGTGCTCGCGGCGCTCACCGTCTATCCCGGCGTGTGGGTGGTGTGGCTGTCGCTCCAGGAGCGAATCCCCATCTTCGACGTCGCGCGCTTCACCGGCCTGAGCCATTACGTGTTCCTCGCCGGTGACTCGCGCTTCTGGAACGCGACCCGCACGACACTGGTCTTCACGATCGTGTCGGTCGCGCTCGAGCTGGTGCTCGGCGTGCTCGTGGCGCAGGCGCTCGTCGGTCAGCGCCGCGCCCGGCACGTCGCCTTCTCGTTGCTGCTGCTGGCGTGGGCCATGCCGAGCGTGGTGACGGCCAAGCTCTTCGAGTGGCTCTATCACCCCACGGCCGGGCTCCTCAACGTCCTGCTCGGCGGCCGGGGGTACAACTGGCTCGGCGACGCGGCGCTCGCCCTGCCCGCGGTCATCCTCGCCGACGTGTGGCGGACGCTGCCGTTCGTGGCGCTCCTCGCCTACGCGCGGCTCCTCGGCATCCCGCGGGAGGTCTACGAAGCGGCGCAAGTCGACGGCGCGGGCCGCCTGGCGACGTTCTTTCAGATCACCCTGCCCATGCTCCGTCGGGTGCTCACCATCGCCGTGCTCTTCCGCACGCTGGATGCCCTGCGCGCCTTCGACGTCATGTTCGTGCTGACGGGCGGCGGTCCGGCCGGGACGACGGAGACGCTGACGATCTACGCCTACCGTGGTCTCTTCCAGATGCTCCAGCTCGGCTTCGGCGCCGCCCTCGGCGTCGTCGTGTTCGCGCTCGTGATGGCGACGGCCTGGGCCTACCTGAGACTGCTGCGCGCGGAGGACGCGCACGCGTGACCCGCGCCGGCCGGCTCCGGGACGGGCTCGTGCTGGCGGCGCTCGCCGCGTACGCGGGGCCGTTCTTCTGGCAACTGCTGACGTCGTTCAAGCCGGAATCCGAGCTGCTCCGGGTGCCGCCGCTGCTGCCGACGCGATTCACCCTCGAGCACTATCGCGTCGTGTTCGAGCAGAGCGTGATGCCGCAGGCGCTCTGGAACAGCTTCGGGGTGGCGGCCCTGACCACGTTGGTGGCGCTGGCCCTCGGCCTGCCCGCCGCCTACGCGCTCGCGCGGCTGCCGGTGCCCGGCCGCAGCGCGATGCTCCTGGCCATCGTCGCCAGCACCGCGTTGCCCCAGATCGCCACCGTCAGCCCGCTCTATCTGATACTGCGCGCGCTCGGGTTGCGCGACACGTGGACCGCGCTCGTGCTCACCCACACGTCGTTCGCGCTGCCCCTGACCGTGTGGCTGCTGTCCGGCTTCATCCGGGAGATCCCGCGGGCGCTGGAGGAGTCCGCCGCCATCGACGGGGCGGGGCGGCTGGCGATGTTCCGCTGGGTGCTCCTCCCGCTGCTGGCGCCCGGGGTGGCGTCGGCCGGACTGCTGGCGTTCCTGTCGAGCTGGAACGAGTTCCTCTTCGCCTACACGTTCACCGCCACCGAGGCCAGTCGCACGGCGCCCGTCGCGCTCGCCCTCTTTCCGGGTGTCTTCGAGGTCCCGTGGGGGGACATCGCGGCGGCGTCGATGCTGGCGAGCCTGCCGCCGCTGCTGATCGTCGTCGTCCTGCAGCGGGCGCTGGTGCGCGGGCTGCTCGCGGGCGCGGTGAAAGAATGATAATGAGTACATGGGGGGCCCCGACATGGCCCCCCATACCCCTATATGATCTCCGCGTAGTGAAGGTGTCACCGAGCTCGCGGGGATGAGGACCATTCCATACCCATCCGGTTCTAAAGGATCCCGTGGGGACTGTCCCGCCTCGTGAGTGAACGGCCGAAGGCTTCAT
>JBGPXN010000065.1:0-24076 GCA_041492755.1 Methylomirabilia bacterium | reverse complement strand
CCGCCGGCTGGCGCTCGCGGTGCCGACGCTGGTCCTCGTGAGCGTGATCGTGTTCTCGCTGATGCGGTTCATGCCGGGCGACGTCGTGATCCGCATGGTGGAGGGGCAGGCGTACGCGCCGACGGTCGAAGCCCTCCGCAAGGAGCTCGGACTCGACCGCCCCGCCTACGCGCAGTACCTCGACTGGGTCGGCGGCATCGTCCTGCGCGGCGACTTCGGCAGCTCCTACTGGACCCGCCAGCCGATCCTCGAAGAGTTCGTCCATCGGTTCCCGGTGACGCTCGAGCTCGCCGCGCTCACCATCGTCGTGTCCGTGGTGATCGGCATCCTGGTCGGGATCATCTCCGCGGTCCGGCAGGACACGCTCTCCGACTACGTCGGGCGCGTGCTCGCCATCCTGGCCCTGTCGGTCCCGTACTTCGGTCTCGCCGTGCTCGTCGTCGTCCTCCCGTCGATCTACTTCAAGTGGACGCCGGTGTGGACCTACGTGCCGTTCACCACGGACCCACTCGCCAACCTCAAGATCTTCAGCGTGCCGGCCCTCGTGTTCGGCGTGACGCGTGCGGGCCCGATCATGCGCATCATGCGGTCGGCCCTGCTCGAGGTGCTCCGGCAAGATTACATCCGCACGGCGTGGTCGAAGGGGCTGCCCGAGCGGGCGATCGTGCTGCGACACGCCCTGAAGAACGCGCTGATTCCGGTCGTGAGCCTGGTCGGGCTCCAGATGCCGCTCTACATCAGCGGCTCGGTGATCATCGAGGCGATCTTCCGCCTCCCCGGCGTCGGCCTCTTCTTCTTCGAGGCGCTCACGCGCCTGGACTATCCGGTCGTGCAGTCGGTGAACCTGATCGTCGCGACGATGGTCGTCGGCCTGAACCTCCTCGTCGATCTCTCGTATGCGTTCCTGGACCCGCGCATTCGCTACCGGTAGGTGACGGCATGGCCACCATCGCCCCCGCGTCCACCCGCCCGCTCCGCCTCGACGTCCGCGCGCTGCCGCGCACCCGGCCGTGGTACACGGACGTCTGGGTGCGGATGCTCCGGAGGAAGCCGCTCGGCACCATCGGTGGCGTGATCGTGCTGACCATGCTCCTCGGCGCCGTCCTCGCCGGCGTGCTGACGCCGTACGGATTCTCCGAGACGAACCTCCGCGAGCGCTTCGTCCCCGCGAACGCCGCGCACTGGCTCGGCACCGACCAGCTCGGCCGCGACATGCTGACGCGGATCCTCTACGGCGCGCGCATCTCACTCTACGTGGGCTTCGGCGCGGTGACGCTCGGCAGCGTCCTCGCCACCGTGCTCGGCATCTTCTCCGCGTACTGGGGTGGCCGTGTCGATCTGCTCCTCCAGCGCGTGGTCGACGCCTGGATGGCCTTTCCCGGCCTGCTGATCCTCATGTCGATCATGTCGCTGCTGGGGCCGAGCGTGGTCAACATCACCCTCGTGCTCGGATTCGCCTTCGGTATCCAGAACTCGCGCATCGTGCGGAGCGTCGCGCTGTCGATCAAGGAGCACACGTACGTCGAGGGCGCGCGGGCGATGGGCTCGGGGCATCTGCGGATCACGGTCACCCACATCCTGCCCAACATCGTGCCGACGATCATCGTCGTGGCCACGACCGGGCTCTCCACCGTGATCCTGATCGAGGCGAGCCTGTCGTTCCTCGGGCTCGGCGTGCCGCCGCCCTATCCGACGTGGGGTGGGATGCTCTCGCTGGCGGGCCTCGACCACATGTACCGGGCCCCCTGGCTCGCGCTGTGGCCGGCCATCGCGCTCTCGCTCGCGGTGTTCGGCTTCAACATGCTCGGCGACGCGCTCCGCGACCTGCTCGACCCGCGGCTCAAGGGGGGCTGAACGGGCGCGGCTGTACGTCCTGCGGCGGAACCCAGAAGCTTCTCGTGCTGGACCTCGAGGCGTCCACGCGCTGCGATCAGTGCGTCAAGGCGTGCGCCGACACCCACGACGGCGTCACCCGCCAGGTCCACGAGGGCCTGCGATTCGACAAGTACCTCGTGGCCGGCACCTGCCGGTCCTGCGCCGATCCGTATTGCCTGGTGGGCTGCCCCGTGGACGCGATCCACCGCGAGGGCTCACTGGAGAAATTAGCTGGGGATGGCGACTTTCCTGAGCAGCTCGATCTCGTCGAGCATCCTGCCGATGCCGCGCACCGCGCAGGTCAGCGGATCGTCGGCGATGGTAACGGCCAGGCCCGTCTCGAGGCGCAGGAGCTGATCGAGGCCGCGCAGCTGCGCGCCGCCGCCCGACATCACGATGCCCCTCTCCACGATGTCGGCCGCGAGCTCGGGCGGCGTCCGCTCGAGGCACGCGCGCACGGTGTGCACGATCGCGGTCACCGGCTCGCGAAGCGCCTCACGGATCTCCTCCTCGGTGACCGTGATCGTCTTCGGGAAGCCCGAGACGAGGTCGCGGCCCTTCACGATCATCTTGCGCGACTCGTCGTCGACCCGGCACGCCGAGCCCAGCGCGAGCTTCACCGCCTCGGCCTGCCGCTCGCCGATGAGCAGATTGTGGTGCTTGCGCACGTACTGAGCGACGGCTTCGTCCATCTCGTCGCCGGCCGTGCGCAGCGACTCACAGTGGACGACGCCGGAGAGCGAGAGCACCGCCACCTCGGTGGTGCCGCCGCCGATCGTCACGATGAGGTTGCCTCCCGCCTCGGAGATCGGCAGGCCGGCGCCGATGGCCGCCGCCACCGGCTCGACGACCAGATACACCTCGCGCGCGCCGCCATGGAGCGCGGATTCGCGCACGGCGCGCCGCTCGACCTGCGTGATACCCGACGGCACCCCGACCACCACCCGCGACTTCAGGCGCGTCCGTTCCCGACCGTGCGCGCGGGCGATGAAGGCGTGGAGCATCGTCTGGGCCATCCGCAGATCGGCGATGACGCCGTCCTTGAGCGGGCGCACCACGGAGACGTTCCCCGGTGTGCGACCCAGCATCGCCTTGGCGGCGGTGCCGACGGCCACCAGTGTGCTGTCGGCGGCACGAACGGCGACGATCGACGGCTCGTCGAGCACGATGCCCTCGCCGCGCGCGAACACCAGCGTGTTCGCGGTGCCGAGATCGATCGCGAGATCGCGCGTGAAGAAGCGGCTCAGGACGTTGAGGACCATACGCTCTCCTGGCGCGAACGGGCGCGCCGCCGGTCGCAGTCGAGCAAGAGACGCGCCACTCGCGGACCACGCGCTTTTCGCGTGTTTCGGCGGACGGTCGGGCGCGCGAGTGTTGGCCCCGCGACACCGGGTGTCCGCGTTCGTACGATCCGGGACGAGAAGGCATCCCACGCGAAAATCACGGGGCATCGGAGGCGAGGTCGGCGCCATGCTCGGCCAGGAGCTCTCGCAAGATCGAGCGATGACACCGGTCTTCACGCTCGCAGTAACAGCCCACCGAGAAGTTCGTCTGGCCGGATAGCCGGGCCAGGAGCTCGAGGGCCCGCCGGCGCTCGGGCGCCTGCATCTCGCGGCGGTAGCTCTTCACGTAACGGGCCCACCGCGGATCCGTGAACGGCGTCGAGAGGGCCCAGCTCACCAGCTCGGAGCTCGGCGCGAGCTCCGGGAGCCACACGTCGAAGTAGTCCCGCCTCGCGTAGTCCTCTTTTCGCACGCCGCGCGGCGGCCGCCGCACCGTGCCCAGCCGCAGGCCCTCGTCCTTCGCGCGGGGCGTTCCGAGGCGGACGACACGGATCGCCACCGCGCTACGACGCTCGGCACCGCGCCACGCTCATGGACGATCCACGCTCTCGATCCAGCTCGGGTTCTTCCCCATCAGGATTCCGTAGCGAAATGTTCCACGCATGGTTGCCTCCACGTGCCTGCGCTTCCAGCCGCGTGCCGTCGCGTTAGGTGCCGCGCTTGATCGAGCGGATCATTCGCTCGAACGCCGCACGCTGGGGCTCGATCGTCGTCCGCGGTCCGGTCGCACGGAAGAACCACTTCGCGTCCGGGCCGTCGGCGATGGCGCCCAGCAGCATGTAGTCCGGGCGTTCGGGTCCCGTGGGTGCGCGGCCCATGCCGCCCGTGTAGGTGCCGGTCAGCTCGACCAAGACGACCCGCGTGCTCCCGACCGTGACCTCGCGCGTCTTGAGCGCGTCGCCCACGGGTTTGCCGTCCGGGCGCCGGAACTGCCCCGCCCAGCGCGACACGTTCGACTGCGCGTCACCACCCTGGCCGGGCCCGAAGTAGAACACGACGCACTCCGCCGGGCCGCCGGGCCCGGCGATGCGGTACTGGGCCCGGCGCATGGACGACGACGGCGTCTCCGCGGTCCATCCCTCCGGCGCCGTCCACGTGAGCCCCTGACCGCCGGCGCCGCTACCCGGCGGAGGCGCCGGAACCGACTGCCCCCATCCCGTGAGCGGACTGGCAAGGACGACCGCCGTCAAGGCAACGCGCGCGAGCGCGATCCAACTCCATCCCATGAAATCCTCCGAGTCGTGATGATGCGCGAGCGATGAGCTGATCCGCGAGCGGCGACCTACCTCAGACGCGCACGACGATCTTGCCGACCTGAGCATCGGACTCCATGAACGCACGCCGGACTATACGCCGTTGACGACGTGCAGCCGTTCGCCGCGCACAAATGCCTGCACCGTCGCGATGGCGATCCGCAGCACGTTCGAGGCCGCCTCGCGCGAAGCGTCCGGAACTACAACCTGGAGCAGCCCGACGAGGTGATCCAGGCCTTCAAGCGGACGATCTTCGGCCAGGACCAGCGCGTGGCGGAGTCGCAACGGCCCGACCGCGCGCAGTGCGTGTGACGCCAGGCTCGTCGTTCACGACAGATCACCCGGTGAGCCCGGCCTTCGCGCGGTCGAGCCAGCGGAGATCGCGCGGCGACGGGCGGCGCTGCAGGCGCCGGCGTACGAGGCGGATGGCGTCGTCGTAGCGCTCGAGCTCGAGATAGCACGCCACCATCGTTTCTTCGAACAGCTCCCACTGGGCGTGGCTGCCGCCGACGCGATGCATCTCGCCCTCGACGGGCTCGAAGTGGTTCAGCGCCGTGGCGTGGTCGCCGGCCACGAACGCCGCCGTCCCCTGCACCAGCGGCAACGCCACCGTGCCCGCGATCGGATGTCCCTTTGCGTCCAGAGCCCGCAGGCCATCGATCAGCTTCGCGAGCGCGGTCTGGTCGCCACAGGAGGCGTAGGCGAGCGCCGCGTGGATCTCGCCGAACACGAAACCCGGCCGCGAGACCCGCCCGGCGAGGTCGGCGAGCGGCCGCCACGCCAGGCGTTGCTCGTCCCAGCCGTCGAGCCGGAACCTCCACAAGAGCGCCGAGCCGTCGATCATCGCCAGCCTCGGATTCACCGCGCCCAGGATGTCGCGCCGGAAGATCTCGAGCGCGCTCGCATAGCGGCCGCAGTGCAACTCGAACATCGCCAGGTGCCAGGCCAGGTGGCAGTGGAACGACGCGCGCGGGTCGTAGCCGGCCAGCCATCCTTCCAGGAAGGCCGCGCCCGCCTCGTTGTCGACGGTCTCGAAGTGGATGTGCGCGATGTTGTGGCTCGCGTTGGCATTGCCCGGGCACTGATCGAGCGAGCGCTCCGACAGGCGCCGCGACTCCTCGAACCGGTCCATCTCGTGGTAGGTGAACGCCAGCGCCGACTGGAACCACCAGTCGTCGCCGTAGGCGGGGGCCAGGCCCTCGAGGAACGCCATGCGCTGCTGCTCGCGGTCGCTACCGCCGGCGAACCCGATGGCGCTTCCGGCCTGGTTGACGAGCAAGGCGTCGCGCGGGAATTCCCCGACGTGCTCGTCCACCAGGGCGAGTCCGCGCGCGGTCTCCCCGGCAATGAGGGCGCTCAACGCCTCGACGTGTTGCCGCTCACGCCGGGTCGCGCCGGCGACGGTCTCGCGCGCCCGGCCGGCGGCCGCGCGCGCCGTCACCGCGTCGCCCTGGGCCAGGGCAAGGAGCGCGACCCCCGCGTGCGCGACGGCCAGCCGGTCGTCGGCGTGCAGGGCCGCCGCAAACCACTGGTCGGCGCCGGCACCGTACGACAGCAGCCTGTCCATGCCGGCCTGGAAGCGCTCGGCGGCGACGGGCGACGACGTCGTGACCGGCAGTCCGTAGCGGTCGGTGATCGCCATGGCGGGGCGAGTATAGCCGGGCGCGGTGTTCAGCGCGCGTCCGGGCGTGGGACAGCGGGCGGCGAGCGGCGGGCGAAGTCGTCCGCCATCTCGGCCATGGTGACGAAGCGTACCCCGGGATGCCGGCTCATGTGGTCGATCAGGCGCTCGAGCATCAGCAAGACCTGGGGCCGGCCCGAGACGTCCGGATGGATGGCGATCGGGAATACCGCGTAGTCGTATTCGCGATAGACCCAGTCGAACTGATCGCGCCACAGCTCCTCGAGGTGCCGGGGGCTGACGAAGCCGTGGCTGTTGGGCGCCGTCTTGATGAACATCATCGGGGGCAGGTCGTCGAGATACCAGCTCGCGGGGATCTCGATCAGCGAGGTCGGCGTCCCCCGCACGAGAGGCTTCATCCACGCGCTCGGATGCTTCGTGTAATCGATCTTCGTCCAGGTGTCGCCCACGCGCAGGTAGTAGGGCTGGTGGTCGTGGTGAAAGAGGCTGTGGTCGTACACGATCCCGTGCCGGAGCAGCAGCTCGGCGCTGGCCGCGCTGAACTCCCACCAGGGCGCGATGCTCCCCCGCGGGCGCCGCCCCGACAGCGTGACGATCAGCTCGATGCACCGCGCGAGCACGGCGTCTTCCTGCTCCCGCGTCATGGAGATCGGGTTCTCGTGGGTGTAGCCGTGCAACCCGATCTCGTGGCCCGCGGCGACCACCATCGCGCACTGCTCCGGAAAGGTCTCGATCGTGTGGCCGGGGATGAAGAAGCTGGTCGTGATGTTGCGTCGCTCGAACAGCGTCAGCAACCGCGGAATCCCCACCTCGCCCGCGAACATGCCGCGCGAGATGTCCGCCGGCGAATCCTCGCCGCCGTACGATCCGAGCCAGCCGGCCACGCAGTCGCAGTGCACCGCGAAGCAGCAGAGGATGTCCTTGGTCGCCATCAGCGTCCCTTTCGCCCCGACCAGGCTTTCAAACGCGCGGCGCCTTCCAGCAGCGCCCGGATTGCGCGTACCCCGTCACGGATCACGTCCGGTCCGGCATTCGAGCCGGAAACCCTAGCCGAGGCGGCCGAGGTCCGCGCTCCCGGGGACGACGCCTTTTGGCAACGCTTCAATGTGCGCGCAGATGTCGCGCGGCCGCGTGACCCAGACGCGATCGGCGTGACGCGCGACGTGGGCGAGGGCGCGGCGGAGCTGCCGGATGCGATACGGCCGTCCCATGACGAAGGGGTGGAGCGAGATCGGACAGACGAGGGGCTGGCGCTCGGATTGGGCCAGCATCTCGTCGAACTGGTCGACGATCGCGTCGGCGAATTCGGCCGAGGTGTAGTGGTACCAGATGATGCCGCGCGTGTCGTTGACCTCGATCGGATAGGGCATCGCGAGGATCGGGCCCGAGCGCGTCTTCACCCAGACGGGCTGGTCGTCCATCGTCCAGTCCATCACGTAGCGGTAGCCGGCTTCCTTGAGGAGATCGAGCGTGACCGCGCTGTTGGAGAGCCACGGGCTCATCCATCCGACGGGCGGAGCGCCTTCCTGCCTGGTGATCTTCGCCGTGACGTCGGCGATCAGCTCGCGCTCCCGGTCCTCGGGCAGGTGCCCCTGCTCCTCCGAGTTGGTGATGCCGTGCCCGAGGATCTCGTCGCCGCGCTTGCGCAGCCGGGCCGGGATGTCGGGACAGACGTCGTAGATCGCCGTGTTCATCTGGGCCTCGGCGGGAATGCCGAGCTCGTCGAACAGCTCGAAGAGACGCCAGATGCCGACGCGGTTGCCGTAGTCGCGCCAGCTGAAGACGCTGTGGCTCTGCGCCTGGTCGGGTGGCGCGATGGCAGCGCCCTTGCCGACGCCGAAGCCGAACGCTTCGATGTTCACGGCCACGTAGACGGCCAGGCGCTGGCCGCCCGGCCACGTGTAGTCAGGACGCGAGACGATGCTGGAGTACGCGTACCGGCCGTGAGTGGGCAACACTATTGAGCCTCCTCGTCCGCGGGACCGGGTCGTATCCCCGCGCCGCGGCCATGTCCGCAACCCAGGCGAGACGTCCCCGGTGGTCAAGGCGTCGTTGGAGTTACTATTCCCCCGGGCCCACGGGACATCTCGACGGTGAACTTCCGAGCACGACTGCGAGGAGCGACCATGCGTGCTCATCACAATCGAGCGGGCCGAAGACCTGGACGGGCAGCCGCTCGATCTCAGAGGTTGATCAGCTGGGCGACCCGCTCCCGGTGATACGTCGCATCGCCGAAGGTGAACTCGCAGGCCTTGGCGCGCTTGAAGTAGAGGTGCAGGTCGTGCTCCCACGTGAACCCGATGCCACCGTGGAGCTGGATGCCGGTGCCCGACACCTTGCGGTAGGCGTCGGAGACGTACGCCTTGGCCATCGACGCGGCCAGCGCCGCCTCGGGCACGTTCTCGTCGACCGCCCACGCCGCGTAGTACGTGAGCGACTTGGCGTTCTCGACGTCCACCAGCATGTCGGCCGCCTTGTGCTTCACACCCTGGTAGGAGCCGATGGGCTTGCCGAAGGCGACGCGGATCTTCGCGTACTCCGTGGTCATCTCGAGGACCTTCTGCGCGCCGCCGCACATCTCCGCGCAGAGCGCGACCGTCGCGCGCTCCAGCACGCGGGCGAGGGGCGCCCAGCCGCCGGTGGGATTGCCGAGAACGTCGCTCGCGGGCACCGACACGTTGTCCAGCACCACTTCGCAGAGCTTGCGGGTTTGATCCATCGTCGGGAGCAGGGTCGTCTTGAGGCCGCGGGCGCCCTTGGGAACGAGGAACAGGCCGACGCCATCCTCGGGGCGCGCGCTCTCCTGGGTACGCGCGACGATCACCAGCACGTCGGCGAGGTGGGCGTCGAGGACGAAGAGCTTGGTGCCCGAGAGCACGTAGCCACCGCCGGCCTTCTTCGCGCTCGTCGCGATGCCGGCGGCGTCCCAGCGCGCGCTCGGCTCCGTCCACGCCAGCGTGGTCTTCGCCTCACCGGCGGCGATCCGGCCCAGCCACTCCTTCTTCTGGGCGGCCGAGCCGGCTTCCTGGAGGGCGAGGCCACCGAGCAGCGTGGCGAAGAACGGGCTCGGCATGACCACGCGCCCCATCTCCTCCATGAGCACGGTGAGATCGACGAAGCCGAGGCCGGTGCCGCCGAACTCTTCCGGGTACACGAGCCCGAGCCAGCCCTGTTCGGCGAGCTTGGTCCAGAACTCGTCGGTGGTGCCGGCCGGCGTTTCCATCATCGTGCGGACGAAAGTGGAGGGGCACTCGTTCTCGAAGAACTTCCGCGCGGTGGCGCGGAGCATTTCCTGTTCCGGGCTGAAGCCGAAGTCCATGGGTCTCTCTCCGCGGCCCGGTCTAACCCTTGGGGAGTCCGAGCACGCGCTCGCCGATGATGTTCTTCTGCACCTCGGTGGTGCCGCCCTCGATGGAGTTGGCGCGCGACCTCAAGAACGTGTACTGCCAGAGCGCGCCCTCCACCGCCCAGTCGGTGCCGCGCGTGAGCTGAGAGTATGGTCCCTGGAGCTCCATGGCGAGCTCCTGCATGCGCTGATGAGTGTCGACCCACGTGATCTTGCCGGTCGACGCTTCCGGCCCCGGCAGCTCACCGCGCAAGAGCTTGGTGATGGCGCGGGCGCCCGTGTACTTCAAGCACTCGGTATCGATCCAGAGCTGGGCGAGCTTCTGGCGCGTCACCGGGTCCTTGGTGACGGCGCGACCGTGCTTCTCCATGCGACGCGCCATCTCGACGAGGCCGTCCATCGCGATGCGCAGCCGCACTTGCAGTCCGAACCCGAGGGCGAGGCGCTCGAACATGAGCGTGGTCATGCCCACCGTCCAGCCATTGTTGACGCCGCCGAGCACCTGCGACTCGTGCACGCGCACGTTGTCGAAGAAGACCTCGTTGAATTCCGGATCGCCGGTGATCTGGCGCAGCGGCTTCACGGTGACGCCCGGGGTTTTCATGTCGAGCAGGAAGTAGGTGATGCCCTTGTGCTTGGGCGCTTGGGGATCGGTCCGCGCGAGCAGCATCATGAAGTCGGCGATGTGGGCGAGCGACGTCCAGACCTTCTGGCCGTTGATGACCCAGTGCTCGCCGTCCTTGACCGCGCGCGTCTGCAGCGCCGCGAGATCGGAGCCGGCGTTGGGCTCAGAATAGCCCTGGCACCAGATTTCCTCGCACGACAGGATCTTCGCCGGATAGCGCTGCTTCTGCTCCTCCGTGCCGTACGCGATGATCGTGGGGCCGGCCATGCCGACGCCCAGCACGTTGAGGATCGGCGGCGCCTTTGCGAGCGCCATCTCCTCGTGGAGAATGAGCTCCTCCATGAAGGTGAGACCGCCGCCACCGCACTCCTTCGGCCAGGTCAGACCGATGAACCCGGCCTCCGACAGCGTGCGTTGCCAGCCGCGAAGGAAGTCGTACGCCTCGGGACGGGGGACGTCGGAGCTCGCCATCACGCGGCGGGTCCACTCGCGCGGCATGTTGGCCTCGAGCCAAGCGCGGACGTGCTCGCGAAATGCTTTCTGTTCTGGCGTGAGAGAGAAGTCCAATGGCCCCTCCTGACGGGTGGGGTTCAACGAGACTGAACCGCGGTTCATTGTAGGAAGGCGGCTCTGGGGAAGTCAAGGCTTATACTCCCCGGGTGCTGACCATTTCGATGGCTCGGCTCACGTCGCGCCTCCGCGCGTTAAGCCGTTTCGGCGCACTGCCCGGTGGCGGCGTCACGCGGTCGGCGTGGAGCCCCGCCCACGAGGAGGCACGCGCCTGGCTCCTCGGCGAGATCAAGAGCGCCGGCCTTCAGGGATGGGTCGATCCCGCCGGCAACATCTTCGGCGGCCTCGGCGTGCGCAGCTTCGCGGCCGCCAATCCCGTCGTCCTCACCGGCTCGCACATCGACACGGTTCCCGAAGGCGGGACCCTCGACGGTGCGCTCGGCGTCATCGCCGGCCTCGAGTGCCTCGAGCGCGTGCGCGAAGCCGGCGCGGCTCACCACCGACCGCTCGTGGTGGCGGCGTGGAGCGACGAGGAAGGCCGCTACGGCAGCCTCTTCGGCTCCCGCGCGTTCTGCGGCAGCCTCGACGTGGCAGGTCTCCCCGACATGGCGGCGGTGGACGGCGAGCGCCTGGTGGACGCGATGGCGCGTGCCGGATTCGACGCCATGCGCGCGCCCGAGGCCCGGGCGCCGGACGGCGCCGTCGCGGCGTACCTCGAGCTGCACATCGAGCAAGGGCCACGGTTGGAGGAAGCGGGAATCCCCATCGGCATCGTGGAGGCGATCGTCGGCGTGCGCCGCTCTCGCCTGATCTTCCACGGCCAGGCCGACCACGCCGGCACCACGCCGATGGAGCGTCGCCGTGACGCCTTCCTCGCCGCCGCCGACTTCGCGCTCAAGGCGCGCGAGCTGGTGGTCAAGCAGGGCAGCGGGCGCAGCGTCACCAACTTCGGCGTCGTGCACGTGCATCCGGGCGCGAGCAACATCGTCCCCGGGCGCGCGGAGCTCGTTCACGAGATGCGCGACCCGGATCCCGCGGTGCTGGAGACGCTGGCCGGGCAGACCGCGGCGCTGGCCAATGACGTGGCCCGGAGCCGCGAGATCACGGTCGACGTCCAGCCGATGTCGGCGACGCGGCCGGCGCCCTGCGCGCCGCGCGTGCAGGAGGCCATCGCGAGCGTCTGCGCGGACCTGGGGCTGGGGACGCAGCGGATGTACTCGGCCGCCGGCCACGACGCGCAAAACCTCACGGCCATCACCGACTCGGGGATGCTCTTCATCCCCTCGCGCGGTGGACGAAGTCACCGGATCGACGAAACGAGCGACGACGCGGCCATCGAGCGGGGGGCAAACGTCCTGCTCGGCACGCTGCTGGCCCTGGCCAGCGCGTGAGCCGGGCGGCGAACGCGGCAGCTCCAGTGCCGAACGCGGCAGCCGGCAGCGCCGAGCGCGTGAGGGGGTCGGACCCACGCAGGAGAAGCTTGCGGATGGAAAAGGCGGCCGCTATTGTCTCCTGCGTGACGCGTCCCGCCCCCGGCCGTCCCCCGGTCTCCGTGCCACTGGCCGTCGCCATGCTGGCGGGGGGTTGCGCGTGGGACGGGCCGATGTCGACGCTGACCGGCCGCTCGGACCTGGCCCGCTCGACCCTCTACCTCTACGGCATCGTCACCTGGGCCACGGTCATCATCGGCTCCGTCGTCATCGGGCTGCTCGCGTGGATCCTCTTCCGCTATCGCGACCGTCCGGGCGCGCCCTTGCCCCGGCAGATCGCGGGCCACTCGCTGCTGGAGATCAGCTGGACGATCCTGCCCGCGCTGATCTTGCTGGTGATCGCGATCCCGACGATGCAGGTGATCTTCCGCACGCAGGCGCCGCCCAAGCCGGGCGCGCTCGAGATCCAGGTGCTCGGCAAGCAGTGGTGGTGGGAGTTCCGCTATCCGTCACTCGAGCTGGTGACGGCCAACGAGCTGCACGTGCCCGTGGGCCGCACCGTCTCGCTGCGCCTCGAAGGACCGGACGTCATCCACAGCTTTTGGGTGCCGCAGCTCGGGGGCAAGCGCGACGTCGTTCCCGGGCGGGTGAACCGCATCACGTTCACGCCGGACACGCCGGGCGACTACCCGGGGCAGTGCGCCGAGTACTGCGGGACGTCGCACGCGAACATGGCGATGCGGGTCATCGTCGACCGCCCGGCCGATTTCGAGAAGTGGGTCGCCACTCAGAAGGCGACGCCGGGCGAGCCGGCCGGGGCCGCGGCCGAGGGCAAGGGCGTGTTCACGAAGAGCGCGTGCGTGGGCTGCCACACCATCAAGGGCGTGTCCGCGGGAGCCCTCGGACCCGACCTCACGCACTTCGGCAGCCGCCAGACGCTGGCCGCCGGAATGTTTCCCAACACCGTGGAGAACGTGACGGCGTGGATCCGCATGCCGACGGTGATGAAGCCGGGCGCGAAGATGCCGGCGGTGCCGATGACCGAGGCGGAGGCGAAGGCGCTCGCCACCTACCTTGTGAGCCTGAAATGACGATGACGCATACCGCGGGCGCGAGTACCGGCCGGCGGGGCAGGGGGCGATAGCAATGGCGACCCGGGGCGCCGCGTTCCAGCACGCCGTGCCGACCGCCGCCGGCGCCCACGCGCCCGCGGCGACCGGCGTGTGGAGCTGGATCACCACCGTCGACCACAAGCGGATCGGCATCCTGTACGGGATCAGCGCCTTCGTCTTCTTCCTGATCGGTGGCATCGAGGCGCTCATCATCCGGCTGCAGCTCGCCACCCCCGGCGCCCACGTGGTCAGCGCGGAGACCTTCAACGCGCTCTTCACCATGCACGGCACCACGATGGTGTTCCTGGCCGTCATGCCGTTCAACGCGGCGTTCATGAACTACATGCTGCCGCTCATGATCGGGGCTCGCGACGTCGCGTTCCCGCGGCTCAACGCGCTGTCGTTCTGGATCTTCCTGATCGGGGGGCTCTTCGTCAACGCGAGCTTCCTGGTCGGCACGCCGCCTGACGGCGGCTGGTTCGGCTACACGAGCCTCACCCTCCGCCAGTTCTCGCCCGGGCCCGCCGTCGATTTCTGGGTCATCAGCCTGCAAGTCCTGGGCGCGTCCTCGGTGATCGCCGCCGTGAACTTCATCGTGACCATCCTGAACATGCGCCCACCCGGCATGACGCTGATGCGGATGCCGGTGTTCGTGTGGATGTCGCTGGTGGTCCAGTTCCTGATCGTGCTCGCGTTCCCGGCCGTCACCGTGGGCCTGATCTTCCTGACCTTCGACCGGTTCTTCGGCACGCGCTTCTACGACGTGCTCGCCGGCGGTGACCTGCACCTGTGGCAGCACCTGTTCTGGATCTTCGGCCATCCCGAAGTCTACATCCTGGTCCTGCCCGCGCTCGGCATCGTCTCGGAGGTCCTGCCCGTCTTTGCCCGCAAGCCGCTGTTCGGCGCGCCCGTCGTCATCTACTCGGGCGTGCTCATCGGCTTCTTCGGCTTCGGCGTGTGGAGCCACCACATGTTCGCGGTGGGCATGGGGCCGGTGGCCGACGCCGCCTTCTCGGTGGGGACGATGCTCATCGCCATCCCCACCGGCGTGAAGATCTTCAACTGGCTGGCCACGCTGTGGGGCGGCACGCTGCGCCCGACGGTGGCGCTGCACTTCGCGGTCGGGCTCATCGCGCTCTTCACGCTGGGCGGGCTGTCCGGCATCATGCACGCCTCGCCGCCGATCGACCTGCAGCAGACGGACACCTACTTCGTGGTGGCGCACTTCCACTACGTCCTCATCGGCGGCGCCCTCTTCGGTCTCTTCTCCGGCGCGTACTACTGGTGGCCGAAGATAACGGGCCGCTTCCTGAGCGAGGGGCTGGGCCGCCTGCACTTCTGGCTGCTGTTCGTCGCCTTCAACCTGACGTTCTTCCCCCAGCACTACCTCGGCGCCATCGGCATGCCGCGCCGGATCTACACGTATCAGACCGGCATGGGCTGGGACGGCTGGAACATGGTCTCGACCATCGGCGCGTTCGGGATCGGTTTGGCCGTCTTCGTGTTCCTCGTGAACGCGGCTCGTAGCCTGCGCGGGCCCCGCACCGCGCCGAACGATCCGTGGGACGCGCGCACGCTGGAGTGGCGGACGTCGTCGCCGCCGCCGCCGTACGACTTCGAGACCATCCCGCCCGTGTACGGGCGCGACACGTTCTGGCGCGAGAAGTACGGCGATCGCCGGGGCCGCAAGCCGGTGCCGCTGCCGCCCGCGCCCGACCCGCACGGCACGCATCTGCCGGCGCCGTCGACCTGGCCGATCGTCATGGGGCTCGGCATCGGTCTGGGCGCGGTGGGCGCGCTCACGTCCCTGGCGCTCCTCATCGTGGGCGCGCTCATCCTCGTGCTGGGCGCCTTCAGCTTCGCGCTCGAGCACCACCGCAACCCGATGCACGAGCACCAGGTCGGCTCGATCGGCCTCGATCACCGCAAGCTCGGCATCTGGACCTTTCTGGCCTCCGAGTGCATGTTCTTCGGCTCGCTCATCGCGACGTACATGGCCTATCGCGGCAAGAGCGTCGTCGGCCCGTATCCGCACGAGATCCTCAACCTCCCGCTGACCACGGTCAGTACGTTCGACCTCTTGATGTCGAGCTTGCTCATGGTGCTCGCCCTGGACGCCATCACCCGCGGCGATCTGGCCAAGACGCGGCTCTGGTTGGCCGGCACCGCGCTCTTCGGGCTGATCTTCCTGGGCTTCCAGGTCTACGAGTTCGCCTCGTTCGTGCACGAAGGCCTGACGCTGCAGCAGAACCTGTTCGGGTCGACGTTCTTCGTCCTCACCGGATTCCACGGCGGCCACGTCACCATCGGCGTCGCGTGGCTGCTCACCCTGTGGATCATGGCCCTGCGCGGCCGGCTCGACCGCCGCGACGCCGTGAAGGTGGAGATCGCCGGTCTCTACTGGCACTTCGTCGACATCGTGTGGATCGTGATCTTCACCCTCATCTACCTGGTGCCATGAGCCAACCAAGACCTCAGGCCGCGCACGGTCGCCCGACCAACCAGACTGGCCAGACCGGCCACGGGGATCCCGCCGGCCACGCCAGCGTGACCATGTATCTGCAGATCGCGGTGATTCTGGGCATCATCACCGCGCTCGAGTTCGGCTCGATCTACATCCGCCAGCTCACCCCGATCCTCGTTCCCCTGCTCCTGGTGATGTCGGCGGCCAAGTTTTCCCTGGTCGTTCTGTTCTTCATGCACCTGCGCTACGACTCCCGCGTGCTGTCGGTGATCTTCACGGGCTCGTTGCTCATCGCGACGGTCGTCGTGCTCGCCCTCGTGACGCTTCCCGGAGACTTCCTGCTCTTCTCCCGCTGACGCGGCATGCCGTGCTGAGATCGTCGTCGTAATGTCGACGCTTCCACCGTCTCCAACCTGGACCGGGAGCGCGCTGCACCTCGACGTGATCATCGCCGTCGCCGTGCTGGCCGGCGCCTACGTCGCCGGGCTCGTCCTGTCCGCCCAACCCCGCTCGGCCGGGCGGGCCGTGGCGTTCTTCCTCGGCCTGGCCGCCCTGCTGGTGGCCACCAACGGGCCGCTGCACGTGCTCAGCGAGGGCTATCTCTTCAGCGCGCACATGGTGCAGCACCTGATCCTCACCCTCGTGGTCGCGCCACTTCTGCTGAGCGGCACCCCGGGCTTCATGGTGGACGCCGTGCTCGCCCGTGTGGGCGCGCGCCCGGCGCGGTGGCGGGTGGCGCGCCTGCTCACCCGGCCGGTGCCCGCCCTGGCCGCCTACACGGTCGCGCTGGTCGCGTGGCACTTGCCCGGCCCCTACGAGCTGGCGCTTGCCTCTCACGGCTGGCACTTCGTCGAGCATGCCGCGCTGACCGGCACGGCCATGCTCGCGTGGTGGCCCGTCCTGAGCACGTCGCGGGAGGCGCCGGCGTTGCACTATGGCGCGCAAATCCTTTACCTCTTCGTGTTCGGGTTTCCCATGACCGTGGTCGCAGCAATGATCACCACGGCCGAGACAGTGCTGTACCCCTTCTACAGCCTGGCCCCGCGCGTGATCGATCTGTCCCCGCTCGACGACCAGCGACTCGGCGGGGTGATCATGTGGGTACCGGCCGGGCTCATTCCTCTCGTCGCGTTCACGCTCGTGTTCTTTCGCTGGGTCGCGGCCGAGCCCGACGACGCCGTCGACGCCGTCCCGAAGTAACGCTCGTCCCGCACTCATCGCAGCGCCGAGCGTCGCCCGCGCCACGTATTGTGCCTGGCACCCGCCTTGCAGCCGCCTCTTCGCGCGCTCGAGAGGGCGATGTGGAGGACAGGATGAAGGTGCAATTCGTTCCGGTAGGACGCGAGCGGCGGGAGTGGATGTGGAAGGCTCGGGACGAGAGCAACACGATCACGATCTCGGGGCAGCGGTTCGACTCGCTCACGGAAGCCGTGCGCGACGCGCGGACGCAGATCCACGGGGAGCAGGACGACGACAGCGACGAGCCGGAGGATAGCGGCCCGTTCGCCGCCTGACCGGCGGCCTCCGCCGGGCGCCGCTCGGATCCGCGTGGTCAAGTCTTCAAAACGAGGGGCGCCTTCGCGAGGTCTGCACCCCTCTGCTATGATGGCGCTCGCCTTCCATGAACATCTGCGTGGTGGGAACGGGCTACGTGGGGCTCGTGACCGGCGCGGTCTTCGCCGACCTCGGAAACGAGGTGATCTGCGTCGACAACGACCCCGAGAAGATCGCGTGGCTCAAAGCCGGGCGAATGCCGATCTACGAGCCCGGCCTGGAAGAGATGGTCGATCGGAACGCCACCGATGGCCGCCTCTCGTTCTCCACCGACCTCGCGGCCGCCGTCCGGCGCTCGGTCATCGTCTTCATCACGGTGGGGACACCGCCGCGCGCCGGCGGCCAGACGGATCTGACCGCGGTGGAAGAGGTGGCGGCGGCTATCGGGGTGGCCATGGAGCGCTACACGGTCGTCGTGAACAAATCCACCGTGCCCGTCGGGACGGGTGACCTCGTTCGCGACGTCATCGCGAAGAATCAAGCCCGGCCGATCCCGTTCGACGTGGTGTCGAATCCGGAGTTCCTGCGCGAGGGCTCCGCCATCGAGGACACGTTGCGCCCCGATCGCATCGTGATCGGGGCGCCCACCCAGCAGGTCGCGATGACGCTGCTCGAGCTCTACGCCCCGCTCGAGCGCCCGATGATCATCACCGACGTGCCGTCGGCCGAGATGATCAAGTACGCGTCCAACGCCTTCCTCGCCACCAAGATCTCCTTCATCAACGCCATCGCCAACGTCTGCGAGCTCGCCGGCGCCGACGTCACCCAGGTGATGAAGGGCATGGGCCTCGACGCCCGCATCGGGCCGGCGTTCCTGCAGGCCGGTCTCGGTTACGGCGGCTCGTGCTTTCCCAAGGACACCGAGTCGCTCGTCCACACCGCGGGCAGCCTCGGCTACGACTTCGGATTGCTGCGCGCGGTGGTCGACGTCAACCGCGACCGCGCTCGCCACTTCGTGGACAAGATCGCGACCGTGCTGGAGCCGCTCCCCGAGCGGGTGGTGGCCGTCCTCGGCCTGGCCTTCAAGCCCAACACCGACGACATCCGCGAGGCCAAGAGCCTCGAGGTGATCGAGTTGCTCGCCGATCGCGGCGTCAGCGTCCGCGCGTACGATCCGGTCGCGATGCCGAACAGCCGCAAGGTGCTGGGCCCGGCGGTGGTGTACTGCGAATCGTCGTACGAGGCCGCCGCCGGCGCCGACGGCCTCGCCATCGTGACGGAGTGGAACGAGTTCAAGCTCCTGAACCTCGAGCGGCTGCGCTCGGTGATGCGCCGCCCCCTCGTCTTCGACGGCCGCAACATCTGGGAGCCCGAGCGGATGCGCCGCCTCGGCTTCGAATACCACACCATCGGTCGTCGACCGGTGCTGCCCTCCTGACCGCCCCCCCGACCGGGCCCATGCGAGCACTGGTCACGGGAGCAGCGGGGTTCATCGGCTCGCACCTCTGCGAGTTCCTGTTGCGGCAAGGCCTCGACGTCATCGGCATGGACAACTTCTGCACCGGCTCGCGGGAGAATCTCGCCGAGCTGCAGCGCACGCGTGGGTTCGTGTTCGTGGAGCACGACGTCACCGAAGACATCACGGTCGATGGCGCGCTGGACTGGGTGCTGCACTTCGCGAGTCCGGCCTCGCCCCGCGATTACCTCGAGCTGCCGATCCAGACGCTCAAGGTCGGCGCCCTTGGCACCTATCGCGCCCTCGGGGTGGCGCGGGCCAAGCGCACCGGCTTCGTGCTCGCGTCCACCTCGGAGGTCTACGGCGATCCGCTCGTCCATCCCCAGCGTGAGGAGTACTGGGGCAACGTCAATCCCGTCGGGCCCCGCGGCGTCTACGACGAGGCCAAGCGCTTTGCGGAAGCGATGACGATGGCGTACCACCGCACGCACGGGGTCGATACGCGGATCGTTCGTATCTTCAACTGTCACGGGCCCCGGATGAGGCTCAATGACGGGCGCGCGATCCCCGCCTTCGCGACGCAGGCCCTGGCCGGAAAGCCGGTCACCGTCTTCGGCGACGGGTCCCAGACGCGCTCCTTCCAGTACATCGACGACCTGGTGGACGGGGTCTGGCGGTTGATGCGGGCGACCGTGCACGAGCCGGTGAACATCGGCAACCCGCACGAGATGACGCTGCTCGAGCTGGCCAAGCGGATCATTCGACTGACGAGCTCACCGAGCGAGATCGTGTTCGAGCCGCTGCCCGAGGACGATCCGAAGGTCCGCCAACCCGACATCAGCCGCGCCCGCAGGCTGCTCGGGTGGGAGCCGCGCGTCGACACCGACGAGGGACTGCACCTCACCATCGAGTGGTTCAGGAGGAAGCTGGCCCTGTGAGAATCCTCGTCACCGGAGGTGCCGGATTCATCGGCTCGCATGTCGCCGATCGTTTCGTCGCCGACGGCCACGACGTCGTCGTCGTCGACAACCTCAGCGGCGGACGGCGGGAGCACGTCCCGGCCGGCGCTTCGTTCGCCGCCCTCGACCTGCGCAGCCCGCGCCTCGATGGCGTCGTCCAGGACGCGCGGCCCGACGCCGTGGTGCATCTCGCCGCCCAGGCCGCGGTCGCGCGGTCCATCGTCGATCCCGGGTTCGACGCGTCCGTCAACCTGGTGGGCACGGCGGCGTTGCTCCAGGCGGCCGCCCGGGCCAATGCCCGGCGCGTGGTGTACATATCGACCGGCGGCGCCGCCTACGGCGACACGGACGTCGTCCCGACGCCCGAGGATCATCCGACGCGCCCGACGTCGCCCTACGGCGTGTCCAAGGTCGGCGCCGAGCGGTACGTCGAGCTCTATGCGCAGAGCACGGGCGGGCGCGGGATGGTGCTCAGACTGGCCAACGTGTACGGCCCCCGCCAGAGTCCCCACGGTGAAGCCGGTGTGGTCGCGATCTTCTGCCATCGCCTCGTCGCCGGCGAGCCCTGTCTCGTCACCGGCGACGGCGGGCAGACGCGCGACTTCGTGTACGTGGGCGACGTCGTGGCCGCGATCGCCCGCGCGTTGACGTCCACGGAGCGCTTCGGGATCGTCAACGTCGGGACCGGCGTGGAGACGTCGGTGAACGAGCTCTACCGGCGGCTGGCCGCGGCCGCCGGTGTGTCCGAGCCGGCTCGCCACGTTCCCCCGCGGCCCGGGGAACAGCGCCGGAGCGCGCTCGACGCGACTCGGGCCAAGGCGTGGCTCGGGTGGTCGGCGCTCACGTCGCTCGACGACGGATTGAAGCAAACGTTCACCTGGTTCCGGAAGGAGGTGACGCCGTGATCGACGAAGAGCTGAGAGCCATCCTCGTCTGTCCCGCCTGCAAGGGCGATCTGATCTTCGAAGAAAGCCGGATCATCTGCACGGCCTGCGGCAAGGCCTATCCGATCCGCGACGGGATCCCGGTGATGCTGATCGACGAGGCCCAGCCCTGGTCCCCGGGGAGTTGACCGAAGGCCCGTCCGATCCCCCCGGCCTGCAGGCCGTCATCCTCGCCGGCGGTCAAGGCACGCGGCTCCGTCCGCTGACCCTCACCCGGGCCAAGCCGGTGGTGCCGCTGCTCAACCGCCCGTTCCTCGCTTACCAGCTGGCGCTGCTGCGGGGTCACGGGGTTTCCGACGTGATCCTCTCGTGCTCGTACCGGGTGGAGGACATCCGCGGTGCGCTCGGCGATCCTCGCGACGTCCAGCTGCGCTACGTGATCGAGAAAGAGCCGCTCGGCACCGGCGGCGGCGTCCGGAACGCGGCCGACCTCACGCGCGGGTCGGTGTTCGTGCTCAACGGTGACGTCCTGACCGACGCCGATCTCACCGCCATGCGCGCCTTCCACACGGCACGCGGTGCGCGGGTGACGATCTTGTTGAAGCGGGTGGAGGACCCGCGGCAGTACGGGCTCTGCGAGACGGCGGCGGACGGACGGCTCCTGGGCTTCCGCGAAAAACCGACGACGCCGGAGGAGATCACCACCGACCAGATCAACGCCGGCATCTACCTCATCGAGGCCGAGCTGCTGCGCCGGATGCCGGCGGACCGCCCGGTGTCGATCGAGCGCGAGTTCTTCCCCGCCCTCATCGCCGACGGCATCCCGTGCTTCGGCTGGGTTCCGCCGATGTACTGGCGCGACATCGGAAGCCCGGCGGCGTACCACGCCGCCCAGATGGACCTCCTCGCGGGCAAGGTGAAAACCACGCTCCCGGCGCCCGACCCGGCCGGCCGCGTGGTGGAGGCGGGGCGCGTGGTGGAGGCGGGCGGCCGTCTCGTCGGTCCGGCGGTGATCGGCGCCGGGGTCAGCGTGGCCGCGGACGGCGCCGTCGGGCCGTCCACGGTCCTCGGCGACGGCTGCACGATCGGGTCCGGGGCGCGGGTGGAGCGCGCGGTCCTCTGGGAGCGCGTCACGGTGGGCCGCGGCGCGGTGCTGCGCGACTGCGTGATCGGCAACGACGTGCGCATCGGCGATGGCGCCGAGATCGGCGCCGGCGTGGTGCTCGAACCGGGTGCCGTGGTGCCCGAGCGTGCGCGCCGGCCGGGGTGAGGATGCCCCGTATCCACGTGATAGACTGAGTCGATGTTGCTCTCGCGGATCCGGAACTTCTCGATCGTCGCCCACATCGATCACGGCAAGTCGACCCTGGCGGACCGGTTGCTGTCCCTCACCGGCACCATGGACGCGAAGAAAGCCGTCGACCAGGTGCTCGACTCCATGGACCTCGAGCGCGAGCGCGGCATCACCATCAAGGCGCACACCGTCCGCCTGCTCTACCGCGCGCAGGACGGCCACGAGTACACGCTCAACCTGATCGACACGCCGGGCCACGTCGACTTCTCCTACGAGGTGTCGAAGGCGCTGGCCGCCTGCGAGGGCGCCCTCCTCATCGTCGACGCCGCCCAGGGCATCGAGGCCCAGACGCTCGCCAACTTCTATCTCGCCTCCGACGCCGGTCTCGCCATCGTGCCCGTGATCAACAAGATCGACCTGCCCGCGGCCGACCTCGAGGGCACGCGCGAGCAGATCACGGAGACGCTCGACCTCGACGGCAGCGAAGCGCTCGCCATCTCGGCCAAGCACGGCACCGGGGTGCCCGAAGTGCTGGAGGCGATCGTCGCGCGCATCCCGCCGCCCGTCGGCGACCCCGCCGCGCCGCTCAAGGCGCTGGTCTTCGACTCGTTCTACGACTCCTACCAGGGCGTCGTCGTCTACGTCCGTCTGACCGACGGCCGGGTCCGCGCCGGCACCCGCATCCTCCTGATGTCGAACGGGCGCGCCTACGACGTGCAGCAGGTCGGCGTCTTCAGCCCCGATATGCGCCCGGTGGAGGAGCTGTCGGCGGGGCAGGTCGGCTACATCACCGCGTCGATCAAGCGCGTGGCCGACGCCAAGGTCGGCGAGACCATCACGGAAGCGTTGCGGCCGACGGCGGAGCCGTTCCCCGGCTACCGTGACGCCAAGCCCATGGTGTTCGCCGGGCTCTACCCGATCGAGGACACCGACTACGAAGCGCTGCGCGACGCGCTCGAGAAGCTGCGGCTGAACGATCCCGCCTTCACCTACGAGCCGGAGACGTCGCTCGCCCTCGGCTACGGCTTCCGGTGCGGCTTCCTCGGGATGCTGCACATGGAGATCGTGCAGGAGCGGCTGGAGCGGGAGTTCGACCTCACGCTCATCGTCACCGCCCCCAGCGTGCAGTACCGAGTCCTCACCACCGCCGGCGACCTGCTCGACATCGACAACCCGGCCAAGCTGCCCACCCCGGACCGCATCGAGCAGATGGAGGAGCCGTACGTGAAGGCGTCGGTCTTCGTGCCGACGGAGTTCATGACGACCATCTACAAGCTCGCGCAGGACAAGCGGGGCGAGCATCGCTCGCTCGAGTACATGGGCAAGCGCGTGCACATCCAGTTCGACTTCCCGCTCGCCGAGATCGTCGTCGACTTCTACGACAAGCTGAAGTCGATCTCCAAGGGCTACGCGTCCTTCGACTACGAGTTCGCCGAGTTCCGGGGCTCCGACCTCGTGAAGCTCGACATCCTGCTCAACGGCGATCCCGTGGACGCGTTGAGCCTCATCGTGCACCGCGACAAGGCGTACGACAAGGGCAAGGCGCTGGTGGAGAAGCTGCGCACGGTCATTCCGCGCCAGCTCTACGAGGTCGCCATCCAGGCCGCCATCGGCAGTCGCGTCATCGCCCGGGAGACGGTCAAGGCCATGGGCAAGAACGTGACCGCCAAGTGCTACGGCGGGGACATCACGCGCAAGCGGAAGCTCTTGGAGCGGCAGAAAGAAGGCAAGAAGCGCATGAAACAGGTCGGCCGCGTCGAGGTGCCACAGGAGGCATTCCTCACCGTGCTGAAGAGTTGAGCATGGACGTTCGCGAGCCGAACGTGGAGCAGGCGGCGAAGGTCGACACCGTCACCGCGGCGCCGGTTTCCGCCCGCACGCGCCGCAAGTCGCTCGTCCGCGAGTACGGCGAGGCGATCGTCATCGCCATCCTGCTCGCCCTCGTCATCCGGACGCTGGTCGTGCAGGCGTTCACCATTCCGTCGGGCTCGATGATGAACACGCTCCTGGTGGGCGACTACATCCTGGTCAACAAGTTCCTCTACGGGCCCGAGATCCCGTTCACCGAGGCGCGGCTGCCGGGGCTGCGGTCGCCCCATCGCGGCGACATCATCGTGTTCAAGTATCCCCAGGACGAGAAGCGCGACTTCATCAAGCGCATCGTGGCCACCCCGGGCGACGAAGTCGTCGTCCGCGGACACCAGGTGATCGTCAACGGCGTCGCGCTCGACGAGCCGTATGCGCGGTGGTCCACCAGCGGCGTCGCGCACGGCCAGGGTTACTGCGGCTACGCGTACGGGTGCGAGCTGACCCGCGTGCCGGCCGACTCCTACTTCGTGATGGGCGACAACCGCGACAACTCGCAGGACAGCCGCTACTGGGGGTTCGT
>JBGPXN010000279.1:0-3926 GCA_041492755.1 Methylomirabilia bacterium | reverse complement strand
CCTCACGTCGGCGACCGGCGTGCCGCTGCAGCTCCGGATGGGGCCGACGGTGCAGGACACCAACGCGATGATGGCCCGTGGCGACTTCGATTTCGTGTTCACGAACCACAACTTTCAACCGGAGTTCGATCACGTCGGGTTCCGCGTCGTGGCGCGCTGGGGCGGCGACCCCATCTGCGGCGTGCTCGCGGTGCCTGTCGACAGCGCCGTCCGCGACCTGCGCGGGCTCGACGGCAAGCGTATCGCCTTTCCGTCTCCCGACGCTTTCGTGGGCTACGCGGTCCCCGTGATGGCGCTCCGGCAGGCCGGGGTCGGCTTCGTCGAGATCTTCGCGGGAAACCAGGAAGGTGTCCTCGCTCAGCTCAAGGCCCGGCGCGTGGACGCCGGCGCCGTGAACTCCCGGGTTCTCGCGCAGTACCAGGATCGCGAGAAGGTTCGCTTCCGCGAGATCTTCGTGTCCGGCGGTTACCCCGATCTCGCCGTCATCGCTCATCCGCGCGTGCCGGCCGCCACCGTGGAGAAGGTGCGCCAGGCGCTCCTCGGCTTGAAGGACGATCCACGGGCCGCGCCCGTTCGGACCCACGTCGGATTCAAGGGGTTCGACCCCGCGAACGATCGCGACTACGACGGAGTCCGCCGGGTCTATCGACTGATCGGGCAATGAAGTTCCGGCTGCGCGCATTGCTCCTCGGTTTCACCAGCCTGGCCATCGTCGTGGTCGAGCTGGGACAGCTCGCCCTCGACGTCAGGAATCGCGTCGGCGCGGCCGAGGTCCGCCTCGCCGCCCAGACCCACCGGCTCGCCGCCGCCGCCACGCCGGTTCTGTTGAATGCGCTGGTGGTGGGGGACCTGGCCACGGCCGAGCAGGTGCTGCGCCACCTGAACTCCGACCTGACCTGGCGTCAGGTCGTTCTCTACGAGGGCGACGGCCACCAGCTGATGCTCGACGCCTCGCCGGCCTCGCTGCCGCCCCCGGCGGCGCCGAGCTGGCTCGGGTCGCGGTTGCGCATGGAGCGCAGGGAGACCCGACACCAGATCGCCGCCGGGCCCCGCGTCTACGCCGTGCTCGCCGTGACGCCGTCGTCGCGCAAGCTCGAAGACGACCTGTGGGCCGGTATCAGGTCGACCGCGGTCACCACGCTCGTCCTGATCGGCGTTCTGCTCGTGCTCATGAACCTGATCTTGAGATACGGCCTGCGCCCGGTCCAGGAGCTGGGCCGCAGCGCCGCCCGACTGGGCGCGGGCGATCTTTCGGCCCGCATGCCCGAAACGCGACTGGTGGAGATCGCCCCCACGGCGCTTGCCTTCAACACGATGGCTGGCAACCTCGAGCAGGTGATGGCGGCCCTCGAGCAGCGCGTGGCCGAGCGGCAACGCTCGGAACGGCGGCAGGCGGCGCGGTTCGCGGTCACGCGAGCCCTGGCCGAGCCCGATGAGCCCGACGGGGCGCTGCGCCGGATTCTCGAAGCGATTGGCGGCTCGATCGGATGGGAGTGGGGTGAGTTCTGGCGGGAGGACCCGGACGTTGCGGTCTTGCGCCGGGCCGTCGTGTGGCACGCTCCCCACGCGGCCGCGGCCGCGTTCGAGGCGCCGCGCCCGGTCCTCACCTTCGCGCGCGGCGCCGGGCTGCTGGGGCGGGTGTGGGCCGGCGGCCAGGCCGCCTGGGCTCTCGCCGGCGTCGACGATCCGGCGTTCGGCGGGCGCGCGGCGGCGGCGGCGGTCGGCTTCACCACCGCATTCGCGTTCCCCGTGCGCGGCCGCGGCGTCACCGGCGTCATGATGTTCTTCAGCCACGACGCGCAGCCACGCGACGGAGCCCTGCTCGCGACGGCGACGGACCTCGGCGTTCAGATCGGCCAGTTCCTGGACCGTCGCGAGGCCGAGGAGACGCTGCGCGCGACCGAGGAACAGCTCCGCCAGGCCCAGAAGATGGAGGCGATCGGCAAGCTGGCCGGTGGGGTGGCGCACGACTTCAACAACATGCTGACCGTGGTCATCGGCCGGTGCTCGTTGCTGATCAGGCGGCTCGGCCCCGACGACCCGGTCGGTCACGAGCTCGACATCGTCCGTACGACGGCCGAGCGCGCCGCCATGCTCACCCGCCAGCTTCTGGCCTTCGGCCGCAAGCAGGTGCTCCAGCCGCGGTCCCTCGATCTGAACGCGGTCGTCGACGGGATCGCGCCGATGCTCAGGCGGCTGATCGGCGAGGACGTCGAGCAGGTGATCCGGATGCGACCCGGCCTGGGCCGGGTCATGGCCGATCCCTCCCAGATCGAACAGGTGATCGTGAACCTCGTCGTCAACGCCCGCGATGCGATGCCCGGGGGCGGTCAGCTCACCATCGAGACCGCGCACGTCGACCCGGACGCCGCCTACGCGCGCCGACATCCGGGGGCACCCGTGGGCGCTCACGTGATGCTGGCCGTCAGCGACACCGGAGTCGGCATGGACGCCGAGACCCGCGCGCGCGTCTTCGAGCCGTTCTTCACGACGAAGGAGCCGGGCAAGGGGACCGGCCTCGGGCTCGCCACCGTGTACGGAATCGTCAAGCAGAGCGGTGGCACGGTGGAGGTGGACAGCGAGCGCGGGCAGGGTGCCGTGTTCAGGATCTACCTGCCGCGGCTCGACGCCCCCGCGGAGTTGCCCCCGCCGGAAGCGGCGCTTTCCCTCACGCCCTCGGGAGCGGAGACCATCCTCCTCGTGGAGGATCAGGACGACGTCCGGGCGCTCGCCGCCGATATCTTACGGGCGCATGGCTACACCGTGCTCGAAGCCGCGGATCCCGTCGAGGCGCGGCAGATCGGCAACCGGAATCACGAGCCGATCGATCTGCTGCTGACCGACGTGGTGATGCCGAGGGCCAGCGGGCCAGAGCTGGCGGAGGAGCTGGCTCCGGTGCGTCCCGAGATGAAGGTGCTCTTCATGTCAGGCTACACCGATCAGGCCATCGTGCACCACGGCGTGCTCGACTCCGGGGTCGCGTATCTGGAAAAACCCTTCAGCGTCGAGACCCTCACGCGCCGGGTCCGCGCCGTCCTCGACGCGCCCGCCCTCGTCGCTACGGCCTGATCGGCTCCTTGGGCAGGAAGCCGTCGCGGTAGACGTCGTCGACGGTTAGGCGGCGGACGATCTTCAGCTCGTCGACGATGAGCGCCGGGTCGAGGCCTTTCACGTAGTTGACCTGGATCCTGGCGGCTAGCCTATTGGACCTTGGTCCACTGACAACGGGAGCGCAGGAGAGTAACGTGGAAGTCCGCGGGATAACAGAGTGGAATCTCCGACTCAGGGAGCAGCCACAGAAAGGACACTGGTAGGCGAGCAGAGCGCCTGTAGCAAATGCCGACCGTGGCGGGGACTCGGCCTAAGGTCCGATCATCCTCACGCGAAGAGCAAGGTTTCGACGATTCGTGTGATCGGCCGCGAAGACCTTCAACGAGCTCGACGGAGTTGAATATTCCCCCGCAAAACGACGATCGCAACATTCCCGATGAAGCCGCGGGCGCGGTGGACGTCGTCGCCGAGGTCCGACGTGAAGAGGCTCTGCTCAAAACGGGGGCCTTGCAGAACGCGATTTTCAACAGCGCCAACTTCTCGAGTATCGCCACCGACGAGAAGGGCGTCATTCAAATCTTCAATGTCGGCGCCGAGCGCATGCTGGGCTACGCGGCCGCCGACGTGGTGAACAGGATCACCCCGGCCGATATCTCTGATCCGCAGGAAGTGATCGCGCGCGCCGAAGCATTGAGCCTCGAGCTGGCCACTCCGATTACCCCGGGCTTCGAGGCCCTGGTCTTCAAGGCTTCGCGCGGTATCGAGGACATCTACGAGCTCACCTATATCCGCAAGGATGGCAGCCGTTTTCCCGCGATCGTGTCGGTGACGGCGTTGCGCGACGATCACGGCGTCATCATCGGGTATCTCTTGAT
>JBGPXN010000296.1:0-3304 GCA_041492755.1 Methylomirabilia bacterium | reverse complement strand
TTCCCCGGCTCGGGCGGGGTGGCGAAGCAGATCGAGCGGCCCGACCCGCGCCTGGCGGGCGAATCGATCGCCGAGGTCTTCCGCGGCGCCGGCGCCGTTATCCGGCAGAGCTGGTGCGGGCCGTGCTTCGGCCAGGGCCCGGACGCTTTGACGCCCGGCCAGCGCGCGATCACGTCCTTCAACCGGAACTGGCAGAACCGCATGGGAGTGGGCGGCGAGGGCTACCTCGCCTCGCCGGCCGTCGTCGCTGCGTCAGCCCTCGTCGGCTACATGGCCCCGCCGACCGAGCTCGGGCTCCGGTGGGATTCGGAGCTGTTCGGCGTCTAATGGAGCTTGCGTCCTTTCCGCATCCGACAAGACGGAGGAACGACATGAACCGTCTCGGAAGAAGGCAATCGTTTTGGGCGGTCGGAATGCTCGTTCTCGGTCTGCTCGCGTCGGCGCCGTCGTGGGCGCAGGCGCAGGCGCCATCCTCAGACGAGCAGATCCGCCAGACCGTCGCGCGGGTCTCCTTCCTCGCCGGCAGCGTCTCCTACGCGCGCGGAGACGATCCGGACAACTGGCAGGCGGTGGACTTCAATGTTCCCCTCACGGTCGGCGACCGGCTCTACACCGGCGACGACGGGCGCGTCGAGCTGCAGGTGCACGGCGGCTTTCACATCCGGGTGGGCGCGCAGGCGGACTTCGAGACCCTGAACCTCACCGACGACACGAAGCAGTGGTCGTTGCGGGCCGGGTACGCGGCCTTCCAGCTCCGGCGTCTCGGCCAGAACGAAGTCTTCGAGGTGGACACTCCCAACGCCGCGGTCACGTTCGAGCGCACGGGCGAGTACCGCGTGGACGTGGATGCTGACGGCAACACGCGCATCGCCGTCCGGCGTGGCCGTGCGCTCGTCGCGGCGGGCGGCGGGCAGGTGCCCGTCAACGCCGGCGACCAGATGAACATCGACGGTGCCGATTCCCCGCGCTACGACGTCGTCGCGATGCGCGAGCCGGACAGCTTCGACGGCTGGGTCCGCGAGCGGGAGCGCCGCTCCGAGAGCGCGCGTTCACATCAGTATGTCCACGCCGACGTCGTGGGCGCGGCCGATCTCGACGAACACGGCCGCTGGCAGAGCATCCCCTCCTACGGGATGGTCTGGACCCCGACCGTCGCTGAAGCGGGCTGGCAGCCGTACCGGGCGGGCCACTGGATCTGGCAGGACCCGTGGGGCTGGACGTGGGTGGCCGCCGAGCCGTGGGGCTGGGCGCCGTACCACTACGGCCGCTGGGTCAATTGGTCTTCGCGCTGGTGGTGGGTCCCCGTGGCGCGCACCGTGCGCGCTTTCTCCTACGCGCCGGCGCTCGTCGCCTTCTCCGGCGGCGGGCCTGGCTGGTCGACGCCCGGAGGCGGCGGTTTCGTGGGCTGGTTCCCGCTCGCGCCGCGCGATCCCTTCCACCACTGGTGGGGCCCGCGCGCCGGCATGGTCGACGTCAGGAACGTGAGGTACGTCAATCACTCCCACATCACGGTCGTGAACCACAGTATCTTCATCTCGGGCGGTATCGTCACGACGGGCTGGGTGCGCGACCGCTCGGTCGTGACCACGGTGATGCACGCGCCGATCCTGCGCGGTCCGTTGCCGTTCTTGCCCACGCCGGGCTCCCTGCGCATCGCCGCGCGGCCGGGCCTGCCGCCGGTCATCCGGCCGCCGCAACTCGTCGCCGGGCGCACGGTCGTCGTGCACGCCGCGCCGCCGCCCCGTCCTCCCACGTTCCGGGCGAAGGTGACCGTGATCGAGAAAAATCATGGCGCGCCCGTCGGTTCCGCGGCGGCCGCGAGAATCGTCGAGACCGAGCGCGGCGCCGGGCACCCGGGCGCCTATCGCCCGGCTGCCGGCGAGCCCGGGCGCGTCACGCTCGCCCCGCGCGGCCAAAATGCGCGCGTTCCAAAACCCGAACCGGTTGCGCCCGTGCGCGGGCGCCCGATGGCGACCGGCTCCGGCGCATCCGCGCCGAGCACGTCCAGCACGACCCCTGACCGCGGCCACCCCGGCAGCACCGCACGCCCTACGCCGGCCGCACAGCACCCCGGCAGCACCACACGCCCTACGCCGGCCGCACAGCACCCCGGCAGCACCGCACGCCCTACGCCGGCCGCACAGCACCCCGGCAGCACCGCACGCCCTACGCCGGCCGCACAGCACCCCGGCGGCACCGCACGCCCCACGCCGGCCCCGCGGCCATCATCGAAGGCCTCCAGCGCTCAGCCGGACCGCAATCGGCCGACCCCAGCGCCGCGCCACGAGCCCGCCAAGTCCCAGCCGGCCCCCGCGCGCCACGAGCCGGCCGCCAAGCCTCAACCGGCCCCGGCGCACCACGAGTCCGCCAAGCCGCAGCCAAAACCGCAGCCCACGCCGCACTAAGGACGAAAAGAAGAACCAAGTCAGCGCGGGCACCGCGAGTGACCCGGGCTACGGGGTCGCGACGCTCACACGGGGAACGAGGCGCTCGGCCGCCGACGTGTGCCAGAGCTCGCGCCGGACCATGCTGGCCGCCTGCGCGATGAAGCGGTCGGGCACCTGCTCGATCCGCGTGTTCCAGGCCGTCGTCGCCGCGTTGTAGAGCTCGCGGCGGTCGGCGATCTGGTTCTCGAGCTCCGTGATCCGCGCCGAGAGCTTCGCGAAGCTCTCGTTCGCCTTGAGATCCGGATAGCGCTCGGCCACCGCGAAGAGCTGGCGCAGCGCCTCCGACACGGCCTGCGAGGCGCGGGCCTGCGCCGGCAGGTCACGGGCCGTGGCGAGCGTCATGCGCGCCACGACGAGACGCTCGAGCGTGTCCTTCTCGTAGGCCATGTAGCCGCGACAGACTTCCACGAGGCGGGGCAGCTCGTCATGGCGCTGCTTCAAGAGCACGTCGATGTTGAACCACGCGCGCTGACACTCCTGACGCCCCGCCACGAGGCCGTTGTAGAGCACGAGCGCCCACGCGGCAACGACGAACGCGGCGAGCAGCAGCGCCGACAGGAGAATGGAGAGGGTGTTCACGATCCAGCGCTCATTTTAGCGGCGAGAACGCGAGCCAGAGGACGAGGGCCGCGACGAGGTAGGCGCCGCCGATGACCACGCCAAAGAGGGCTTCGCGCTGCAGCCGGTTCTGCTCCTGCCCGCGCGATCGCGTCGCGATGGTGAAGGGCATGTCCGGGCCCGAGCCGACGAAGACGTCGTCATGGTCTGGAGGCGCGGCGTTGACGGCCCGGGCCTCGGAGGAGTCCGTCGAGCGGCGCTGCGCGAAGCCGGTCACGAACACGGGAGCCCCGGCCGCC
>JBGPXN010000243.1:0-5396 GCA_041492755.1 Methylomirabilia bacterium | reverse complement strand
GGCGCCTCCGACGTGATCAGCGTGGTCATCCGCGTCTCGCTCGTGCAGATGCGCACGCCCGACGCCATGCGGGGCCGCGTGAGCGCCGTGCATTCGCTCTTCACCGGCACCTCCAATCAGCTCGGGGAATTCGAGTCGGGCGTGACCGCCGCGCTCTTTGGCGCCGTGCCCGCCGTGCTCATCGGCGGCATCGGCACCATCCTCATCGCGACGCTGTGGATGATCCTGTTCCCGGAATTGCGGCGGGTCGGAATGCTGGAGCGGTGAGCTGGCCGCCGCCAACCGCGATTCGGCGGCGAATCCGGAGCCCGCGCGCTTCGATCCGTTCCGGCCCGCGCGCCAGGCATTCACGTTCGGCGTCGGTCCGCACGCGTGCCGGGTGAAGCCGTCGCCACCACGATTGCCGAGGCGGGTGTGGAGCGACTGCTCGCGTGCGGCGTGCCGCTCGACGTATCGGAATTGGGACATTGCGTGACCCAGGCTCGTCGTCTACCCTGTCGGCTGACAGAGGGCGAGCCGCCGCATGACCAGCGTTCTCAGGAAGCTTCCGCTCTCGTACGCGGTGCTGTCAGAGGGCCACCGGTGCGGATCCGCGTCCGCGCTCCACGAGCCGAGCCCCGCCGGCCCCCCTTATCGCGCCTCGTCGATCGCGCCCGCCGAAGCAGCTTCTCGCGGGGTACGGTGACCGCCTCCTCTGCGTGCGCTATCGCTACGATGCGCAGCGGAAGAAGCGGTTCAAAACCGTGGAGCTCCTCGTCGCCGAGCGCGATTGGGAACCGCCACGACCTCGCTTCGCCCACGACCAAATCGTCGGGTTACACGTCGCCTTTGCCGACGTGGCAGTCCGTGACCGGGTGAAGCAGGCCGGTGGGACGTGGAATCCAGAGCTACGGGTCTGGCAGTTGCGCTATACGATCGCGCGGTCACGCTCGGCCTGAACCGCCGCATCCTCGACGAAGCCGCATCCAATAGTGGATGCCCGCGGCTGAGCGGAGGGAATCTCCCTGCAGATGCCCGGGCGCCATCCAGGTAGAGATGCTCGCATCCACTGTTGGATGCCGGCATCCCGTGGCAGATGACGGCGCTGCAGTCTATATAGTAGTTAGGCTGCTCAACAACGGAGGTCGATCTTGATGCGACGATTTCACCACCTGGGCGAAGAGTGGGAGGCCGAACCGACTGGGACCGGACACGGCGTTGGTTCCGGCCATGTCCCGGCGATCACTAGTTGGGGCGTGATGTTTCGGCGGGTGTCAAAGCCAGACAAGGGACCCTACTTCGGCTCCATCAGCAGACCTGACGTGACCCAGGCGAGCGAGGAAGAATTACGGAAGAGTCTAGTGGACGCGATTACGCGCGCCATCTTCAAGGCTCTCGAAGACCCGCAGTGGGATTGGCGAACCGTCGACGGGCTGGCTGAAGATACCGGCCTCCCGAGCGACCACATCCGTACAGCCCTCGAGTCTTCTTCGGACGACGTCATACGCTCGCGAGCCCCCGACAGCGAGGGGAGGGTCTTGTACACGACGCGGCGACACTATACGAAGCGGCGCGGGTTCTTCGATCACCTGCGTTCCACTTGACGCCACGAGAGACGTCATGAGCGAGACAGCAGCGTTTCTGTTCGGAACCCTAGGCGGCCTGCTCATCAACGTCGTGCGGCTGGCCGAGTTAGCGGCACTTCAGCGCATTGAACGCCCGCCAACGTTCAGCGATCCGCTTTGGGTATTCCAATTCTTCGCACTACCCGTCGTCGGTGGGGCGCTCGCATTCGTCTATCAGGCCGATGGTGTGGCTCTCAAACCGCTGCTAGCAATGAACATCGGCGTCTCTGCTCCGCTAATCCTGAAGACGCTTGCGGCCGTCGTTCCGAAGGACCCGGGTAGAGTGAAATGACGCAGCCTAACCCGTGTTCGAGCTATCTCCCGTCACTCGACCACCGGATCAGCCGTGTTGATCCAGTCTTCGAGGATCGCGTAGCCGATGGCGAGCACGACGGGCCCCACGAAGATGCCGATGACGCCGAACGCGAGCAGCCCCCCGACCACCCCGACGAACACGAGCAAGATCGGCAGGTCCGCACCCTTGCGGATGAGCATCGGACGCAGGACGTTGTCGATGCTGATCACGAAGACGGTCCAGATGAGCAGGGCGAGCGCCCAGCCGCCGTGCCCCGACCAGTACGTCCACACGACGGCGCACACGAGCACGGGCAAGGGACCGACCTGCGCGATGCACAGCACGAAGACGAGCGCGGTCAGGGGCGCCACGAACGGCACACCCACGACGAGCAGACCGATCCCGGTCAGGATCCCCTGGACAAGCGCGGTGACGATGATCCCCAGCGCGACGCCACGGATCGCCTGGGCCGCGAGTCGCGCATAGTGCTCACCGCGCGCGCCCCCGAGCCGGCGCGCGAAGCGGCGCGCGCGGTCAGCGGCCGTCTCACCCGAAGCATAGAGGACGGCGGCCAGGAGGACGACGAGCAGGAACTGCACCAGCACCGTGCCGATGTTGCCGATCGTGCGGACGAGCCAGCCGGCGATCTGGCCGGTATAGGGGGCCAGGCGGGCCGCGAGCTCCTCGGGGCGGATGGCGGCGGCGTCCTTCCATCGCGCCGCGAGTCTCGAGCCGACGAGAGGCAGCTGGGCGAGCCAGTCCGGAGGAGCTGCCGGGGCGGTCCACGCGGCCAGGGACTGGACCCAGCCCGCAACGTCCCCGGCGTGCACGACGATGGTCGCGAGCGCGACGGCGAGCGGCACGATCAGGCCGAGGAGCAGCAACACCGCCATCACGGCCACGGCCATCCAGCGCCGGCCCCAGAGCCACGACTGCACGCGCAGCATCAGGGGCCAGGTCGCGACGACGATCATGGTCGCCCACACCGCGGCGGGCAGGAACGGTCGCAGGATCCAGAATCCCGCGACGATCATTCCGGCGATGAAGGTCACGGCGAGGATGGCGCGGCCGGGGTCACGCGACGGGAATGCGTCGACCATCGCGCTATCCTGCCACGCCTGGGGTACCGTGCGCTCCGCGAAAGCCACCGAACAGCGTGAGCCACAGTCGCACCACGCGGACTCCGCGGGGCGCGCCTACGACCTTTACCCCACGGCTGACGCTGGTCTCGACGCTGGCGCCGACGGCTACGCGCGCGTCGCGCTGCCGGTCGTATGCGACGCCGCCACCGTCGGACGGTCGCCGGCGAGGTCGGCCGGCCGCAGCCACGCGAACACCAGCGCGCCCGCGAGCAGCGCGACGGTGACGTGGCCGAACGCGACGCCCCATGCGATCGCGCTGGCGCCGCCGAAGAGATCCAGGGTGGCGCCGAGGGCGAGCGGACCGAGAAAGCCGCCGGCGTACCCGAGCGTCGAGTGGACGGCGAGCGTCGCGCCACGCCGGCCGGGCTCGGCGCTGCCGGCGCTGCCCGCGGTCAGGGACGACGAGTCCGACCAGATCAGCATCGCGTAGACCAGCACGAGCGCGGCCGCGCCGGCATACGGGAGCGCCGCGCTGTACCCGATCACGCCGGCCATCGCGGCCGAGGCGAGCATGGTGCCGAGGATGAAGCGGCGGCGGCCGAACCGGATGGCCAGCTCGTTGCCCCACACGCTGGCCCACACGCCCAGGAGCCCCATCACGCTGGCGACGGTGGCGGGCGCGAGCGGTGTCCACGCACCGGCGCCGCGCGCGGCGGTGAACGTGAGGAACGTCACGACCCACGCCCTCAGCGCCGACATCTCCCACGTGTGCACGCAATACGCGAGCGAGTAGGCGAGCGCCGAGCGGTTGCGCAGGATCGGGCGAAAGTCGAGGAGCGCCCCGCGCCGCCCGCTCGCGGCCCGCGGCGGGCGGGCCGGCAGGCCGATGAGCACGAGCACGAAGGCCAGCGCGGCGCCGAGCGCGCCCGGCACCACGGCCCACTGCCAGCCGAGCCAGGCGTTGACCGCGCCGGCGACGCCGAACGAGAGCGCCCCGCTCACGCCCACCGCGGCGGCGTGCGCGGCGACGGCCCGCGACTGTTGCGCGCCTTCGGCGAGATCGCTCAGCGCCTTGAGCCCCGGCATGTAGCTGCCGGCCCAGCCGGCGCCCATCAAGGCGCGGAACGCGAGCGCCGACCAGAATCCCGTGGCCAGCCACGCGAATCCGGCGAACGCGGCCGCGGTGAGCGCCACGGAGCCGAGGTAGATGCGCTTGGGATCCACCCGATCGGTGAGCGACGACAGCAGCGGGACGGCCAGCGTGTAGGCCGCGTAGTAGATGCCGCTGATCCAGCCGGCCTCGGTGTTGGTGAGCGACCAGGCGGGGATGAGCGTCGGGATGAGGGCCGCCACGCTGAAGGCGCCGATCTGCGCGCACGCCTGCGCCGCGCACATCGTCACCACCCCGCGGTTCAACGTCATGTCGACGGCCTCGTGCCCGTCCGCGCCGACGTGACGGAACGCTCGATCATCGCTCCGGCTCGAGCATCGGGCGGAACGCCTCGAGGGTGAGCGCGATCGGGACGCGATCCGGATGCCCGCCGCGCGCGGCGCCTTCGCGGAGACGCTCGACCCCGGTCGCGAGCTGCGACCAGGGGTAGAGAAAGGGCACCTGTGTCACCATGCGACGCATGCGCGCCAGCGGCACCACGAACGGGGTGTCGTGCAGGCCCTCGGCGAGCTGCGGGGTGCTCGTCCCCAGGCCGAGGACGAAGCGCCCACGGGACATCGTGTGCAGCGTCGCCGCGGCCATCGCGACGGTCGCCGCGCTGCGATTCCGGGCAGGAGGAAGCCGTCGTACCCGAGACGGTCACCCTGCCTGGCGAGGTCGATCAGGACGTCGTGCCGGTTCTCGAGAGGCATGAAGGAAAGCCCGATGCGTGGTCGCATGCGCATGCTCACGTCCCATGGGATGGTTGGGGTGTCGATGCCCTCGATGAGGGCGGATGCGCTGAGGCCGGGAGAAATCATCTGGTATCCCCGCCCTCACCGGGAGGCGTCGGCTCGTCCAGCAGGCGTTCGACGATGACGCAGTCACGCCACTCGCCCCGCAGCTTGCCGTGACGCCGATAGACGCCGACCACGGAACCCGCACCGTTCGTGAAGCGCGAGGCTCGCCGCGGATGGTCGTCAATCGAGGCGGGGTGCCTGGACCACGCGGTCGGCCACGTCCGGGAGGACCGGCACGAGCCAGCGGAACAGCGCGGTGGCCGACGCGGCCCCGAGCATCTGCACGGCGATGAACCCAGGGACGTCGGCCGGGCGGATGCCGGCAAACGTATCGCTGGCCGATCGTGCGAGGGTGACGGCGGGATTTGCAAACGAGGTCGACGCCGTAAACCAGTACGCGGCCGTGATGTAGGCGGCGACGGCAAACGGGACGGCCGAGGAACGCCGGCGCGCGCAGCCCCAGAT
>JBGPXN010000113.1:0-13932 GCA_041492755.1 Methylomirabilia bacterium | reverse complement strand
TCCTTCAAGAGCGCGAGCGTCTCCGCCTTGGTGGTATTGGCGTGCTCCTTGGCGTGCTTGGCGTTGCCCTCGTGGATCATGTCCATGGTCAGGTTCGGCAGGGGCTTGCCCTTGGCGACCACGTCCACGAGGCCCGCGATCCCCGCATGACTCACCGCCACGTGATGGGCCACGACCCCCACCGTCCACTGCTCGCCCGACGTGGTCTTCTTCCAGTCGGCATCGCTCAGCTTCTCGACGGTTGAGTTCATCTCGCGGCACGTCTCGTCGAACTTCTTGGCCAGCTGCTCGGCACGCGCTCCCATATTCTCCTCCTTGGTGCGAAGTGAACGGTGTGCTGCACGGGAACCATTGCGCCTGGCGACCTCCACGATAAACCCGGAGTCAATTACGTCTCAGGTAGGCTCTCCACGGCTTCCAGTAGTGCTCTCGCCAACCCCGGTTGATGCTCGCGGCATTCGCATCCGGGACATCATCATCCGTGAGAAGGCGGCCGTCGCAGGCCACCGAGCATGCGGACAGGCTGGTCTTCGTACCGGTCGTGATGGCGGAGCCACGCCATGCTGGAGGGCAAGCCGTCCTCGTCGCGCCCCTTGGGGACGAGGTCGAGGAGATGGTAGGCGCCATTCAGCATGTCGAGGCCGCGCGCATAGCATGAGTAGGTATGGAAAACGGCCCCCTCCGCGTCCTTGCAGAACACGCTGATGCCGGGCGCTTCGGGCGCGGGAAAGCTTCCCGCCGCGAAGTTGTAGTACGCGCGGCCCTGCTCCCGCTCGGCATCCGTGAAGGACACCTGATAGTCCCGGTTGAAATCCGTGTTGAGCGACGAGACCCACTTGATGCTCCAGCCCATGCGTTTCCGGTAGCTTTCGAGGACTTCGAACGGCGCCTTGGACACGAGCACCATCGTCACGTCCCGGTGGTTCAAGTGCACGACGATGTCATTGAAATTGTCCACCCAGAACGAGCAGCTCTTGCATCCTTCGTCCCAGCTCGGGTCGAACATGAAATGCTGGACGATGAGCTGGCTCCGCCCGTCGAAGAGATCCGCCAGCGTCTCCGGGCCCCGGGGCCCGTCGAAGACGTATGTCTTGTCGACTCGCACCCATGGGAGCTCACGCCGCTCACGGCTCAGCTGGTCACGGAGTCGCGTGAACTCCTTCTCCTTCGCCAGGTGCTCCCGGCGGGCGGTGATCCACTCGTCTTGCGACACGATCTTGTGGTCTGGCATGGCACCCTCCTGTGACCGGCACGTCGCGCCCGGTCACACTCTCCCCGGCTGGCCCGCGAGCACCTCGATCAGGGTGTCGAACGAGCCGATCCAGCCATGGCTGTGATCATCGCGGGAGGTCTTGGTATCGAATCCTCTCGATCCGCTCATGGAGCGCGGAGAGCATCTCCTCGACCGCGGCGGACACCCACAGCGGGAAGAATGGCGCCGTGCCCACGCGACTTGGTTGTGGAAACGCTCCTCACCCGACTTCAAAGTCTCTTCGCGCTTCTGCGCAGAAATCTTCTGAGACTCGGCGATCCAAGCGGAGACCTCACGAGGTTTTGCCGAGCCGCCCAGGGCCCTGAGGCAGTCAAGTAGAGGCCCCATCCATTTAACAAACTCACTCGGCTTCTTGCGAGCTTCATTCATGACGATGTCCTGCTAAACAGAGCGAGAATCGCAGATCTAGCGGCGGGAGCCCGAACCCAGAGCGGCCGAAGATCGCGGCCGCCTTCTCGGGGTTGTTCGCCGCGTGGGCCCGGATCGCGTGCACGTCCCGTCAGGCTCGCTGGGTCGGGTTGTCGAGGTAGATGCCGCCGCCGCTGGCCTCGAACAGGCGATCGACGGCCTGGACGCTCCAGTCCACGGCCTTGGCGATGTCCCACTGGTAGCGCGCGCGCTGGGCGAGCGGAATCTCGTGGCCGGTCGGCCCCGGAAGTTTGCCCCTTCATGTTTGGGAGGCTATATCGCAGGCGATATGACCGCAACGCAAGTCGCGGCGCGCGCCGCGCGTCAGCGGACGGCGGCGCCGGCGCCGTCGATGACCGCGTCCGGCGTGTCGGGATCGATCGAGCAGTCGGGCCCGAGCAGCAGGAAGCGACCGCCCATTTCCACGATAGCCCGGCGCCCGCGTGCCTCGACCTCCGCCGGCGGCAGATCACGAATGACGGGCTTGGCGGGCAGACCGCCGATGACCGCTCGCCCGGTGCGCCGGTGCGCTTCCGAGAGTGAGGGGTTGCTCTCCACCGTCGCCCAGCTCAGCGCCGCGAACGGGTAGTCGGCGAACTCGTCGAAGAGGACGTGCTCGCCGCAGACGTGGAGCACGTTGAGCGGCGCGTCGCTCACCTGCCCCAGGATGTCGAGATCGTACGGGCGCTGGAATCGACGGCACTCGAGGGGCGTCGACAGCGCGCGCGTCGCCATGTTGGTCGCGTAGAACAGGCCATCGGCACCGGCCTCGACCGCCGCGCGTGCATACTCGGCCAGCGTCACCGCCATCGCGGCGAGCGCGCGCTCGACCGCCTCCGGCTCCGATCGCATCAGATCCACCGCCTGCATCTTGCCGCCTTCGAGCAGGAACGGCAGCACCATCAGCGGCGAGAACACCGTCCAGATGATCGGGGTGTCATCGCCCACCGCGAGGCGGATCGCCCGGAGCGCGCGCAGCTGCTCGGCGAGCGCGCCGGTCGTGGGATCGGCCGGCTCGAGCGCGCGCAGATCGTCGGCGTGGGAGAAGGGCGCGCGGGTCACCCGGTAGGGCGTCGCCCGCTCGAGCGATGGGGTGTAGGTGAGGCCCCACATCTCGGCGAAGCACTGCGCGCGACTCTGGGGCTTGAGAAAGTCCCAGTCGAAGCGGCGGGCCAACCGGATCGTCTCGGCCGCCAGGTCGGCGGCGAAGTTCTCGGTGGCGAAGTTGTGCAGCCAGAGGCTCACCGGCACCCGGTCCACCGGCTTGCCGACTAGCGCCGCCATCACACGCTCGCGCCGAGTCATCGTCGCCGCCTCCGTCCTTACTGGAACTCGCGCGCCTCGCCCGCCCGCTCGCGCGGGCGCCAGCGAAGCACGTAACGCTCCAGCCGATTCAGCACGCCGTTGAACAGCATCACGCACACCATGAGCACCAGGATGCCGCTGACCGCGCCGGTCGTGTCGAACTGGTTGGTGTTGAGCTGGATGATGAAACCCAGGCCGCGGGAAGCGGCCATGAACTCGCCGATGATGGCGCCGATGAGCGAGAACGGCACCGCGACCTTGAGCGCCGAGACGATCCACGGTGACGCGGCAGGCAGGTTCACCTTGAAGAAGATCTGGCGCTCGCTGGCCCCCATCACCCGCGCGATCTCCTGGTAGGCCGGCTCCACCGCCCGCAGCCCGGAGAACGTCGCGTAGAACGTGATGAAGAACGTCAGCGTGCTGGCCAGGACGATCTTCGACAGCTCGCCGATGCCGAACCAGATGATGAACAGCGGGGCCAGCGCCACCCGCGGGATCCCGTTGGCGGCCACGATGAACGGGTCCAGCACCTTGGCCACGAACTCCAGCCGCGACAGCACGAGGCCGACCAGGATCCCGGTCACGCTGCCCAGGATGAAGCCGAAGAAGGTCTCTCGCAGCGTCACTATCAGATGCCCGAACAGCGTGCCCTCCCGCGTCCACTGCACCAGGTGCACGATGATCCGGGTCGGGCTCGAGAACCAGAACGGATCGACCCACCGGCCCGCGGCGAGCTCCCACAGCAGCAGGACCCCGACGCCGAACGCGACGCGCCAGCCGAGCAGCCGTGGCCACTCGCGACGCGGCGTCAGCTCGGGTACGCTCACTTTCGCCGCCACGTCTCCGCCGCCTTCCTGACCTCGGCCTCCAGGTCGTCCCACAGCGTGTCGTAGGTGATCCGGAACTGCTCGTCGTCGTGCAGGTGGAACAGATCGCGCGGGCGCTTCAACGGAACGGGGCAGATGCGCTTGACCCGGCCCGGCCGCGCCGTCATCACGACGACACGATCGGCCAGCGCCACCGCCTCGCCGAGGTCGTGGGTGATGAAGATGATGGTCTTGCGCGCCGCGTCCCAGAGGTCGAGGAGCTGGTCCTGCAAGATCAGACGCGTCTGCGCGTCGAGCGGACCGAACGGCTCGTCCATGAGGATGACTTCCGGATCGTAGACGAGCGTGCGGATGATGTTCGCGCGCTGGCGCATGCCGCCCGACAGCTCGTACGGGTAGTGGTCCTCGAAGCCGCCCAGGCCGACCCGCTCGATGAACGCCGCGGCGCGCTGGCGCCGTTCGGCGCGCGCGACGCCCCGCACTTCCAGAGGAAATTCGACGTTCTCACGCAGCGTCCGCCACGGGTACAGGTTGTCGGCCTGGGTGACGTAGCCGATCTCGGTGTTCACACCGCGCACCGGCGCCCCCTTGTACAGCACCGTGCCCCCGGAAGGCGCCAGCAGCCCGGAGACGAGGTTGAGCAGCGTGGACTTCCCGCATCCGCTCGGGCCGACGACGGTGAGGAACTCCCCGGCCTCGACGTCCAGACTGAGAGCCGCCGTCGCCGGGACGAGCCGGCCGCGCGTCACGAACTGCCGCGACACGTCGCGCAGCGACAGGATGGGATCCATGCCGGCCGATGATAGCGTAGCCGGCATCTGTCACGGGCACGGCGAATCCACGGTCCTCGTCCTCACGGCGACAGCGCAGCCACCAGGCTCGTGAGCCGCGGCTGACCGGCAAGATCGGTGGCGGCGCGCACGATCCGCTCGACCCGCTCCCCGTCGAGCACCCGCCCCGCGTTGCCGCGGAACTTGCCTTCCAGGTCCTCGAGCGACATCGGGTGGTCGGGCCCGCCGTGCGGATGGTCCTGGTGCTCCACCAGCTCCTCACCGCTGGCGAGTCGAACGCGAACGTCGCCGATGAAGTGGCGGGGGTAGTCGATCGTCGGATCCAGCTCGTAGGTCACGCGCCGGGCCACGCGCAACACGGCCTCGTCGTGCACCGCCTCGTCGCGAAAATCCGTCAGCCCCACCCGGCCGCGGACGAACATCACGGCCAGCAAGTACGGCAAGCTGAACTTCGCGGCGTAGCCGTTCGGGGGCGTCCACTTTGCCGCGATCGGTTCCCACAGCCGCGGCACCGGTCCCTCGGCCGTCCGGCAGCGCACCGCGACGATCGTGTCCGGATCGAGCCGATGCTGCGCGCGCAGGCGGCTTGCGCAATCCATGTACGGGTGGGCAATGGAGCCGCACGGGTACGGCTTGTACGTGAGGTTCGTGATCTCCCACGTCCGTCCGAGCGTGGCCAGGAGCGCGGCCAGCCGCGCGGCGTCGTGGCCGCCGGCGAAGGCCTGATAGAACCCGTGCGCTCCCTCCAGCACCGTCTCCGGTCCGGTGAACCCGCTCTGCGCGAGCAACGCCGCCGTCACGCCGGCGTGCGCGTTCCAGCCCGGATGCAGCCGTTTGGTCCAGGAGCCATCGGTCAGGTACTCGATGATCCCCGCGGACTGGCTGCCGCAGATGCCGAACGCGTGCACGAGCTCGTCCTCGGTCAACCCGTAGAGCTTGCCGGCCGCCGCCGCCGCCGCGAAGCTCCCGGTCACCGCCGTGGGATGGAAGTGCCGCGCGTGGAGCTGGCCGGGGATGGCGAGGCCCACGCGACACATCACCTCGACGGCGGCGATGAGCGCCTCGAGCGCCGCGCCGCCCGACGCGCCGACCGCTTCCCCGACGGCGAGCGCGGTCGTCACGGCCACGCACCCGGTGTGGACGATGGCGTCCTCGCGCGTGTCGTCGAAGTCGAGCCCGTGGGCCAGCGTGCCGTTGGCGAGCGCCGCGGTGGCCGCGCCTACTTTCGTGCCGTCGCCGATCAGCGTGCTCTCGGCGTGGCCACCGAGGCGCTTGGCGGCACGGATCACGGAGACCCCGAAATCCTCGGGCACGGCCGCGAGCGCGTTGCCGATCGTATCGAGGGCCAGCCTCGAGGCCGTGGTGACGACGGGCGCCGGCACGTTCTTCAGTGAGAGGCCGACGACGAACGTCGCGAGGCTGCGGGCGGCGGAAATCTGGGCCGGGCTGGTCTGTCCCATGCCCCGTCTATAGACGGCTCACCCGCCACGAGCAAGGTATACTTCGCCGGCATCGCCATGAGTGAGCTGCGCGAAGCCCGACGGGCCGAGGCCCGCACCATCACCGTCAGCGTCACGTTCTTCGCCGATCTCCGCCGTTTTCTGCCGCGCGGCGCCGACGGACCGCAGCGGTACACTCTCCCCGAGCCCGCCACCATGGCCGACTTGCTGTCCGTCATCGGCATCGCGCCCGACGCGGACGTCACGGTGGCGCTGAATGGCGAGCTCGCGGGCCGAGAGACGCCGCTCGCCGACGGCGCTGACGTCATGCTGCTGAGCCCGATGGAAGGCGGCTGACCCGGCGCGCGCCGGCGCATCCCCCGAGTCCGCGCCGCGAGTGCGCGAGGAGAATCCATGGAACGGTACGGCTACTGGAACAAGATCCTGCACGTCAGCCTGAGCGACCGGCGCACGTGGGTCGACGAACCCGGCGACGTCTTCTTCCGCCGCTACGCCGGCGGCCGCGGCGTCATCGCCCACTACCTGCTCAAGCACGTGCCCACAGGCGCCGACCCGCTCGGCCCGGACAACGTCCTGATCTTCGCGCCCGGGGTCGTCACCGGCGCGCCGGTGCCCGGCGCCGGTCGCCACAGCGTCGGCGCGAAATCGCCGCTGACCGGCGCCTTCGGCGAGTCCGAGTCCGGCGGCTACTGGGGCGCCGAGCTGAAGCGCGCGGGCTGGGACGGCCTGGTGGTCCACGGCGTGGCGCCGACGCCGGTCTACCTCTGGATCAACGACGGCGCCGTCGAGTTCCGCGACGCCGCGCATCTCTGGGGCCGGGTCACCGGCGAGGTGGAAGAAGCGATCCTCGCCGAGCTCGGGGACCTGCGCATCCGCGTCGCCCAGATCGGGCCGGCCGGCGAAAACCTCGTGCGGTACGCGTGCATCGCCAACGACCTCAACGAGGTGGCCGGCCGCACCGGCATGGGCGCGGTGATGGGCTCCAAGCGGCTCAAGGCAATCGCGGTGCGCGGGCACACCGCGGTGAAGATCGCCGACCAGCCGAGCCTGCTCGGCGTCGCGAAGTGGGTATCCTCCACCTTGCAGGAGAAGCACCGCTCCTATCACGAGTTCGGCACCGGCGCCTCCATGCAGGGCAAGAACCTCGAGGGCGGCATGCCCGTCCTCAACTACCGTCTGGGCTCGTCGGAGACCGTGAACAAGGTCGACGCCGTCGCCGTGCGCGATCACGTCCGCGTGAAGATGACCTCCTGCTACTCGTGCTCGGTCCGTTGCAAGAAGGTCGTGCACATCGAGCAGAAGGAAGAAGCGGCGCGCGAGGCGACGGACACCGTGTACAAGGGACGCGCGCGCGTGGCCGTGGATCCGCTCGGCCGCTACCGCGTCGATCCGCGCTACGGTGGACCCGAATACGAATCGCTGGCCTCCCTCGGCGTGAATCTCGGAATCGACGACCTGATCGCCGTCTGCAAGTCCAACGAGATGTGCAACTACCTCGGCGTGGACACGATCTCGCTCGGCGCCACCCTGGCGTGGGCGATGGAATGCTTCGAGAAGGGCATCCTCACGCTGGACGACACGGGCGGCGTGCCCCTCCGGTTCCACGACGCCGACGGCGTGGTGAAGCTGGTGGAGATGATCGCGTACCGGCGCGGCGTCGGCGATTTGCTGGCCGAGGGCTCACAGCGCGCGGCGCGGCGTATCGGCCGCGGGTCGGAGGCGTTCCTCACCACCGTGAAGGGCCTCGAGATGGCGATGCACGATCCCCGGCATATGCCGATCATGCGCGCCTCGTACATGCTCGCCCCCACCGGCGGCGATCACATGCGCCAGACCGGCAACCGCAACGGCTTGCGCAACCAGGTCGGCCTCTGTCACTTCCTCGCCTACGAGGACGATCAAACGCTCACCATCCTCAAGGCCGTCACTGGCTGGGACATCACGCCCGAGGAAATGGTGACGACGGCGCACCGCGGGCTCACGCTCGCGCGGCTCTTCAACCTGCGCGAGGGCTTCGGCCGCGACACCGACCGCCTGCCGCCGCGCTTCAGCGACCCGCTCCCCAAGCACGCCGGGCTCAGCCCCGAGCAACAGGCGAAGACCGTCAGCGACTACTACGTCGAGCAGGGATGGGACGCGCAGACCGGCGTGCCGACCACGGACACCATTCGCGCGTTGCAGATCGAGGAAGACGCCGCGTTCGTCGCATGATGGCCAGCGCAGCCTGCGCGCGCACCCACGCCAAAGACCTCGAGAACTACATCAAGGAGATCTTCCTCGACAGCGACACGACGGTCGCGATCATCAGCGGCATCCCGTCGTCCACCGAGCCGAGCAACATCCTGCCGCCCGACGAGATGGCCGAGACGCGCGAGATCGTGAACCGCCTCGCCGCCTCCCGGCGGGTGGTGACGCACGCAAGGCGCGCATTTTCGGTCCGAACGCGGCCCCCGTCTTCGGCGTGGATCCGAGCGCCGTGCGGAACGGCGTGCCGAAGGATTTCGTCTCGCGGATGAAAGCAGCGTATCTCGAAGAAGGCCCGCGGCCGAGCCTCACGCAGTACGGCTGGGTCCCCGGCGCATAGTTCGATTCGGCGCGCCGTGGTGATACTTCCCAAGAGGATGTCGTGTCGCCTTTAACTACGTCGTAGTCACTAACGACGGCCCGCGACGAAACTTCCAACCTTTCGGGCCTTTCTCCAGCTCGACCTTCACGGGCGCCGTGGGCCCATCGTCGGCGGCGACTTGCGCCAGTACGTCGACGGAGTACTCCATCACCGGCGTCTCCCGCGCCACAAGCACCCGCAAAAGACGATCCGCCTGTGGCCCCATCATCGCTTTGCCGTTCTCCCACCTCGAGACTGTCTCGGGCCTGGTACCCGTGCGCCTGGCAAAATCCACCCCAGACCAACCCAGCCATTTCCGAAGGAATCGGATCTCTGCCGGCGCGAGTCGTCCCTTCTTCCGGATCACAGCAGCGGCGATCTGCCGATGAAGACCCTCGACGGCCGGAATATTCGTGTACGCCTCACCGCAGCGCTCACACGTCGCCACCTTTACGGCATTCTCGATGACCACGTTCGGTAGTCCACACTCCGTGTAGCGATAGTGTTTCTCCTGCCGCATCTTCGTCGGTCCGCCGCACGCGACGCACCGAGTCAACGTCGAGTCCTCCACGCCGTCACTACCACCGCCTCCCGCTCGGAGACGAGAACCACGACGACGCAAATTCTGTTGGTCTTCGCGCGGTGGCGCCAGGACCCCCGTTCGAACTCGGAGGGTTCAACCACTCCAGCTCGCAAGACATTGACGACGTCCTGCATCGTCAGCTTGTCCTTTGCCATCTCCTTCTTGGCATGATCAGAGTACGTGAGGATCCCAGACGCAGAATCTCGCGTAGCAACTGCCGCGCTTTCGCAGCATCTACATGCAGGCCTTCGCCCACAACGCCAGAATAGTCAACTCTTGACTAATTATCAACCTCCCAATCTACACGACCGAGGGCGAGCACCTCGAAGCCCAGGTCGCGGAGGGTTTGCGCCATCCCGCGCGCGTCGTTGAGAGGGTTGTGAAGTGGGCCGGCGGCGTAGCGGGCGTTGCCGATGACGAGGGCGACGCGCCTACCTTCGGGGGCACTCCACGCAAAATCCGCCTCCAGGCCGCTCCGGCCAGGGCAGTTCGAGTCCCGGCCGGCGACGGTCTTATCTCAAGGCGGCGGCGCGATGAAGGTGGACCCGTCTGCTAGACTCGACCAGTGATCGACACTCGCCGATCCCATCGCCCACGATGACCGCCGTCGTCGCGCGCGACGCGGACGTCGTCGTCGTCGGGGCCGGCATCGTCGGGTGCGCCACGGCGTACCATCTGGCGCGCCGTGGCCTCCGCGTCCTCGTGGTGGAGCGCGCCGCGGTGCACGGGGAGCAGTCCCGGAAGAACTGGGGCTTCGTACGGCAGCAGGGACGCGATCCGCTCGAGCTGCCGCTCGTGATGGAAGCCAACCGCATGTGGCAGGGCCTCGAGCGCGAGCTCGGCGCGGACATCGAGTGGGTCCAGGGCGGCAACCTCGCGCTCGCCGCGGACGAGTCACGCATGGCGCGCTTCGAGTCATGGCTGCCCGTGGCCAAGGAATTCGGACTCGAGACGCGTCTGCTGCGGGCGCGCGACCTCGCCGCGGTCGTGCCAGGACTCGGCGGCTCCTGGGTCGGCGGCATGCACACGCCCGGCGACGGCCACGCCGACCCTGAGAAGACGACCGACGCCTTCGCGCGCGCCGCCTCCGCGCACGGCGCCGTGATCCACCTGGACTGCGCGCTGCAGAGCGTGGCGACGCACGCCGGTGCGGTCAGCGGTGTCGTCACCGAGCGCGGCGAGATCCGGGCGCCGTGGGTGGTGTGCGCGGCGGGCGCGTGGTCCGCGCGCCTCGCGCGCACGCTCGGCTTCGATCTGCCGCAGCGCTGGGTGCGCGGCACCGTGGCGCGGACGACGCCCGCGCCGCCCGTCACGGCGTGCGCGGTATGGGGCCCGGGCGTGGCGTTCCGCCAGCGGAAGGACGGCAGCTTCAATATCGCGGCCGGCGGCGCGCTCGATCACGACGTGACCCTCGACTCGCTTCGGCAGGTGCGATTCTTCCTGCCGAATTACTGGCGGAACAAGGCGCTGTTCCGTTTTCACGTCGGACGCCCGCTCGTGCGGAGTCTCGCCGCCGCGCTGCCGGGCTCGGCGGAGCGCCGCCGGCCGCTCGTGTGGGATCGCGGCGTCGATCCCGTGCCGAATCCGGCCAAGGTGCGGAGGAGTCTCGCCGAGCTCCAGCGCACGCTGACCTCGCTGCCGCCGCTCGGCATCGCGAAGAGCTGGGCGGGCGTCATCGACGCGACTCCGGACCTCGTGCCTATCCTCGGCGAGGTGCCGGGGCTGCGCGGCTTCGTGCTGGCCACCGGCTTCAGCGGCCACGGCTTCGCCATGGGGCCGATCGCCGGGCGGCTCGTGTCCGAGCTGATCGTGGACGGCAAGCCGTCGCTCGACGTCTCCGGCTTCCGCTTCTCGCGCTTCGCCGAGGGCGCCATCGGCAAGCCGCGCAGCGTGCTGTGAGGGGCGCCGCGCCCGCGCGCCGCCCGCGTGCGCGCTCCACGCCGCTGCCCCGCCCCACGCGCGTCCGCGACTACGCCATTGCCCTCGACGTGGGGGGCACGTTCACCGACGTGACGCTCCGGGACGCGGCCACGGGCCGGCTCTGGATCACGAAGACGCCGACGACGCCGCACGATCCCTCCGACGGCTTTCTCGCCGGCGTCGACAAAGCGCTCGCGCTCGCCGGCATCAGCCACACGGCATTGCGTTCGGTCCTGCACGCGACGACGACCGCCACCAACGCGATCCTCGAATCGAAAGGCGCGCCCACCGGCCTCCTCACCACGGCCGGCTTCCGCTACGTCCTCGAGATCGGACGCCACGACATTCCGCGGCGCGCCAACATGTTTGCGTGGCAGAAGCCGGCGCGCCCGGTGCCGCCCGAGCTGATCTTCGAGATCCCCGGGCGTCTCGCCGTGGACGGCGCGGAGATCGAAGCGCTCGACGAGAATGCCGTGCGCGCAGCCGCGCGGAAGCTGCGAGAGGCAGGCATCGCGTCGGTGGCCGTGTGCTTCCTGCACAGCTACGCCGATGGCGCCCACGAGCGCCGCGCGCGCGAGGTGCTGTGCGAGGCCCACCCGGAGTGCGTGGTGTCGCTGTCGAGCGAGGTGCTGCCGGTGTTCCGGGAGTTCGAGCGCTCCATGGTGACGGTCCTCAATGCCTACGTGCAGCCCGTGGTCGGGCGCTACGTCGCCCGGCTCGGCGAGCGGCTCCGGGAGCGCGGCATCGCGGCGCCGCTGTCGATCATGAAATCCAACGGCGGCGTGGTGGGCGCCGACGTCGTCCGCACGCAGGCGATCCACACCGCGCTCTCCGGCCCGGCCGCGGGCGTGATCGGCGCGCGTCTGGTGGGCGAGGCGGCGGGTTTCGCCGACGTGATCTCCGTCGACGTGGGCGGCACCAGCGCCGACGTGTGCCTGATCCAGGGCGGCGACGCGGCGGTCACCACGGAAGGCCACGTCGGCGCCTGGCCCCTGCCGGTGCCAATGATCGACGTGCACACGATCGGCGCGGGCGGCGGCTCCATCGCGCGCGTGACCGACGACGGCACGCTCACGGTCGGGCCCGAGAGCGCGGGCGCCGTGCCCGGGCCCGTCTGCTACGGCGCGGGCGGCGAGGAGCCGACCGTGACCGATGCGCACCTCGTGCTCGGTCGCATTCCCGCCCACCTGCTCGGCGGCGAGATCCCGCTCGACGTCGCGCGGGCGCGGCGCGCGATCGAGGAGCGCGTGGCGCGGCCGCTCGGGTTGTCCCTGGAGGCAGCGGCCAGCGGGATCCTCGACATCGTCAACAACAGCATGGTCGGCGCCATCCGCCTGGTCTCGGTGGAGCGGGGCCACGATCCGCGCGATTTCGCCCTGGTGCCCTTCGGCGGCGCGGGCCCGTTGCACGGCGCCGACCTCGCGGCGCTGCTCGCCATGCGCACCATCGTCGTCCCCCGTCACCCGGGCGTGCTGTCGACGTTCGGGCTGCTCGGCACGGAGGTGCGCAACGACTACGCGCGCACGAGTCTGCAGAAGCCGCCGGATTATGATCTGGCGGCCGTGCGCGCCGTGTATGCCGAGCTCGAGGGACAGGCCGAGGCCTGGCTGCGCGACGAGGGGGTCCCGGCGGAGGCGCGCCGCCGGCAGCGGCTCGCGGACCTGCGCTATCGCCATCAGGGCTTCGAGATCACGGTGCCGTGGCTGGAGCGTGATCTCGACGTCGACGCCCTGATCGAACGGTTCCACGTCCGGCACGAGCGGCTCTACACGTACGCCTTGCGCGACGCGCCGGTCGAGATCGTCACCCTGCGCGTGGCGGCGTCCGGACGCGTGCGGCGCTTCGCGCTGCCGAGCCAGCGGGCGGCGCGCGCCCAGGACGGTGCACGAACGCGCGTCTCCCGGCGCCGCGTGTACATCGCCGGCCGCGGATGGACCGATTGTCCGTGCCTCGATCGCCAGACGCTCGTCGCCGGCGCCGTGGTCAACGGGCCGGCGATCGTCGAGCAGCTCGACTCGACAACCGTGGTGCGGCCGGGGCAGCGCGCCAGCGTGGACCGCTTCGGCAACCTCGTCATTCGTGGGGAAGCGGCAGTGACACGCGCACGGGCAGCCCGGCCGGGCGCGCGAGCGGCACGCCTACGCGCCCGGACGGGCCGATGACGCGCGGCATGGCGACGCGTAAAGCAAGCGGCAGCCGCGGCCCCAAGCGCGCTAGCGCGCGCACCGCCCTCCGCGATCCGGTGACCCGCGAGATCATCAGGGGCGCGCTCCGGGCGGCCCAGGCCGAGATGGAAGCGGTCATCGAGCGCACCGCCATGTCGCCCTTCATCCGCGAAAAGAACGACTACTTCGCGGGCATCCTGGACGCGCGCGGCCGCGTGGTGTGCGGCACCATGGTCCCGCTCTTCGGCAACCTCACCGAGATCATCTTCGCGCAGTACCCGCCCGCCACGATGCGCCCGGGCGATCTCTACTGGTACAACGACTGCCACGGCTCGCGTGGCGGCGTCTCGCACTCACCCGACATGGTCTTCGCCGCGCCGGTGTTCCACCGCGGCCGCCTCGTGGCCTTCTCGCAGACGTGGGGTCATTTCTGGGACATCGGCGGCATGCGCGCGGGCAGCATCTCGCCCGACGCCACCGAGATCTTCCACGAGGGCATCATCGTGCCCGCCGTGCGCATTTACCGCGAGGGCGTGCTCAACGACGAGGTGTTCCGCCTGTTCCTTCGCAACTCGCGCTTCCCGGACATCCTCAG
>JBGPXN010000233.1:0-6070 GCA_041492755.1 Methylomirabilia bacterium | reverse complement strand
CGTATCTGCGGGCGGTCATCACCGCCATGGGAGCCGCCCCCAGACGTCCTGGGGAGAATCCCCCACGGGGCCCGGGGAATGACCCCCAGGTGGGGGGACCGATCGGAGGCCCGGATCAGGACTCCGCCTTCACGAGCCCGCGGGCAATCGCCCAGCGCACCAGTCCAGCGAGATCGTGGATGTCCAGGCGCTCCATCAACCCGGCGCGATGGTTTTCGACGGTCTTCACGCTGAGACCGAGCTTCTGGGCGATCGCCTTGGTCGTGTTGCCCTCGGCGATGAGCTGGAGGATCTCCCGCTGGCGCAGCGTGATCTGATCGAGCGGGTCGGTCGCCGGGGCCTGCCGGCGGCGATAATCATCCACGAGGTGTCGGGACACGGCCGGGCTGAGGTAGGTCTCGCCGCGCGCCACCGCGCGAACGGCCAGCTCGAGCTCGGTCGGACTCGCGCTCTTGAGCAGGTATCCGGACGCGCCGGCGCGCAAGGCGCGGAGCACGTACTCTTCGCCCTCGTGCATCGAGAGCAAGATCACCCGGCTCTGCGCGAAGTCGCGGCAGACGCGAGCGGTGGCTTCGATGCCGTTGAGTCCCGGCATCGCGACGTCGAGCAGGAGGACGTGGGGGTGGTGCCGCTCGGTCAGGCGCAGCGCCTCGTGGCCGTCGGAGGCCTCGGCGACGACGTCGACGCCGCCGAAGCTTTCGAGAATGCGCCGGATCCCCGCCCGGAACAGCGCGTGATCGTCGGCGATGAGGACACGAATACCGGCCACCACTTTGGTTCCCTGGGGAGCCCTCACCATACTCCAGGCCGTTCACCGCTGTCGAGGCTCGATAATCCCTTTGCGGGCCCCGACGTCGGGGCCGAAAACGAACGCGCGCGCAGGAGGCGGCCATGTCGATCGAGCTGATCCGCGAGCTCTGGGACTATCACCACTGGGCGAACCACCGACTGTTCGACGTGACGGCCGCGCTCGGTGAAGACGTCGCCGCCCGCGAGCTCGGCGCCCACTGGAGCTTCCCCACGCTGCGGCGCATGTTCGCCCACATCTATGGCGCCGACTGGCTGTGGTTCCGGCGCTGGAACGGGCAGTCGCCGCCCGCCCTGCCCGGCGCCGAGTTCGCGACGCTGGCCGATCTCCGACGGCGCTGGGACGAGCTCGAAGTCGAGCAGCGCCGCTTCATCGGCGCGCTCACCGAGGGGGATCTCGGCCGGTCCTTCGAGTTCAAGAACGCCGAGGGCGGCGTGGTGCGCCGGCCACTGGGGCTGCTCGTCCTCCACGTGCCCAACCATGCGACCCATCACCGGAGCGAGATCGCGACCATGCTCACGATGGTGAGTGGCTCGCCGCCCGACACCGGCATCCACTCGTACACGCAGCGATCGGCCTGACGGCGCGGCGCGCCGACCGTCCATTCAGTGAGCTCGTGGGCGGCGTCCTTGTAACTTTTACCGGCTCGGGGCGTTCGAGGCGATGAAGGGGGAGCGCTCGCCTCGATGTACAGCGTGAGCGAGGACAACCGCTTCCTGGAGGTCACCTACGCCAACGGCGACAAGGAGGTCCTCTACTTCAAGGACTTCGCCTGGCCCTCAAGCAGCGGCCGCCCACGGCCGATGACCATATGGGGAGCCTCGCCGCGCTTGGGGGCGCCGGGGCGCCGAATCGATGCAGGGAAGGAGACTCGCGGGGTGACCGATACTGCACCGCCGAACGGCCGGGAAGACCACGGCCACACTCCGGCTGGCGTCGGGCCATTGATCGCGGACGCCCAGGCGGCCTTCGCGCGAGAGCTCGACCGGGCCCGCCGGCTCGAAGCCATCCGGGCCGTGACCGCCGAGATCACCCGAGAGCTCGACCTCGGAACCGTCTTGACCCTCATCATTCAGCGCGCGACCGAGCTGGTCGCCGCGGATCGCGGCCGCATCTGGCTGTGGGACGAGTCGGAGCGGTTGCTGAAGACTCGCGCGTCCACGCAGAGCGAGACCTTCATCAACGACGTCGGCGTACGGCTGGGCGAGAGCGTGGTGGGGACGGTGGCCGAGCGCGCCGTGGGGCTCATCATCAACGACTACCGCGCGTCGGCGCTGGCCCACCCGCAACTGGTCACGCGTACCCGGTGCGCGGCCATCATCGCCGAGCCGCTGCTGTACCGCGGGCGTCTCCTCGGCGTGATCACGGCCTACAACGAGACCCTCACCCAGACGTTCACCGAGGACCACCGCGCGATCCTGACCCTCTTCGCGGATCAAGCGGCGATCGCCATCGCCAACGCCAGGCTGTTCGAGGAATCCGCCCGCCGCGGCCAGCGCTTGAGCGCGATCCTGGAGGGCACCAAGCGATTGGCTCGGGGCCTCGACGTTCCGACGACCCTGACCTCGATCGCGGAGGAAGCCGCGCGACTGCTCGGCATCGACAACGCCGGCTTCCGGCTGCTCGAGGGCGACGAGCTGGTGCTCGCGGGCGTCGCCGGCGATGCGGCGGCGACCATGCCACGGGCACGGATCAAAGTGGGGCAGAGCCTGAGCGGTCAGGTCGTCGAGGAGAGTCGCACCATCTCCTGCGATTTCGCGAGCGCGGCCAACATCTTTCCGGACAGCCTCGCCGCCGCCCGGGCCCTCGGCTACACGCATTTCCTCGGCGTCCCCCTCCGGGTCGGCGAGCGGACCATCGGCGCCCTCACGTTCCGCGCGCGCCGTCCCTTCACGGCGCCGGACCAGGAGCTGGCGGAAGCATTCGCCGGTCAGGCGGCCATCGCGATCGAGCAGTCGCGGCTGCTGGCGGCCACCGAGGCCCAGGCCGTCGCGCTCAAGGCGAAGAACGCCGAGCTCGACAGCTTCGTGTACAGCGTCTCGCACGACCTGAAATCGCCCCTGGTGAGCATCGAGGGCCTCTCGAGCGTGCTGCTGAGCGAGTACGGCACGGGCCTCGACGCGGACGGACGACATCTCCTCGAGCGCATCCAGGTCAACGTGCAGCACCTCGAACGGCTGATCGGCGATCTGCTCGCCCTCTCGCGCATCGGTCGCGAGGCACGGCCGCCGGAGGACGTCGATCTCGGCGAGGTCCTCGACACCGTGCTCGAGGAGTTGCGGACGCCCATCACGACCCGAGGGGTCGAGATCGTCCGGGGCGACCTGGCCCGCGTGCGCGCGGTCCGGACCCAGATGGAACAGGTCGTCCGAAATCTGATGAGCAACGCGGTCAAGTACCTCGGGGATACCGCCGCGCCCCGCGTGGAGATCCGGACGATCGAGGGCGAGGACGGCATCGAGTGTCGCGTCCGGGACAACGGGATCGGGATCGATCGCGCCTACCACGACAAAGTGTTCGAGATGTTCCAGCGCCTCAACGAGGTCGAGGCGCCCGGGACGGGCGTGGGATTGCCGATCGTCAAGAAGATCGTCGACGGGGCCGGGGGGCGGATCTGGATCGAGTCCGCCCCGGGCGAAGGGACGACCGTTCACTTCACCTGGCCGCGCACCGACGTCCAAGGAGACAGCCATGGAATGCGGTAGGCCGATCGACATTCTGCTCGTCGAGGACAACGCCGACCATGCGGCGCTCACCATGCGCGCGCTCAGGGACGGCAACATGCTGAACGAGATCTTCTGGGTGAAGGACGGTCAGGAAGCCGTCGACTTCCTCTACCGTCGCGGCCGCTACGCGGACGGGGCGCGCGCGCCGCGGCCGGGCCTGATCCTGCTCGACATCCGGCTGCCCAAGCTCGACGGCCACGAGGTGCTGCGCCACATCAAGTCGGACGCGGCGCTCCGCGCCATCCCGGTGGTAATGCTCACCACCTCGGAGCGGGACGACGAGATCACTGCGTGCTACGAGGCCGGCGCCAACAGCTACGTCTCGAAGCCGGTGAAGTTCAGCGACTTCGTCCAGACCATCAAGTCGGTCAAACTCTACTGGGTGATGATCAACCATCTCCCCGATCCGGCCGCGGCGCGACCGTCGATGGCCGCCGAGCCCGCGGCGCCGTAGAACGACATGACCGGCGGTCTCCGCGTGCTCGTCGTCGAGGACAACGCCGACCAGGCCTTCCTGGTCGGGCGCACGCTGCGTCGTCATACCCCGCCGATGGACGTGACGCTGGTGGGAAGCGCCACCGAGTGTCTGGATGCCCTCGGCGCGTCGTCGTATTCCGTCGTCCTCCTCGACCACCACCTTCCCGGGGCCAGCGGCCTCGAGATCCTCGGCGAGATCCAGGCGCGGGGCACGTCGCTCCCGGTGGTGATGGTGACCGGGCAAGGCGACGAGCGCGTCGCCGTGGAAGCGATGAAGGCCGGCGCCGCCGACTACGTCGTCAAGACCAAAGACTATTTCGCCTCGTTGCCCGCGGTGATCCTGAAGGCGGTGAAGCAGCACGCGCTCGCGCTCGACAACGCACGGCTCGATCAAGAAGCGCGGCGCCGGCTGCGCGAGACCGAGGGGCTCCTCGCGGTGGCGCAAGCGCTGGGGGCGAGCCTCGACCGCGACGAGATCGCCCGCCGCACGACCCGCGAGCTGGCCGCGTTGCTGGAAGCGGACACCGTCGAGTTCCTGGCGCTGGACCCCGTGTCGGCCACGCTTGGGGTGAGGGCGGCGTGGGGCGCTCCCGGCGGGCTGGGTGCGGCGGACATCGTGCTGACGCCGACGGAGATGGAGGCGCTTTGCAGCGACCACACCCTCGCGCGCGCGCGCCTGCCGCTCCCGCTACGGGCGCCTTCGGTCTGGTGTGTGCCGGTGTCCACCGCCGAGCGATGCTTCGGCGCGCTCGTCGGCGGTTGCCGGGCGAACACGCCGGCGCCCACCGGGGAGGACGAACGGCTTGCGGGCGGGGTCGCCAAGCAGATGGCGCTCGCGCTCGAGAACGCGCGCCTGTACCAGGAGACACAAGACGCGCTGGCCGAGGTCAAGCAAGCCCAGGAGCGTCTGGTCCAGGGCAACACGCTGCGCGCGCTCGGCGAGATGGCGGCCGGCACCGCGCACCACCTCAACAACCTCCTCGCCATCGCGCTCGGTCGCGCGCAGCTCCTGAGACGATCGCGACCCGAGCCGCCACCGGCGCTGCTGCCCGGGGTCGCCATCATCGAGCAGGCGCTCCTGGACGCGGCGGCCGTCGTGCGCCGGATGCAGCGGTTCACGCGGACGGGACCGGCCGAGGACCCGCCACAGCCCATCGACCTCAATCGGATCCTGAACGAGGTCCGGGAGATGACGGCGACTCAGTGTGTGGACACGCACCAGGCTCGCGGCATCCCGATCGCCGTCTGCGTCGAGTCCGCGCCCATTCCGCCCGTCCTGGCCAGCGCGGCCGCGCTCCGCGAGGCGGTCACGAACCTCGTGCTCAACGCCCTCGACGCCATGCCGCGCGGTGGCGTCATCACGCTCCGGACCTTTCAGGACGCCACGGGAGTGTGCCTGGCCGTCAGCGACAACGGCGTCGGGATGCCCGCCGACGTGAAGCGGCGTGCGCTCGAGCCGTTCTTCACCACCAAGGGACCGAAGGGCACCGGGCTCGGGCTGAGCGTCGCGTACGGGATCATGGATCGTCACGGCGGCGATCTCCGCATCGACTCCTCGGAGGGATCGGGCACCACCGTCACGCTCCGCCTGCCGGCGATGTCACACACGGCGGCTCCGGCTGCCCCCGTCGCGCCGGGACGGGCCGCGGCGAGCCCCGACGCCCTGCACATCCTCCTCGTGGACGACGACGACCGCGTGCGGGCCGTGCTCGCCGACATGCTGCGGGCGGACGGCCACCGCGTCCTGCAGGCGAGCAGCGGGGTCGAAGCGCTGGCCGTGCTCGAGCGCGGCGTGCGGGTCGACCTCGTGCTCACCGATCACGGGATGCCGTGCATGACGGGACTCGACTTGACCCGGGAGATCAAGACGCGCCGCTCCGATCTGCGGGTCGGCCTCGTGACCGGCTGGGGCGAGTCGATCGACGGCCTCACCACCGGCGGCGGACCCGACTTCACCCTCGCCAAGCCGGTGGAGTCCGCCACGCTCCGTCGCGCCCTGGGCGGACGAACGCTGGCCCCTGTTCGCTGACGCGGCTCCACGCCTCCGCCTGCCCCGCGG
>JBGPXN010000300.1:0-3092 GCA_041492755.1 Methylomirabilia bacterium | reverse complement strand
TGGGCGTGCCGGCTTCTACGCGGGGCCGGTCGCGGCGGAGGCGTGCCGCTATGCGCGGGAGCACGGCGGGTTCTTCGCCGCGCGCGACTTCGTCGAGCAGCGCTCGCGCTGGGACGCGCCGCTGCGCGGGACGTACCGCGACGTCACGATCTACGAGACGCCGCCGCCGACCCATGGCTTCACCGTGCTCCAGATGCTGTCGCTCCTGGAGCCCTTCGACCTCGGATCGCTGCCGTACCTCGGTCCCGACCACGTCCACCTGCTGGTGCAGGCCAAGCAGCTCGCCTTCCACGACCGCGACCGTCTGCTCGCCGATCCGCTCTACGCCGACGTGCCGGTCGATCGGTTGCTGTCGACGGCGTACCTCGACGAGCGCCGCCGGCTGATCGATCCCGCGCGCGCGCTGGCCTGGGACGAGGTGCCGGCGACGGGAAGCCTCGCGGGCGACACCGTCTACGTCGCCGCGGTCGATCGCGACGGCAACGCCGCGTCGGTGATCCAGAGCCTCTATGGCATCTTCGGCTCCGGGGTGGTGGCCGGCCGCACCGGCGTCGTGCTCCAGAACCGCGGCGCATACTTCTCGCTGGATCCGACGCATCCGAATCGATTGGAGCCGGGCAAGCGCCCGCTGCACACGCTGATCGCGTCGCTCGCGTTCCGGGGCGACCACCTGTGGCAGGTGTTCGGCTGCATGGGCGCCGACGGGCAGCCGCAGATCCACCTGCAGGCGTACACGGCAATGATCGACTTCGGGCTCGACGTGCAGCGGGCGGTGGAGTCGCCGCGGTGGCTGTCCGGGCGGTTCGCGCTCGACGATCCGCGCGATCTGCTCAACATGGAGGGCCGTTTTCCGGCGCACACGCTGGCCGAGCTCGAGCGGCGCGGCCACGTCGTCAACCGCTGGGACGCGTGGAGCGAGATCGCCGGGCACGCGCACGGCATCACGCTCGATCCCGTCACGAAGGCGCGCCTGGGCGCCGCGGATCCGCGCAGCGACGGCGCGGCGATCGGCGAGTAGCGGCAGAGGCCAGGGCGATGAGGATACAATCCTCGCGATGCGCGGACGCTTGCGCGGGCTCGTGACCTTGGGCCGATCGGCGTCGATGGCGTGGATGCTCGTGGCCGCGATGGCGGGTTGCGCATCGCCGGGCGCGGGCGACCGCGTTGCCTCCGGATCGCTCGCCACTGCGCCGCTCTCCGCCACTGCGCCGGGGTTCGCGGCCGCGCCGCCCGCCGCCACCGTGCCCCCCGGGGCCGCCACGCCGCGCTTCGCGCCGGACGGCCCCGACGCCGCCGAGTACGGCGCGCGCGACGGCTATGCGATCGGCGATCGCACGACGTTCTTTCGCCTGCCGTATCTCGTCGGCTCCCAGACCTGGATCTTCCCCGGTCCGCGCCGGATGTTCGCCCTGCTCGGCGTGCGGGGCCAGTCGATCTTCGTGGACCCGACGAGTCGGCTCGTCATGGTGCATACCGCCGTGCGCAAGCAGGCCGTCGACCCCGGCGTCCGTGAGACGGGCGCCCTCTGGCGCGGTGTCGTGGAAGCGCTCGGGGAGCCGGAGCGGTGAAGCGCCGAGCCCTTCTCGCCGCCACCTGCGTCATCGCGGCGGCCGCGGCGCTCGTGGCGGGCACGACGCCGCCCGCCGCGGCGCCGGGGCTGGATGCGATCGAGCACGTCGTGGTGATCTATCCCGAGAACCGCAGCTTCGACCACCTCTACGGACTGTTCCCGGGCGCGAACGGCGTCGCGAAGGCGACGCCCGAGCAGATCACCCAGGTCGATCACGACGGCACCCCGTTCGCGGCGCTGCCGCCGGTGTGGAAGGCGGGAACGCTCGAGCCGGATCCGCGCTTCCCCCGCGCCCTGCCGAACCGGCCGTTCCGGCTCGACGCGCCGCCGATCAGCCTGCCGCCGTCGATGCAGATCCGCAACCTCGTGCATCGCTACCACCAGAACATCGAGCAGATCGCGGACGGCCGGAACAATCGATTCGCCGCCGTGTCGGACGCGGGTGGCCTCGTCATGGGTTACTACGACGGCTCGACGCTGCCGATGTGGCAGATCGCGCGCGAGTTCGTGCTGGCCGACCACTTTTTCATGGGCGCGTTCGGCGGCTCCTTTCTCAACCACATCTGGCTGGTCTGCGCGTGCACGCCCCACGATCCCTCGGCGCCGGAGCGCGAGCGCGCTCAGGTCGACGCGCGCGGGTGGCTGAAGCGCCGCCCCGGATCCCTGCCCTCAGCGCTCCAGGGCCCACCGGAGTTCTTCGACGGTGACTTCACGCCCGACGGGTACGTCGTCAACTCCGCGCAGCCGCCCTACCAGCCCTCGACCACGCCGCCCGCGGCCGGCGGCGACCCGCGCTTCACCGATCCGGCGCGCCATCCGCTGCGCGCGCAGACGACGAGGACCATCGGCGACACGCTGTCGGCGAAGGGCGTCTCGTGGGTGTGGTACGCGGGCGGCTGGAAGGAGGCGCTCGCGGACGGGATGCAGCCGCCGTCCGCGCCCCGCCGCGTGATCCGGAAGACGGGAACGACGAACTTCCAGCCGCATCACCAGGCCTTCAACTACTTCGCGCGCTTCGCGCCGGGCACGGAGGACCGCGCGCGGCACCTGAAGGACTACGACGATCTGATCGCCGCGATCGACACCGGGACGCTGCCCCGGGTGGCCTTCTACAAGCCGTCGGGACGCTTCAACTCGCATCCGGGCTATACCGACCTGCTCTCGGGCGATCAGCACCTCGCCGAGGTGGTCGCCCGCATCCGGCGGAGCGTGCTCTGGCCGAAGGTCGCGATCGTCGTCACCTACGACGAGAACGGCGGCTGGTGGGACCACGTGCCGCCGCCGCGCGGAGACGGATGGAGCGACCGCTGGGGACCGGGCACGCGCGTGCCGGCGATCATCGTGTCGCCCTATGCGCGGCGGGGCTACGTGGACTCGACGCCCTACGACACCACCTCGATCATCAAGCTCATCACGCGTCGGTTCGACCTGGAGCCGCTGCCGGGGGTGCGGGCGAGGATGGGCGACCTCACCAACGCGTTCGACTTCGCCCAGACGCCGGCGCGGTAGGATTGGAGGGGGC
>JBGPXN010000054.1:0-26899 GCA_041492755.1 Methylomirabilia bacterium | reverse complement strand
GTGCAGGCGAGCAGCGGCCCTGAGGAGTCCGCGGCGCGGAATGCCGATCCAGTCGGGCCGGTGGTTGGCCTCGTACACCACCTCGTACGCGGCCTTTTCCAGCTCGAAGGCGGCCAGCGCCGCGAGGAAGCCCCTTTCGGTCGCGGGAAGGAAGCTGGCGTCGGCGAGGGTCGCCCGGTAGCCGGCGAGGTAGGCGCGCTCGGCCTCCGCCGTCCACGCCTCGCCCCACGCGGCGAGCTCGTCGCCGCCGTCACGTCGTGCCACCACCGCGGCGTAGTCCAGGGAGCGCAAGAGCCCGGCCGCATCCCGCACGGCGGCATGCTTGCGTCGCCGCTCTTCGAGCGGGCGGATCGGCTCGCCCTCGAAGTCGATGATCACGAATTCGCCGGCGCCCGGGCGATACAGCGTCTGCCCGAGGTGAAAATCGCCGTGGTGCCGGATCTTGTGCCGGCCAAGCAGGCTGTCGAGCCCCCCGGCCGCGTCGGGAACCTCCGCCAGCGTCCGATCGTCACCCAGCACGGCGCGGGCCGCCGCGAGCTGGGCGCGGATGCCGGCGCTCCACGTCTGCACGTCGCTCGCGGTGATGGGCGCCGGCGCGAACGCCGGGTCGCGGGTGTCGCTGGCGAGCGCACGGTGCAGGGCGGCCGTCTGCTCGCCAAGCCGGCGCAGCGCGGCCAGGGCCGGCGCCCCGAGAGCGGCGACGTGATCCGCCGACGGTGAGCGCCCCGCGCGGGCCGCCTGCCCGTAGAACGCGGTGAGCTGTTCGAGCATCCACTCCCAGCCGTCGCGCGCGCCTTCCACGAGCTCCTGGACCACCGCGATCGCGGTCGTCGTTCCATCGGCTCCTCGGTACTCGAGGTGGCCGGCCAGGCGCGGGGTGTAAAGAAACCGCGCGCGCTCGGTGAGGAAGCGGCCGATCTCCACTTCGGGGTTGATGCCGACCGCGAGCTTTCGAAAGAACTTGAGGATGAGCGCGCGGCCGAAGACCACCGAGGTGTTGCTCTGCTCGGCCGGCAGCCGCCGGACCGACAGGTCGCGCGGCACGTCGAGCAGGCTGGCGACGACGGGCTCGCCGTAAAGATCGCCCGCGGCGCCGGCCGCGTGCCCGCCGCGTGTCACCAGCTCGAGCAGCGCGCGGCCGAGCTCCGGATCGTCCAGCGCGTCGACCACCGTCGACCCCGCCCGGAGCGGCGCCGCGTAGTGCTGCACGCTCCCGTCGTCCAGCGTGACCTCCAGGATGACGACGACAGAACCGGCCAGCGGCACCGCGTCCACCGTCCTCATGCCGGCGATACGCCGGGTCTTGCCCGCGAACCACCGCTGCCCGGCCAGCCAGTCAGCGAGCGCGTCCAAACCGGGCAACGTCATTAAATCGCGGAGTCCTCGATGCCATAGTGGACGGGCCCGGGGGCGGCTCGCTCCAGGCGGAACCAGTAGAAGCCGTGGGGACCGAGACTGAGGAAGTACGGCGGCTCGCCGACAGGCGGAAAGCGCGTCTCGCCCAGCAGCTCGAACGGCACGGCGCCGCGGTAGCGCGAGAGATCGAGCTCCACCGGCTGGGACCGCTCGGACAGATTCGCGACGACCAGGATGAGGTCGTCCGCATATTCGCGGAAGAAGGCCAGCACGCTCGGATTGCGCGGGCGGAGGAACGCGATGGTGCCGCGGCCGAAGGCGCGGTGGCGTTTGCGGACGGCGATCAGCCGCTTCATCGTGTTCAGCAGCGACGACGGCGTGCGGCTCTGCGCGGCGACGTTGATCGTCTGGTAGCCGTAGACCGGATCGTTGATGACGGGCAGGTACAGCCGCCCTTCCTCGGCGGTCGAGAAGCCCGCGTTGCGGTCGCGTGACCACTGCATGGGGGTGCGGACGCCGTTGCGATCACCGAGATAGATGTTGTCGCCCATGCCGATCTCGTCGCCGTAATAGATGATCGGGCTGCCGGGCAGTGTGAGGAGCAGGCAGTTCAACAGCTCGACCCGCCGGCGATCGTTGTCCATGAGCGGGGCCAGCCGCCGCCGGATGCCGAGGTTCAGCTTCATCTGCGGATCGGACGCGTAGGCGTAGTACATGTAGTCCCGCTCCTCGCTGGTCACCATCTCGAGGGTGAGCTCGTCGTGGTTCCTCAAGAAGAGGCACCACTGGCAGGCGGGCGGGATGGGCGGGGTGTGGGTGAAGATGTCGAGGATGGGTAGCCGCTCCTCGCGCCGGATCGCCATGTAGATGCGCGGCATGAGCGGGAAGTGGAACGCCATGTGGAACTCGTCGCCGTCCCCGAAGTAGGGACGGACGTCTTCGGGCCACTGGTTGGCCTCGGCCAGCAGCACCCGATCGCCGCCGTACTCGCGGTCGATCACCCGCCGGAAGTCCTTGAGGATGGCGTGGGTCTCCGGGAGGTTCTCGCCGTTCGTCCCCTCGCGCTCGATCAGGTACGGCACCGCGTCGCACCGGAACCCGTCGAGGCCGCGGTTGAGCCAGAAGCGCATCACGTCGAGCATGGCCGTGCGCACGTCGGGGTTGTCCCAGTTGAGATCGGGCTGGTGGTGGAAGAAGCGGTGCCAGTAGTACGCCTTGCGAGCGGGGTCGTAGGCCCAGTTCGACTTCTCGGTGTCGACGAAGATGATGCGGGCGTCGGCGTAGCGTCGGTCCGTGTCGCTCCAGACGTAGTAGTCGGCGTAGGGCGACGCCGGATCGCTGCGCGAGGCCTGGAACCACGGGTGCTGGTCGGACGTGTGGTTCATCACCAGATCGGCGATGACCCGGATGTCGCGCGCGTGGGCGGCGTCGAGGAACTTCTGGAAGTCCTCCACGGTGCCGTAGGCCGGGTGGATGCCGTAGAAGTCGGCGATGTCGTACCCGTCGTCGCGGAGCGGCGAGGGGTACATGGGCAGGATCCACAGGCAATCGACGCCGAGGTCCTTGACGTAGTCGAGGTTGTTGGTGAGCCCGGCGAAGTCGCCGATGCCGTTGCCGTCCGCGTCGGCGAACGCCTTGACGTGCAGCTCGTAGAAGACGGCGTCCTTGTACCAGTCGCGCGTCACCGCGCCCCCCTCAGCGCATGCGCTCCAGCGCGAAGATCTGCACCGGCTCGCCCGCGCCCGGATCGAGCTGCACGTAGCCCTGCCGGCCCCGCCACTCCCACACGCGGTCGGTGAGGAGATCGCGCATCCGGTACGGCTCGCCGTCGCCGATCCCGAGGTCGCCGAGAGGCACGTCGACCATCGCCGAATGCCAGGCGTGGGGATCGAGGTTGGCGGCGACGAAGACCACGTCGCCCTGGTCGGGCGTCATCTTGCCGTACCAGAGGACGTTCGGATCGTCGGAGGAATAGAACTTCAGATTGTCGTAGAGCTGCAGGGCGCGGTGCTCGTGGCGGATGCGGTTGACGAGGGTGACGAAAGCGACCAGGTTGCCGGGCGCGTTCCAGTCACGGGTCTTGATCTCGTACTTCTCGGAGTGCAGGTACTCCTCGCTGCCCTCGGCGAACGGCACGTTCTCGCCCAGCTCGTAGCCGCTGTAGATGCCGTAGAGGGACGACAGGGTGGCGGCGAGGACCAGCCGCATCTGGAACGCGGGCCGGCCGCCGGAGACCAGCGTGTGATGCAGGATGTCGGGCGTGTTCGGCCAGAGGTGGCCGCGGAAGTAGTCCGCCACCGGCGGCGTCGTGATCTCCGTGAGGTAGTCCGTGAGCTCGGCCTGGCTGGTGCGCCAGGTGAAGTAGGTGTACGACTGCGTGAAGCCGGCCTTGGCCAGGACCTTCATCATCTTGGGCCGCGTGAACGCCTCGGCCAGGAAGATGACCTCGGGATGACGCGTCTGCACCTCGCGGATCAGCCACTCCCAGAAGCGCACGGGCTTGGTGTGGGGATTGTCCACGCGGAAGGCCGACACCCCGCGCGCGATCCAGAACTCGACGATCCGCCGCATCTCGTCCCACAGCCCCTGCACGTGCGGGCCGTAGAAGTTGAGCGGATAGACGTCCTGGTACTTCTTGGGCGGGTTCTCCGCGTACTTGATGGTCCCGTCGGGCCGGTGGAAGAACCACTCGGGATGCTCGGCCACGTAGGGATGATCGGGCGAGACCTGGATGGTGAAGTCGAGAGCGACGTCGATCCCGAGCGCGCGCGCGCGCTGCACGAACCGCTCGAAATCGACGACGGTGCCGAGATCGGGATGCACCGCCATGTGCCCGCCTTCGGCGCTCCCGATGGCCCACGGGCTGCCCGGGTCGCCGGGGCCCGAGGTCAACGAGTTGTTGGGGCCCTTGCGGTGCGCGCGGCCGATGGGATGGATCGGCGGCAGGTAGACGGTGTCGAACCCCATCGCGGCGATCCGCTCGAGCTCCTGCTCGGCGTCCGGAAACGTTCCGTGCCGTCCCGGGCCGCCCGTCGATCGGGGAAAGAACTCGTACCAGGCGGCGAAACGCGCGCGCTCGCGGTCGGCGACGATCTCGAACACGCGCTCGGCCGGCGTGGCCAGCAAACGATCGAGGTAGGCGTCCATCAGCGCGGCCAGCCGTTCATCGCGCGCGATGGCCACGGCGTCGGCCTGGTGGCCGGGCCGCGCGAGCCGGTCGGCGTAGTCGCCAAGCGCGGTGGTGTCGCCGGCGCGTCCGCCCGCGCGCTCGCGGGCGGCGCGCACGAGGGCCGCGCCTTCCAGTAATTCAGGGGCGACGTCCGTCCCGGCGTCCCAGCGCTTGCCGAGGTCGATGAGCCAGGACTGGAACGGATCGGTGACGGCCTCGAGCGTGAAGACGTAGCGGCCGGCGATCTCGAGGGCGAACGTCCCGGCCCAGCGGTCGTTGTCGACCAGGCGCATCCGCGCCTCGCGCCAGCCCGGTTCGGCGGCCGGCCGGTATTTGAGAAAGGCCTGCAGCACGTCGTGGCCTTCCTTGAAGACGTCGGCGCTGACCTCGACCATGGCGCCGACCTCGCGCTTGACCGGGTAGCGGCCGCCGTCGACGGTCGGCTCGACGTTCTCGATCACGACCGTCCGCTTGAGATCCGTCCTGGGCTCCGACCCCGGTCCTCCCGCGTCGCGGGGGCGGGGACGCCCCGTCGCCATGGCGCTCATCGCCACCTCTCTGTCAGATAGGGTTTCTGTTGCTCGAACGCCACCCCGACGGCGTCGATCATCGCCTCCGTTCCCTCCGCGCTGCGCCCCCGCGTCGTCGCCACGAACGCGGCCGTCCGGCCGAGATAGAGCGGCACCAGCGATCGCAGCAGGTGCTCGCGATGCACCACGGCGTAGTGGTGCCCGAGCGCGAAGTCGTAGACGACGCGCGCCCACAGCTCGTCGGGAAACCGGAAGCGGTCGGCGCTTTCCGGGTCGAGGCTCAGCACGTCGCCGAGCGTGTCGGCGGCCAGGATGTGCTCCCAGATCGGCACCAGGTCGCGCAACCCGAGGCGAAAGCCGGCCAGCAGCCGCTCGACGTCGACGGTGACCGCGTCGGTACCGGGCAGGACGGCGTCGCCCACGGCCGGCACCGGCTCGCTGCCGTGCACCTCCCTCCAGAGATCTTGATGCCGATCCATCACCGCGAACACCGCGCCGAGCGTCTCCGAGATCATCGCGGGCAGCTCGGTGCTGCGGGTGCGGGATTCGATGCGGCGGCGGCCGAGCCACGCCTCCCACACCGAAAAGCCGTCGGCGATCGCGGTGCCGACCACCCAGAGATCCACGACCTCGCGCCCGCTCCACGTCCACTGCGGATGCACCAGCAGGTGCTCGATGAGACGCGCGGACAGGGCCTGCTGGCCGCCCAGCGGCTGGCGGAGGCGGCGGCCGTACAGCGCGCGCACGATCGGGCTCAGCAGCAAGTTGGTGATGGTGCCTTCGTAGCGGTGACGCGCGTAGGCGGGGGCGACGAAGTCCGCTTTGGACGCCCACACCGGCCGCGCGAGCTGCTCGATCCATTGCGGAGTCAGCGAGACGAGGTCGGCCTCGACGAGGACGAGGACGCGCGCGCCGACGCGCTGGGCGAGCGTGAGCGCCGTGCGCAGGGCCTCGGCCCGCCCGGGGACGCCGTGGAACGGCACCCGGGCGCGCTCGGTCACCGGGGCGGTGACGCGCGCGGAGAGGAGCGGAGCGCCGGCGCGCGCCAGCGCCTCCGGGGTGCCGTCGGACGATCCCACGTCGACGTTGATGATCACGCCCGCCATCCCGTTGGGCCGGGTTTCGAGGGCGCCGTTCACCGCCGTCGCGACCGCGTCGATGGTGGCCACGTTGTTGTAAGTGAGCACGGCGACGGCGAGCTCGCGCGGCCCGAGGCGGGCGAGCTGGCGATCGACCTCGGTGTCGGGGGCGACCAGGCTCACCGTGCCTCCTACCGCGCCAGGTGGATCAGCAGCGCCAGGTAGTCGGTCAAGTGCCGGGTGATGAGGAAGGCGCGGCGCACGTGCTCGCGGCCGGCCGCGCCCATGCGCGCGATCAGCTCCGGATTGTTGAGCAGGTGACGGATGCGGAACGCGGCGCCCTCCACCGAATGCACGGTGTAGCCCGTGATGTCGTAGAGGATCTGCTGCGTGAGCCCGCCCGCGACGCCGCCCACCACCGGCTTGCCCTTCCACATCGCCTCGGCGGCGCCGAGGCCGAATCCCTCGCGCACGGACTTCATGAGCACGATGGTGGCGGCCCGCTGGAGCGCGTTGATTTGCCGATGCGCGTCGGGCGGCAGGTCGAGCACGATCACGTCCTCATCCTGCACCGAGACCTCGCGAAGATCGGAGACGATGTCGCGGCTCCGCGGATCCTCGCCGGCGGTGCCGGCCAGAACCAGGCGCACCGGGTGGTGCTTCTTCACGAGCCGGTAGGCGTTGACCACCCCCAGCGGATCCTGCTCGGGAGTGAAGGGACCGATCTGCACGAGCAGGGGCTTGTCGCGGGGGACGCGCAGTGCCTCGAGCGCGGTGGCCACCTCACGGGACGACAGATCGCGGTTCTTCTCGGACAGCGGATCGATCGACGGGTGGATCACGTACTGCGGCAGTCCGACGCGGCGCGTGAACTTCGGCAGCGAGAAGACGGAGGCGTCGTACTGCCCGACGATCCGCCGGAAGAAGGCCCACGCGCGCCGCTGCGGTTGCGAGCAGTCGAAGTGGCAGCGCCACACCCAGCGGCCACTGTCGCCGCGGCCGGCGATCAGGCCGGCCGGCTCGACGTCGTGGGCGACGACGAGGTCCGCGTCGAGCGAAAGCTTCTTGGCGTTGATCCGGTTCATCTCCTGGTAGTGGTCGAGGGCCTGGTCCGACAGCACCCGCTCGGCGCCCTGGAGCGAGGCGCGCAGCGCCGCCGCGGTTGCGAAGAAGGTCGGGTCCCCTCCGGTGATCTCCCAGTTGGTTTCGACGCCGAGCTCACCCAGCAGCGGCACGACGACCCGTAGCGTTTCCGGGATGCCGGCCCCGAAGCGGCCGGCGGTGAGGTGCAGGAATCGGCGACCGCGCACGCGCTCGGCAAGCTTGCCGATGAAGTCGACGGCGCCGGGGGGGGCCACTTGCCGGTAGTCGTCGAGGCGATTCATGGCCGCGCCCGGCGCCGGGCCCTCATCACCGCTCACCCTCGAGCGCCACGTCGATGAGGCCGAGCACCCGGGCGCGCACCCGCTCGAGGCTCGTCATGAACGTGTCGATCCGGGCGATGCGGTCGGCGAGATCCGGCAGGTCGAGCGAGGTCCGGATCCACTCCGCGAAGTCGCCGGCCCGCCGCCCCAGCCGGGCGCGCGCCTCGACCATGTGGAAGTAGATGGCGCTGGTGTCCACGGCGGCCAGGCCGTCGCGGAAATCGGCGAGGGTCTCCACCGGCGTGCCCAGCGGGATCTCGACGATGTGCGATTGCTGGAAATAGAACGGCTCACCGAACTCCACCCGCGGCACCGAGCTCAGCCGGCGGATGTGGTCGTCGATGATCCCGACCAGCTCCTCGCGCAGCGCCTCCAGGTCGGAGAACTCGAACGGATCGACGACCGACAGCCGCTCGGCGAGAACTTGATCGCGCACCTCGACGGCGGCCCAGCGCGCGAAGTCGTTGCCGTACGCCGTGGTCAGGGGCCGGTGGCGGAGGAAATAGCCGTGCGTGTGGTAGAAGAGCGAGCCCGGCGGGACTTCTTCCAGGCGGTCCATCAGCTCGCGCTCGTCCTGCGCGCGGCGGTCGAGCGTCTGTCGCAGCTCGACGCAGCCGATGAAGACGAACGGCTGGCGCGCGCGGGCCAGCGGGCTCACGCGGCCTCCGCGCCCAGGAGCGCGGCCGGGAAGCTCGCCAGGCAGGCGCCCACCGCCTTGCGCGCGGCCAGCCGCTCGGGATCCGTCTCCGTGCGCCGCGGGATCGTGACGAACCAGGTGATCGACGAGTAGGGCACCAGGGCGGCGGCGGCGTCGAAGCCCAGTCCGGGGCCGAGCGGCAGGCGATACGTCGCCAGCGGGATGCGCGGCGATGGCGGCGATCCGGCGCTCACAGCATCTCCATCCGCGGGCTGAAGCCGAGCGCGAGGGCCAGAGGCCGAAGCGCCGGCCGCGCGGCGGGCTGCCCGCGCCAGATCTCGAAGAACCGGTTCTGCGCGCCCCACCGGTGGAAGCGCGCGCCCGCCCGCCCGGCGCCCTCGATGAGCGTGACCGCGCGCGCGACCCGCTCGGACGTCGGCGCGGCGGCCACGTCGCCGAGCGCACGCTGCACCGCCGCCTGCAGCGTGGGACGGGCGGCCGTCAGGTCCACCTCGATTCGCAGCAAGCGCGCCTCGTCGGCGAGCTCGAACGCGCGCTCGGGGACGGCGCCGAGGGTCGCCGTCTGCTCGAGCTCGATCACGAGATCCTGCTCCAGGACGTGACGGGCGGCCAGCGCGAGCGCCTCCGGAACCGGGACGTCGACCTGACGAAGGTACCGGACCAGCTGGCGGCTGTCGTCCCAGATACGCCGGTACGCCTGCTCGTGGGTGAGCAGCACGGTCCGGGTGACGTGCTCCAGGACGCGACGCCGCTCCTCGATGAACAGGTGCGCGAGCGAATAGGCCTCACGCGGGAAGTAATCGTCCAGACCGCGCACCACGTCGGCCATGCTGTGGCGGGCGTACCGGCCGAGCACGTCCACCTTCATGGCTTCGTAGGCGGCGACGTCGTCGAACGCCCGGATGCCGCAGGTGAAGTCGTGGCCGCCGAAGTGGAGCGCGGCGTAGATCAGCTCCCGCGTGTCGCCGGTGAGGTCCGAGCGAACGCGCACCCGCCCGATGCGCGCGGCGGTGCCGTGATACGCCTCGCGCGCCTCGTCCAGCCGCTCGACCCGCCACGCGTAGACGAGGGCGTCGTCGGGATAGTCCCAGAACAGCCCGGCGATCGCGTAGTGCGCGGCCACGCGGCGGTGGTCGGCCATCCCCGGCTGCACGCTGCGCGTCCACAGCGTCCGAGCGTTGCCGACCTCGGGCACGTTGCTCGGCGCCGCGGCCAGGCGCTCGGCGAACTCGGTCTCCAGCGAGCCGCCGCCCAGGTCTCTGAGGTACTGCAGCGCGAGCGCGGCGTACTTGAGGTTCTGCACGGGCTCGATCCCGGAGACGTCGTCGAAGAACCAGCCGCACGAGGTGTACATGAGCAGGCGGTTGCGCTGCATCTCGAGCAGGCGCAGCGTCTCCACCCGGGCCGCCGGGTCGAGCGCGCCGCGCCCGTTGCGCGCGAGCCAGTCGCCGCGCCGCGCCCGGTCCAGGACGACTTCGACGTAGTCGTCGCGTGCCGCCCAGGCGTCCTTGAGGAGCAGCGGCGCGCGCGTTTCGTAGAACGCGTCCACGTGATCGCGGAGCCAGTCGAGCGCCTCGCGCAGCGGCGCGCGCCAGCGCTGGTGCCAGCCCGGGCGCGTGCGGCAGCCGCAGTCGCTTCGCCAGCGCTCGACACCGTGGGCGCAGCTCCACGAGCTCTTCTGGCGGATCTCGGCCTCGTGCGTCGGCGGCGACTGGGCCAGGAAGGCGCCGTAGCTGGTGAGGGTGGCGAAGCCGTCGGCTTCGATCCGCCGCACCGCCGCCGCCAGCGCCATCTCGCCGAACCGGCGGTGGTGGCCGTAGGACTCGCCGTCGGTGGCGCAGTGCACGAGCTGTGGCCGCGGGCGCGCGTCCGAGAAGCCGCCGCGCAGGCGGGCCACGAAGTTCTCGCTGCTCTCCAGCGCGTCCTCGAAGGCGATGGCCCGGGAGATGGGGGCGTCGTAGAAGAAGAGCGCCAGCGTCTGGCCGTCGCGGCCGCGCCAGAGATACGGCCGGCTGGGGTCGATCCGCTCGCCGACCTCTTCCCAGGCGCCGCCGTCGAGAGGGCGAATCCGCCAGGCCTGGTGGGGGGCGAGGATGGTGAACGCGAGACCCTCCTCGGCGAGCACCTCGAGCGACTCGTCGTCGACGGCGGTCTCCGGCAGCCAGCACCCCTCCGGCTCACGCCCGAAGCGCGCGCGGAAGTCGGCCAGACCCCACCGGACCTGGGTGACTTTGTCCCGGCGCGTCGCGAGCGGCATGATCATGTGGTTGTAGACCTGAGCAATTGCGTTGCCGTGACCGCCCCGGCGCCGGGCGCTGGCCCGATCCGACGCGACGATCTTGTCGTAGACGGGTCGGGCGTGGCGCTCGAGCCAGGACATGAGCGTCGGGCCCACGTCGAAGGAGATCTGCTCGAAGTTGTCGACGATGTCGACGATGCGGTTCTGATCGTCCACCCGCCGGGCCGCGATGTTCGGCGCGTAGCACTCCGCGGTCACCCGGGCGTTCCAGTCATGGTACGGCGCGGCCGAATCCTGGACTTCCACTTCCTCCAGCCAGGGGTTCTCGCGTGGCGGCTGGTAGAAGTGGCCGTGGATGGCGATGCAACGGGGGGCCGACACCGCGAAGGGACCCCTTACAGCTCCTCGAGTCCCAGCAGGAATTCGCGGCGCCCGCCGCGGGGAACGACCACCAACCCCGACACGTCCACGTGATGACGGCGCCGGTCGGAGGCGGGCTCGAGGCCGATCTCGGCATCGGCGGGGATGATGTTGAAGCGGTCCACGATCGCGCGCCGGATGCGCGCGCCCTTGCCGATCGTGGTGTGGTCCATGATGATCGAGTCCTCGACCACGGCGCCCTCGTTGATCCACACGCTGCGGCCCAGGATCGAGTTGCGCACGGTGGCGCGCTTGATCAGCGAGCCTTCGCCCACGTGGGCGTTGTCGACGTCGGCGCCGATGAACCGCGCCGACGGCCCGGCGGACGCGCCGGTGCGGATCGGCCACGCCGAATTGTCGAGGTCGAAGCGCGGCGACTCGCCGAGCAGGTCCATGTGCGCCTGCCAGTACGCCTCGATGGTCCCGACGTCGCGCCAGTAGGCCTGCTCCTCGTACGGTTTGACGCCCGGAACCTCGTTGGTCTGGTAGTCGTAGCCGAACACCCGCCCGCCGGGCACCAGCTCCGGGATGATGGTGCGGCCGAAGTCGTGGTCGGTGCTCCGCCGCGCGTCGTCCATCAGCGTCTCCACCAGGACCTCCCGCTTGAACAGGTAGTTGCCCATGGAGACCAGGGCGCGCCGAGGGTCGCCCGGCATCGGGGTCGGCTGCGCCGGCTTTTCCTCCCACCGGACGACGCGTCCGTTCGCGTCCACGCCGAGCACGCCGAACTTCGACGCCTCCCCGATGGGGGCAGGACGGGCGGCCACGGTGACGTCGGCGCCCGACTCGCGATGGAAGCTCAGCATCTGGTTCACGTCCATGCGGTAGATGTGATCGGCGCCGAAGATGGCCACGACGTCGGGCTGGAAGTCGTCGATGAGGTTCAGATTTTGCAAGACCGCGTCCGCCGTCCCCCGATACCAGGCCGAGCCCACGCGCATCTGGGGCGGCACCACCGTCACGAAATAGTCGGGGATCATCCCGGAGGTCCGCCACGTCTGGCGGAGGTGCTCGATGAGCGACTGCGACTTGTACTGCACCAGGACGTACAGGGCGTGCAGATCGGAGTTCACGAAGTTGGACAGGACGAAGTCGATGATGCGGTGGCGGCCGCCGAAGGGCACCGCCGGCTTGGAGCGGTCCCGCGTGAGCGGCTGCAGGCGCTCGCCCTTGCCGCCGGCCATGACCATCGTGAGGACCCGCGAACGCTTCATCGCATCAGCTGCGCGGCTCCTCCAGACCCCAGGTCGGATCGAGGTCGGCGAAGCAGAAGTCCTCGCGCTCGAGCCGGCGCAGCGTTTCCGCCGCCTCCACCGTCAGCGGCTCGCCGCCGGCCAGCGTGCGCGCGATGTCGTTCAGCCGCTTGAACTGCGCGTAGTGTTCGGCGACCCGCCGCTCGGCGTAGTCGCGGGCGGCCCAGGTGGTGATGAGGAACTGCCAGTCGGAAGCCTGCAACAGCAGCAGCTCGCGCGTGGCTTGCGCGACCACGCGGCGGAGGTCGGCGTTCCCGCTGTTCTGGTGCTGCAGAAGCTGCACCCACTCGTTCTCCGCGCTGTACACGCGGTCCCACGTCCACTCCGTGTCCGGGTTGAGCCAGACGCGATGATCCCCGCCCTCGCCCCACGAGCCTTCCGGGAGCGTGACGGTTTGCTTGGCCGGCACCACCTCCTGCGCTTCGGTCAACGTCATCGGCGTGATGCCCGCCTGCTTGAAGCCGCGCGCGACCTGTTCGAGCCACGCCGGGCCCTCGAACCACCAGTGGCCGAACAGCTCGGCGTCGTAGGGTGAGCAGACCATCGCGGGCCCGTCCGCGCTCGCCTTCTCCAGCGTCTCCCGCACCAGCTCCACGAAGTGGCCGGCCTGGAGACCCACCTTTCCGGCGGCGACGTCGGGGTCGTAGGGCAGCTTCGAGCCGAGATCGTTGGCCGAGTCCGTGATGCGCCAGAAGCGCAGCCCGCCGGGGAAGTGCTTCTTGTGGAACTCGAGGTACGCGTGCTCGCCGGGATAACCGTGTTCGCGGCTCCAGACTTGCAGCGTCGTGCGCGGGTCGCGGAAAAACACCACGGCGGAACCCGTTCCCCCGCGGGACGCAACGCGGTACGGTTGGTACGGTGAGCGTCGGTTGGCGCGCGGCATCTCCGCGGCCGGCTCGCCGAGTTGGCCGCGCAGCGGGATGTAGTCGCGATACAGGAAGAGCGGCTGGGCGGCGGCGATGAGATGGGAGTCGGCGATGAAGTACTGGAGCCCGTGGGCGGCGAGCATCTCCTCGAGGCCCGGACGCACCCGGCGGTTGGTGCCGCGGTCCCGCCCGGTGGGAGGCGTCCACTCGTATCGCGGCCGGTACGCGCACTCGGGCAGCCAGATGCCGCGCGGCGCGCGACCGAAGTGCCGGCGATGCGTCGCCACCGCGGTCGCGAGCTGCAGGTGGATCGACTCGTCGCGGGAGAGGAGTGGGAGATAGCCGTGGGTCGCCGCACACGTGATGATCTCGACGTGGCCGTTGCGCTCGAGCTCGGCGAAGGTGCCGGGGATGTCGCCGCCGATGCGACGGTGCAGCTCCCACATCCGCTCGTAGAAATCCTCCCAGAAATGCGTGAGGCGGACGATCTCCCCCTCACCCTGCTGGGTGAAGTGCTCGCGGCTCTCCACGCACGTTCGGCGGATGTTCTCGTAGTAGAACGCGAGCTCCTTCTGGAACTCGGGGGAGGCCAGCTGTTCGGTGAGGATCGGGGAGAGGTTGATCGTCCACTTGGGCGAGATTCCGTCGCTGACGAGCCGATGCGCGGTTTCGAGCAGCGGGAGGTAGCATTCGAACGTGGCTTCGCACAGCCAGTCGCTGCCGTGCGGCCAGCGGCCATGATTGACCACCATCGGAAGATGGGTATGGAGAACCAGTGAGAACGGAGAGCCCATTCGGCGCGTACCTTTCAAGTTATGGGCCAGGGGCGAGGCTTAACCATTCGCCGTGGCCGGACCGGCCCGGCGGCTCGTCCGAAGGACATTGGACCGTATGAACGCGTTGGGCGCAAGCCTTCTCGAAGGCCGGGTCCGTTTCCGCGTGTGGGCGCCTCGCGGCCGCTCGGTCGACGTGGTCATCGAGGGCCAGCGACCGCAGCCGCTGTCCCCGGCGGCGGATGGGATGTTCGAGGCGATCGTGCCCGGCCTGGACGAGGGCGCGCGTTACCAGTACCGTCTGGACGGCGAGCGTTACCGGCCGGATCCGGCGTCCCGATGGCAGCCGGATGGCGTTCACGGCGCGTCGGTCGTCGTCGATCCCGGCCGCTTCAACTGGACGGACGGGCACTTCCGCGGCCACGCCCTCGCCGACCTGGTCCTGTACGAGATGCACGTGGGGACGTTCACCGCCCAGGGGACCTTCGAGGCCGTCATCCCTCACCTGGGCGAGCTGGTCGACCTCGGGGTGACGGCCATCGAGCTCATGCCGCTGGCCGAGTTCCCGGGCTCGCGCAACTGGGGGTACGACGGCGTCCATCTCTTCGCGCCGCAATCCACGTACGGAGGGCCGGCCGGCCTGCGCCGCCTCGTCGACGCCGGCCACGCCCGTGGAATCTCGGTGATCCTCGATCTCGTCTACAGCCATCTCGGCCCCGAGGGGAACTACCTCGGCGAGTTCGGTCCGTACTTCACGGATCGCTACAAGACGCCGTGGGGCTCGGCGGTGAATTTCGACGGCCCGGACAGCGCCGGCGTGCGCCGGCACTTCGTGGAGAACGCCCGCCGCTGGGTGCGCGAGTTCCACGTCGACGGCTTCCGGCTGGACGCGATCCATTCGATCTTCGACGGCGGTCCGGTGCACATTCTCACCGAAGTGGCGGAGGCGGCGCGCGAGGAAGGACGCCAGCTCGGCCGTTCCGTGCACGTCATGGCGGAGTCGCACGACAACGACCGTCGCATCGTGCTGCCCACCGCCGAGGGCGGGCTGGGGCTCGATGCGGTGTGGTCGGATGACTTCCACCACGCCCTGCACGTGCGCCTCACCGGTGAGCGCGGCGGCTACTACGTCGACTTCGACCGGCCGGCCGCGCATCTGGCCAAGGCGATGCGTGACGGCTTCGCGTTCCAGGGCGAGCCCTCCGAATACTTCGGCCACGCGCGCGGAACGCCCAGCCGGGACCTCGGCGCCGAACACTTCGTGCTGTCCATCCAGAACCACGATCAGGTCGGCAATCGGGCGCTCGGCGACCGGCTCGGCAGCATCGTGCCGCTCGACGCGGTGAAGCTCGCGGCCGCGCTGCTCTTCATCACGCCGGGGCTGCCGCTGCTCTTCATGGGCGAGGAGTACGGCGAGACCGCGCCGTTCCAGTACTTCACGTCGTTCCTCGATCGCGGCCTCGCCGACGCCGTCCGCCGAGGGCGCGCCGCGGAGTTCAGCCGCTTCGCCTGGCAGGGCACGATCCCCGACCCCGGGGACCCGGCCACGTTCGTGCGCGCGCGGCTGAGCCACGCGCTGGCGGGCGCGCCGCGCCACCGCGACCTGCGCGAGTACTACCGCACGTGGCTCTGGCTGCGCCGCGTGCACCCGGCGCTCGGGGCCCGTCACAAGAACCGGGTCGACGCCTCCGGGGATGCGGCGGGCAACGTGATCACGGTCACCCGGCACGCGCCGTCCGGCGAGGCCGTGCTGTTCGTCGCCAATCTCACGAACGCGCGGCAGGCGCTGCCGCCGCCGGAGCCGCGTTGGCGCTTGCTGCTGGACAGCCGCGATCGCCGCTTCGGGCCAGCCGAGGGTAGTGGATCACCCCTGGCGCCGTTTCAGGCCGTCCTGTACGAAGCGGGCCGCTGACGTCGGGGGGAGCGTTCGCGCGCGCGTCGAGATCCCCGCGCTTGCCGGGCGCAGCACCCGGGTGATAGCGTCCTGACCCGTGCCCGCGGGTGCTCCGGCTTTCGACGCGATCGATCACGTGCTCGCGCTGGACCTCGGCGGGCGCGGCATCGCGGGCTTTTTCACTCCGGGCGCGGCCCTGGCGGCCGCGCGAGCGTTGCGGCGCGCGCGCCGCGTGCTCATCGTCACGGGCTTCAGCGTTCCGCCCGGCATCGCGGAGACGGATGGCCCACCCGGCGCCGCCGTGCTCGGTCGTGCCCTCCACCGCCTCGGCGTGGCCGTCCATCACGTGACCGATGCGCCGGCGTCCGCTCCGTTGCGGGCCGCGCTCGAGAGTCTCGGCGAGCCGGCGGACGTCGGCAGTCTTGGTGCACCCACGGACGTCACGATCTACGAGCCCGGGCAAGCCCGCGCGGTTCTGACGCGTCTACGGCCGACCCACCTCGTGGCCATCGAGCGGCCCGGCCGCTCGCGCTCCGGTGAGTATTTGAGCGCGCGTGGTGAATCGATCGGCGGCTGGAACGCTCCGCTCGACGAATTGTTCCTGGCCGACGGCGCCGGACGCCCTCGCCGCGGCGCGAGCGCCGGCGGTGCGGCCAGGCGCCGCGCCCGGCGGCCGACCACGATCGGCGTCGGCGACGGCGGCAACGAGATCGGCATGGGCAACGTGCGCGGGCGTCTGGCCCGCGAGGGCGCGCTTATGGCCCGCATCGCGTCGGTCGTGTGCGTGGATCACCTCGTGGTGGCCGGCACCTCGAACTGGGGCGCCTACGGCATCGTGGCCGGGCTCGAGCGCCTGACCGGCCGCTCGCTGCTGCATACCGCGGACGACGAGCGCCGGCTCGTGGAAGCCTGCGTGGGGGCCGGCGCCGTCGATGGCCTCCTGCGCCACCGCGAGCCGACCGTCGATGGCCTTCCCCTCACGATCCATGCCGCGGTGGTGGAGCTGCTGCGACGCGCGGCGCCCGCTACGCCGGCTCGGCGGGCGGCGGTCAGGTCGCCCTGATCGGGTATGATGGAACGCCATGAGGAAGGCGCCATGACCATCCACCAGACCTATCGCGCCAAGCACGCGACGTCCCTCGCGCTCGCCGATCGCGCCCGGACCGCGATCCCGGGCGGCATCACCCACGACATCCGGCATCTGACGCCGTTTCCGATCTACGTCGATCGCGCGAGCGGCCCGCGCAAGTGGGACGTGGACGGCAACGAGTACATCGACTACTGGATGGGTCACGGCGCGCTCTTCCTCGGTCACTGCCACCCGGCGGTGGTGAAGGCCGTGCAGGCGCAGGTCGAGCGCGGGACGCACCTGGGGGCATGTCACGAGCTGGAAGTCCGCTGGGCCGAGCTGGTCAACCAGATCGTCCCGTCCGCCGAGCTCACGCGCTTCACCATGTCGGGCACGGAAGCCACGCATCTGGCGATCCGGATCGCGCGCGCCTTCACGGGACGGCCGCGCATCGTGAAGTTCACCGGCCACTTCCACGGCTGGCACGACGGCGTCGCCGTCGGTGTGAATCCGCCCTACGACGTCCCGCACTCCGGTGGTGTTCCGGGCGCAACGCTCGACCAGGTCATCATGCTGCCGCCCAACGACGTCAAGGCGGTGCAGACGGCGCTCGAGCGCGGCGACGTCGCGGGCGTCATCCTGGAGCCCGCCGGCGGCCAGTCCGGCACCACGCCGACCATCCCGGGGTATCTGCAAGAGCTGCGCGCCGTCACGCAACGGCACGGCGTCGTGCTCATCTTCGACGAGGTGATCACCGGCTTCCGCTACGCGCCCGGGGGCGCCCAGGAATACTTCGGCGTCGTCCCCGACGTCACCACGCTGGCCAAGATCGTCGCCGGCGGCCTGCCCGGGGGCGCCGTCTGCGGCCGACGCGACGTCATGTCGATGCTCGCCCACCGCGGCGATCCGACCTGGGACCGCGGCGAGCGCGTGGCCCACGCGGGGACGTTCAACGCCAATCCGGTGTGCGCCTCGGCGGCGATCGCGACGCTCGAGTTGTGCGCCGACCCCGCGCTTCAGACCCGCGCCAACAAGCTGGGCGAGGAGCTACGCCGCGGTCTCGGCGACGCTTTGAAGCGCGCCGGCGCGCCGGGTGCGGTGTACGGCGAGGCGTCGATCTACCACGTCTCGTTCGAGGGCAAGCCGGGACTCGCCGGCTTCGACCGTCCGCGCCCGGGCGATCTCTACCACCTGCTGCGCTGCGCGCTGCTCAACGACGGCGTCGACTGCTCGACACACCACGGCTGGATCTCCGCCGTGCACGGTGAAGAGGAGATCGAGAAGACGGTCGCCGCCTACGCGCGAGCCTTCCGCGCCATGGTGGAGGACGGCGCCTTCCGGGGTCGATGACGGCGCCGATCGCCGAACCGGGGGATCGATGACGCGCGGTCCGCTCCGCGCGTGTCGTCCGCGGCTCTTCCTCCTCGTGCTCGGGCTGCTCGGTCTCGCCGGCTGCACCATCTACCCCCAGGTCGCCGACACCGGCGGCGTCCGCATCCAGCCTCGCAACGGCCGCCTCGTCCTCGACGCCGCGAACGCGTACTTCTTCGTGGACCTCGACAGCACGAGCCTCTATGGCGACGTGCTCTATGGTGCCGAAGCGCCGGTGGCGCGCCGCAGTCAGCTCGTGGGCCCCGCCGGCGAGCCGGTCGGGCGCCTGGAGATTCCGGGCCATGCGGTCGTGCGCCTGCAGCCGGGCGGTCACCGCGTCGTCTTCTCGGAGTTCACGCGCCCGCTCGTGCCCGGAGAGACGCTGATCGTCACGCTCTACATGGAGAAGTACCGGCAGCTCGGCGTCGTCACCGTCGTCGAGTAGGCTTGGCGCCGCGTAGACGCGTCTTCGCCCGTCTGCTATCGTTGTCGTCCCGGGGGCAGGTAGCTCAGTTGGTAGAGCACAGGACTGAAAATCCTGGTGTCGGCGGTTCAATCCCGCCCCTGCCCACCATAAAATCAACGCGTGTAATCATGCCGGCCAAGGCCCGATGATCCTGCACGTCAATCACCTCCAGCCCGGCCTCGCCACGCGTGCCAGCGAGACCGTGGGCGCGCTGCTGTCCCTGCTGGAGGAGGAGCCCCTCGACACCCGGCTGCTGGCCGGGCTGCGCCTGCACCTGGACTGGATCCAGTACCGGGCCAACTTCCGCGAGCCCGTCATCGTCCGCCGGGCGACCGACGACGGCGGACGGCCCGTCGCCCTCGCCGAGATCGCGGTCGACTTGCGCCAGGCCACGGCGGAGGCGGTGCGCGAGGGCCTCCGGCGCGCGCTCCGCACGATCGGCAGCGACGCGGTGGACGAGGACGGCCGCGCGTACCTGGACGAGTTCGTCCCGCTCCGGGACAGCATCATCTGGCGCTTCAACCGGCTCTTCTGGCAACGGCTCGCCGACTGGGAGGCGGCGACCGGGCGCGGGTTCGAGCAGGCGCTGCCCAGCGGGCGCTCCGACGCCAACCACCCCGACGCGGTGGCGGATTCGGTGGCGGACTTCTGGACGCTGCTGCGCGAGATCGACAAGCGCGGCCAGCTCCCCGCCGAGATCTTCGTGCTCGAGATCGGCGTGGGGACGGGCGCCCGCGCCGCCCTCTGGCTCGATCGCTTCCAGGCGCTCGACGAGGAGCGCGGTACCGGCTATTACCCGCGGCTGCGCTTCCTGCTCGGCGACTACTCGATGCCGACCCTCGACCGCGCGCTCGCCACCCTCGACCGCCACCGCGAGACGGTGAGCATGCTCGCGATGGATGCCGTCAATCCGCTCAAGACGCTGTCCTTCCTCCGCTACAAGATCCTCTACGTCCACCTGACCAACGTGTACGACAACCTGCCGGTGGACGAGGTGGTCCGGCGCGATGGGCGATTGTACCTGGTGGAGGCGCGCGCCTATCTGCCGGCGCCGGCCGCCGCCCGCATCGCGGCGGACTTCGGCGTGGCGCCGGCCGCGCTGGCGCCGACGGTGGAACGGTTGCTCGAGATCGGTCCGGACGTGATCGGCGACCGCGCGCGGGGCGCCGCGTTCTGGCGGGCGGTCTGGGACGGCCTGCATCTGGAAGAGCGGCTGCGGGTGCTCGGCGGGATCGCCGACGTGCCGGTGTCGGCGGGACTGCACGCCGGCCACCTCGAAGACCTGCTCGCCGGCGCCCCCGACGACGTCCGGTTCCATCTGTCGTGCGGCGCCGCTGAGAGCTTCGTGAACACCCTGCCCCTGCTGCACCCGCGGGGGTTCCTGCAGGTGCAGGACATCTTCGTGAGCGCGATGGAGGAGTACCGCCACGGCTTCCGCGGCCCCGGCAAGCTCGACGGGTCCGTGGTCAACTGGGTCAACGGCGTGCTGCTGGCGGCGGTGGCGGCGCGCGCGGGCTACGACGTGCACTTCGCGCCGTTCCGGTACCGCGCGAACTCGCGGACGTCGATCCTCTACACCACCCAGCGCGATTGAATGGGAGTCACCGCATGACCGCGCCGCTGCTCGTGACCGCCGTCGTCGGCAGCTACTCCATCCCGGCCTGGCTGGAGCGGGCGAAGAACGACTACCTGGCCCGGCGTCTCACCCGCCACGATCTGCAGGAGATGCACGACGTTGCCATCAAGGCGGCGATCAAGGACCAGGAGGTCGCCGGCGTCGACGTCCTCTCGGACGGCGAGCTGCGGCGCGACAACATGATCGATTACTTCGCGGAGAGGCTGCCGGGGGTGGAGGTCGATCACGCCTCCAAGAAGAACTACTACGACTTCTACGAGAGCGTGGTGCGCGCTCGCATGCCGACGGCGCCGGTCGGGCTGGTCGCCGATTACCGGTTCCTGCGCGCGTTCACCGACCGCCGCACGAAGGTCTCGGTGACCGGCCCCCACTCGTTGGTCAAGCGGATCCGCAACCAGCACTACTCGAGCGAGGAGGCGTTTGCCCTCGACCTCGCGCGCGTGCTGAACCTCGAGCTGCGCGAGCTGGTCAAGGCCGGGGCCACCGACGTCCAGATCGACGAGCCGTACTACTCCGGCTTCCCGGAAGACCTCCCCTGGGGCATTCGCGCCGTCAACGCCCTCGTGGACGGCGTGCCGGCCCGGGTCTCGCTGCACATCTGCTACGGCAACCGCTACGGCAAGCCCTCGTGGGAGGGCAGCTATCGCTACCTGTTCCCGGCGATCCTGGAGGCCCGCGTGCACCAGCTCACGCTGGAGTTCGCGCGCCGAGGTGAGGAGGACGTCGCGCTCTTCCGCGAGTTCGCGCCCACCTTCGGGCTCGGGCTCGGGGTGATCGACGTCAAGACCCACGAGGTGGAGAGCGCGGCGGTAGTGGCGGAGCGGATCCGCCAGGCCATGAAGGTCGTGCCCGCGGAGCGGCTGTCGGTGAACCCCGACTGCGGGCTCATGCACCTGCCGCGCGACGTCGCCTTCGCCAAGCTCGGCGCCATGGTCGAGGGCGCGCGCATCGTGCGCCGGGAGCTGGGCACGGGGTGAGCGACGCGGCGCACGGTGCCGGCCGCCGGCCTGTCGGAGCGACGGCCAGGAGCGGCGTCGAGGCGAACCCGTTGGCGGCCGCGCTCGCCTCGGGGCGCTTCTGCTACGTCGTGGAGCTGGTCGCGTCCGCGCTCACGCGTGAGTGGCGCGTGCTGGAAGTCGCCTCCCGGCTGGCCCGCGTGCCTCAGGTGGTCGCGGGCAGCATCACGAGCTACGCGGGCGGCGCCATCGGCCACGACCCCATCCGCGTCGGGACCGCCGCCCGCGCCCGCGGGCTGACGCCGAACATCCATCTCACGTGTGTCAGCCAGGATCGCCACGGCCTGCGCAAGACGCTCGAGGACCTGCACGCGCTCGGCATCCACAACGTGTTCGCGCTGACCGGCGACTATCCGCGACGTGACGGCAAGAGCGCCGCCGGTGCTGACGCGACGGCGCCCGTGTTCGACCTCGATTCGGTCCAGCTCGTGCGGATGGCCGCCGAGATGCGGGCGGGGGGCCTCCCGTTTCACCTTGCGGTGGCCGTCTCGCCCTTCAAGTACGTCGAGGCCGACGCGATGTACCAGTACCTCAAGCTCGAGAAGAAGATCGCGGCCGGCGCCGACTTCGCCATCACCCAGGTGGGCTGGGACGCGCGGAAGTTCGCCGAGCTGAAGCGCTACCTCGACGAGCGTGGCCTGGCCACGCCGCTGCTCGGCAACGTCTACGTGCTCGGGCCGCGGGCGGCGGAGCGGATGGCGGGCGGCCAGCCGCCCGGGTGCTGGGTCTCGCCGGAGCTGCTGGCGCGGGTGCGCGAGGAGAGTCGGGCGGCCGACGGCGGCCGGCGGGCCCGGCTGGAGCGCGCGGCGCGAACGGTCGCGGTGCTCCACGGTCTCGGGTACGCCGGCGCCTACATCGGCGGCACGCACGACCCTGAGCACATCCAGTGGATCATCCGGCGCGTCAAGGACCTCGCGCCCGAGTGGGAAGCACTCGCGGCCGAGCTGCATTTCGGCCGCGCTGACGGCTTCTACCTCTATCCGGCGACGCCAGGGTATCCGGCGACGCCCGGGCGGGCGTCTTCGTCGCCGGCGCCGCGGGCATCGCGCCCGCGACCGCTCCTCCCGCGCGTGCTCGACGTGGCGGGGCGGCTGTTTCCCGTCACGCGAGACGGCGTCCTCAGGCGGTCGCTGCGTCACGTCTTCGCCGCGGTGGACCGCCGCCCGGCGCTCGCGGCCGCCGTCGAGCACGTCGAGCAGGGGGTGAAGGGGCCGCTGTTCGGCTGTCAGGCCTGCGGCAACTGCGTGCTCGGTCATCTCGAGTACGTGTGTCCGCAGACCTGTCCCAAGCAGATGCGCAACGGGCCGTGCGGCGGCACCGACATGGGACGCTGCGAGGTGGTCGACAAGCCGTGCATCTGGGTCGGCGTGTACGAGCGCGCGACGGCCGCCGGCCGGGTCGCCGATCTCGGCCGCTACGTCCCGCCGCCGGATCGCTCGCTGAGGGGAACGTCGTCCTGGATCAACTATTTCCTCGGGCGGGACAGCCGGCCCTGACCGCGGCTTCGAAGGAGAAGCTATGAAGAAACTCTCCCTTCTCTTCACGGTTGCGACTCTTATTTTGGCTACTGCCCATCTAGCCGAGGCGCAGCAGGTCGGGAAGATCCCTGGAATAGGGTTTCTTTTTTCGGGCGACCCTTCTGAATCGTCAGCGCGCATTGAGGCATTCCGGCAGGGGCTGCGAGAGCTTGGCTACGTTGAGGGGAAAAATATCATTATCGAGGAAAGATCCTCGGGTGAGAAGCGCAACAGCCTCTCCAACCTTGCCGCCGAGCTCGTAGGTCTAAAGGTAGCCGCTATTGTGACGATGGGCACGTCGGCGACCCAGGCCGCGAAGAACGCCACCGGCACCATCCCCATTGTGATGACGTTCGTCTCCGATCCTGTTGGGTTTGGCTTCGTAGCCAGCCTCGCCCGGCCCGGCGGCAATATCACCGGGCTGACTAATCTTGGCCCGGAGCTCAGTGGGAAACGGTTAGAACTGCTCAAGGAGGTCCTTCCTCAAACCTCCCGCGTGACGATCCTTGTGTCTCCCGGCAATCTGCTTCATACCTTCCTTCTCAAGGAGATGCAGGTCCCGGCCGCGGCATTGGGTATGAAACTTCTATCTTTGGAACTCCAGGGCCGCAGTCCCAAGCAAGTGGAGGAGGCATTTGGAACTCTGAAGAACAGCCATCCTGACGCTCTCATGGTGCTTCCGCCCCCGTCTTCCTCGCTCGTCATGAAAAGGATCGTGGAGCTCGCAGCAAAGAACCGGTTGCCAACCACGTACCACTGGAAAGAGTACGTGGAGGCTGGGGGCCTCATGTACTATGGGGCGAATTTTCCTGACCTGCACCGGCGCGCTGCTACGTATGTGGACAAGATCCTGAAAGGTGCCAAGCCGGCGGACCTGCCCGTGGAACAGCCGACGAAGTTCGAGCTGATCATAAATTTGAAGGCGGCGAAGCAGATCGGCCTGACGATTCCGCCCAGCGTTCTGGCCCGGGCGGACAGAGTAATCAGATAGCCGTGAGGTGTGAATCGGCGCGAACACCTAGTAGGGAGATCCGCGAGTTGCTCCGCTCTTTTTACGTCCGGTCAGCTATCGTTACCGTCTCACCTCAGCCGGAGGTCCAAACCTCACGGCTTCCGAATCGATGCCGTCAGCTCAAATTCCACCTGCCACTGGCGTCTCGCGCCGTTGGGTCAGTGATGAAGACGCCGAAACGTGCCACCCGCGGCAAGTCCTTGCGGTTGCCGTGGATGGTCCGGAATCACCCCGGAGTGTCTTACGTTGCCTGTCTCGTCATGATGGCCCGGCTACGCGGCCTTTCGCTTCCGGGTTCCATGCGTAGCCGACAGATGCCTTCCGAGGTGAAACGGCCAGGCGAACTGGCGGGAACATTTGGGACATTTCAATGATCGGCGGCGGCGCGAACCGGTCGGGATCTTCTTCGCGGATTTTTGCACGCGAGGAGTGATGCTCGGAAGCGCGCTCGCGAGGTGCTCCAGGAGGCGGTGCTCGATCGATGAGGCTTGTTGTCTTGCTTTGATCAAGGCGCGAAGCATTCTTGAGGCATGACTTGGCACGATTGGTCTCCTCCATTCGCATAGGCTGTACGGAACCGAAGGACGGGCAATAATACCTAACTGTGAGGGCGCTTGTCAGGAAAAACCTGGCCGCATTGTCCTTCCATTGCCTGAGCTCGGCGCGCGAGCAACCGCTTCTCACGGCTGAATGCCCTCACCCCCTCGCGGCCCGACGACCGAGTCTTCACCGCCACCCCACGCGTTCCTGAAGCTCCGTCACGGGCCGACCCGAATGGGGTGGGCACGCCGCGGATCTGCTTCACGAGATACCAGGCCTTCATTGCGCGGATAATGGGGGGGGGCGAGACGGCCTCAGGTGAGACGGCCTCAGGTGAGACGGCCTCACCGATGGGCGCGGCCCGGCGCGGCTCGGACACGAAATACGGGGCGGGGAAGGCGGAATGGTGCGACATTTCGACGTCGATACCATGCTGCGGGTGGCGATCGAAGAGGCGCGGCAAGGGCTGGCCGAGGGCGGCATTCCCATCGGCGCCGCGCTCTTCGACGCCCAGGCACGGCTGCTCGGGCGGGGGCACAACCGCCGGGTGCAGCAGAACGACCCGTCGGTTCACGGCGAGACCGACGCCTTCCGCAACGCCGGCCGGCAGCGGAGCTATCGGGACAAGACGATGGTGACGACGCTGGCGCCGTGCTGGTATTGCAGCGGGCTCGTGCGCCAGTTCCGCATCTCGAGAGTGATCGTCGGTGAGTCCGTGAACTTCCCGGGCGGTATCGGGTGGCTGCGGGAGAACGGCGTCGAGGTCATCGACGTCGGCTCGCGGGAGTGCATCGACATGCTCGCGACGTACATCGCGGCCCACCCGGAGGTCTGGAACGAGGACATCGGCGAAGAGTAAGGTAACGGGCGACCGATGACGACGCGCACGATCGGGGCCCGCATCCCGCGCAACGAGGATCCGCGACTGCTCCAGGGCGCGGGTTGCTTCGTGGACGACGTCCGCCTGGCGGGGGTCCTGCATGCAGCCGTGCTGCGGAGCCCACACGCGCACGCGCGCATCGTCTCGATCGACGTCTCCACCGCCCGTACGGTGCCGGGCGTGGCCCTCGTGCTCACGGCCGCCGATCTCGGCGAGCTCAACGAGCCGACGCCGCTGCTGATTCCGCACCCGGAGCTGACCCATCCGCGGACGCCGCGGCCGCTGGCCGCCGACGAGGTCCACTACGTGGGCGAGCCGGTGGCGCTCGTCGTCGCCGAAAGCCGTTACGTGGCCGAAGACGCGCTCGAGGCCATCCGGGTGACGTGGGAGGCGCTGCCTGTCGTCGCCAGCCTCGACGCCGCCCGCACCGCGGGCGCGCCCCGCGTGCACGCCGATGTGCCGGAGAACCGCGCCGCCCGCGTGGCCCAGCGCGTCGGCGATCCCGATGCCGGATTCGCGCGCGCACGGCACGTCTTCAGCGAGCGGCTCTGGATCGAGCGGAGCTGCGGCAGCCCGATCGAGACGCGCGGCGTGGTGGCCGAGTGGGACGCGCGCGCGGGCACCCTGCGCGTGTGGGACTCGACGCAGGCGCCGCTGCCCATCAAGAACGGGCTGGCGCGGATGTTCGGACTGCCCGAGTTCAAGGTCGAGGTGATCGCACCGGACGTGGGCGGGGGCTTCGGCACCAAGATCATGCTCTTCTACCCGGAAGAGATCCTGGTGCCGTTCGCGGCGATCCGGCTCGGGCGCCCGGTGAAGTGGATCGAGGACCGGCGCGAGCATCTGACCGCCGCCAACCAGGAGCGCGGCCAGCTCCACGACGTCGACGTCGCGGTCGACGGCGACGGTCGGATCCTCGCGCTGCGCGACCGGTTCGTCCACGACGCCGGCGCCTACACGCCGTACGGCATCATCGTGCCGCTGATCACGTCGACCCAGTTGCCCGGTCCTTACCGGCTGCCCAACTACGCGGTCGAGTTCGAGGTCGTGTACACCAACACGGCGATGGTGACGCCGTATCGTGGCGCGGGCCGGCCGCAAGGCGCCTTCGTGATGGAGCGGGTCATCAGCCGCGTCGCGCGCGAGCTCGGGCTGGAATCCGTCGAGGTGCGGCGCCGGAACTTCATCCAGCCGGACGAGTTCCCGTGGGACGTGGGCCTCACGTTCCAGGACGGCGGGCCGACGCGCTACGACAGCGGCGACTACCCGCGCGGCCTCGAGATGGCGCTCGCGACGATCGGCTTCGGCGATTTTCGCGCCCGCCAGGCCGAGGCGCGCACGCAGGGCCGGCATCTCGGGCTCGGGGTCGCCTGCTACGTCGAAGGCACCGGCATCGGCCCCTACGAGGGCGCCCACGTGCGCGTGGAGCCGAGCGGCCGCGTGCTGGTGGCGACCGGTCTTACGACGCAGGGCCAGGGACACGCGACGACGTTCGCGCAGATCGCCGCCGACGCGCTGGGCTGCGACCCGGGCGACGTGACCGTGATCACCGGCGATACTAGCCGGTTCAACTGGGGCGCGGGCACGTTCGCCAGTCGGGCCCTGGTCACCTGCGGCAACGCCATCGCCATCGCCGCGGACAAGGTGCGCCAGAAGATGCTGAGGATCGCGGCGGAGTTGCTCGAGGTTGCGACGGGCGATCTGGAAGTCTCGGACGGCGCCGTCCGGGTG
>JBGPXN010000125.1:0-13113 GCA_041492755.1 Methylomirabilia bacterium | reverse complement strand
TTGTACCTGGCGTTCCTCAGCTCGCTCCTCCGCGTGGATCCGGTCGCGCTCTTCTCGATCGTCCAGAGCATGGTCTTCGCGCTGCAGTTCCCGCTCGTCTGGCTGCTCGGGCGCCAGGTTGTCGGCCTCGGTGGCGTGAGTGCTCGTGTCGCGTTCCTGCTGGCGGCGCTGAACCCCTATGCCACGTACGTCACCCTGCACGGCTTCCTGCCGCAGGTCATGGGGACCGGATACTTTCTCGGATTCCTGGTCCTCGCCGCCCCCTATCTCGAGGTCGGACCCGTACGCTGGCGCGAGTGGGCGCTGCTGGCGATCTTCGGAACAGGAGTGCTGACCAGCTACCTCGAGCTCGTTCCGTTCGCGCTGCTCACCTTCGCCGGGTACGCCCTGTGGACGGCTTGGCGGCGAGGGGGCTGGGGATCGCGAGCCGGCCGCGCCGCGCTCGTCCTGGTGGCGGTGGCCGGCGCCAATCCGTTCCACCTTACCAGGGTGGCTGGCTTTCTCTGGTCGCACGTGGTGGCGGTCTCGGCCACCGACATGCGGTCGGGCTGGCCCATGCCCGGCAGCTACACGGCCGTCGGCGGTCTGCTCACCGAGCAGAAGGGCCTCCTCTGGGGCCTGCTGTTCGGCGCCGTCCTGACGCTGGCCGTCGCCGGTATCGCGGTCCGCCAGCGCCGCCGGGCCTATGTGCTCTTCGTGGCCTGGCCCCTGGTCGCGTCGGCGGTGATCGCGTACCGCGCGGACTACAGCTACGCGTTCTTCAAGAGCCAGACTTACGTCTATTACTTGCTTCCTCTGGTCGTCGGCACCGGCCTGGCAGCGTGCGCGCGGTGGCTACGACGCCTCCGGGCGCCGCGCCCGTCCGTCTACGCGTTCCGCGCCGTCCTGCTCGTCGTGGTGGCCCTGGTCCTGATCGGCGAGGCCCGGGAGACCCGGTGGCTCTGGCGGAAGTACTGGCGTCATCCCAGGGGAGCGACGGTCGCGCTGGCGCCCCTCGAAGCGGTCAACCGCGAGGCGCGCGTGAACGACGTGTTCCTCAGTGGTCTGGATTTCTGGGAGAGCCTGTGGGCTGTCTACTATCTTCGCGACAAGCGCGTCGGGATGCCGGCCCGGAACGGCTACGTGTACAACCGGGCCGGCTTCATCGAGGACGGCCGATGGCGCTTCGTCGTGACCCGCGAAGGCCGCAGGTCGCTCTTCGACTCCGGTGAACGTCGGATCACGGGCCCGGGGGCCCGGATGGGGCCGTTCACGTTCGGCGAACTCGAGCCGCGTCCCGTCCGCGAGACCGGCAGCATCAGGCTCGTCGCGGGATTCCCGGACGTGGAACACAACGCGCACGAGGAGTGGGCATGGGTCGTCGGCCGGACCGCCGAACTGGAGATCGACTGGCCCGGGGATTCCCGGGCGGCGTATCTCAATCTCCGCTTCGGGTCCGGGCACGATCAACGCATGACCGTCAGCCTGAACGACCACCCCGTGTGTACCCTGCCCGTGGCCCAGGGGCCATCGCGTCGGTACACGATTCCGCTCGTCCTGAAGGCCGGGCCCAACCGGGTGGCCCTGAGCAGCGATCGCGAGCCTCCACCCCATGTCAGTGGAGACCCCCGCCGGTTGAACGTCCGCGTGTACTGGATCAACGTGGGCCTCACGCCGTCGAACGCTTCCGATCCGGCCCGGCGGCCGCGGGCGGACGAGGTCCATGCCGGCGCGTCCTGCGAGCGTGGCTGAAGCGCGCCCTGTGGAACGGCCGCGGTCACCAAGGGCCCCCGGGAGTCCCCGGCGCGCGGCCGGCCCCGCGCCCCCCAGGCGCTATAATCACGGGCTGTGATCGTCAACATCTGGCGGTACCGCGCGTTCATCGTCCGGAACGCCGTGAGCGATCTGCGGTACCGCTACGCCGGCTCGGCCCTCGGCGTCGTCTGGCACGTCATGAATCCGCTCGCGCAGATCCTCATCTACACCATCGTCTTCTCCCAGCTCATGACGGTGCGGGTGCCCGGCCTGTCCGGCACCGCCAGTTTCGCGCTGTACGTGTGCGCCGGGCTGCTGCCCTGGGTCGGCTTCTCGGAGTGCGTGCTCCGGGGCGCCGGCGCGTTCGTCGAGAACGCGACCTACCTCAAGAAGCTGCCGATTCCGGAGCAGGTGTTCGTGGCGCAGACCGCGGTGAGCGCGACGCTGTCGCTGGCGATCTCGATGACGCTGCTGCTGCTGGTCGCGCTGTTCACGGGCGCGCCGGTGTGGCCGGCGTGGGTCGTCGTTCCGCTGGTTTTGATCCTCTTGCAGGGGTTCGGCTTCGGCCTCGGTCTGTTCTTTGGCACGCTCAACGCGTTCATTCGCGACGTCGGCCAGATGCTCGTGATCGGCCTGCAGTTCTGGATGTGGGCGACGCCGATCGTCTACGTCGTCGACATCCTTCCCGCGCCGTTACGCCACCTCGTGCGCTTCAATCCGGCCTATCCGTTCATCGACGCCCTGCACCGCGCGGTGCTCGACGGCCAGTGGCCGGACCCGGCACACTGGCTCACCATGATCGCGTGGACGCTCGCCGCCACCGCCGCCAGCTATTGGGTTCTCCTCCGCCTCCGCCCGGAGATCCGCGACGTCCTATGACGGACGTGGCCATCCACGTCCAGGACCTCTCCAAGCGCTTCAAGCTCTACGGGAACCCGTGGGATCGCGTGCTGGAGTGGGTGAGCGGCGGCCGGCTCGTGCGGCACGACGACTTCTGGGCGCTGCGCGACGTGAGCTTCACCGTCCGGCGCGGTGAATGCCTGGGCGTGATCGGCGTCAACGGCGCCGGCAAGACCACGCTGCTGAAGATTCTGTCGGGCGCGCTCTGGCCGACGGGCGGCGTGTTCCGGGTGCACGGACGGCTCGCGTCACTGCTCGAGCTCGGTACGGGATTCAATCCCGAGCTCACCGGGCGCGCGAACGTCTTTCAGAGCGCGCGGCTGCTGGGCTTCTCGCGCGCCGACGTGCAGGGCCGGCTGCGCGCGATCCTGGACTTCGCGGACGTCGGCGACTTCATCGATCAGCCGGTCAAGCGCTACTCGTCGGGGATGTTCGTGCGGCTGGCCTTCGCGCTCTTCGCGCACCTGGAGCCGGACGTCTACATCGTCGACGAAGCGCTCGCGGTCGGCGACATCTTCTTCCAGCAGAAGTGCTTCCGCCGTCTGCGAGAGCTGCGGCGCCAGGGCTGCACGATCCTGCTCGTGAGCCACGACATGGAGGCGGTCACCCACCTTTGCGACCGCGCCATCCTGCTCAGCGGCGGCAAGCTGACCGCCGAGGGCGACCCTCCGTCCGTCGTGCACGACTACTTCGCGCTGATGGGCCAGCGCTTCATGGCGGGGACAGCGGAGACCGACCGCGCCGTCCAACTCCCCGCCGGGGCCGCATCGCCGTCGGCCCTCGACGTGCCGGAGCCGGTGCGCGCCCAACTGCAGCAGCCACTAACGTCGGCGGCGCATGCCGAATCGGGCGGTGGCGCGGCCACCATCGTCGGGTTCGCGGTGACCGACGCCGAGGGCCGGCCGTCGTGGGCGGTTGCATCCGGAGGCAGCCTGCGCTTCTGGTATCTCGCGGAGGCGCGTTCGGCGATTGCGGATCTGAACGTCGGCATCCACTTCTACGACCGGCGCGGTATCCTCGTGTTCGCGGTGGGCACTGCGAACCTGGGCCACGCGCTGCCGGCGCTCGCGCCCGGCGAGCGACTGCTCTGCACGATGTCGGTCACGCTCGAGCTGCAGCCGGGCGAATATACGCTGCTGCCACAGGTCGGTGGCTTGACGGGAGGCAGCCCTGAGCCCGGCGTTTTGCACGATCGGCTCCAGGGCCTTCCCCCGGTTCTCGTGACGGCCCGACCCGGGCCGGTGACGCCGTTCTACGGGCTGGTGAACCTGCCGGTGCAGGTGGCGTGGACCACCGAAGTCTGACAACGTCCGGGACGGTTCCACCCTGCTGGTGCGGCAGCGTCGACGGGGATCCGATCGGGTCCTTCTACCGGCGATGCCGGGGCTGCGGCGGCGCGGTCGTCGCGCGGATGCCGGCGGCCGAGCACTTCGAGGTGCGGCGCGACACCGAGGACTTCTACGGCCAGTCGTACTGGCTCGACTACCAGAAGGCGCGCGACTTCCCCGACATCCGCGAGCGGGCGCGAGCCGATCTCTCCGAACGGTGCGTCTACTGGCTCAGGCGGTTGCTTGAGGTGGTCGGTCCGCCGGGGCGCGCGCTGGAGATTGGCTGCGGGCACGGTGGATTCGTCCGACTCCTCACCGAGCTCGGGTTCGACGCGGTCGGCACAGAACTCAGCCCGTGGGTCGTCGACTTCGCTCGGCGGACGTTCGGTGTCACGGTGCTGCGGGGAGCGCTCGAGGAGCTCGACCTCGCGTCCGGGTTCCGGTGCATCGCGGCCTTCGACGTCATCGAGCACGTGCGCGATCCCGCCGGCTTCGGCCGACGATGCGGCGAGCTGCTCGCGGACGATGGCGTCCTGCTCTTGCAGACGCCGTGGTACCGGGGCGAGGGGCCCGACTGGAGCATGTTCCAGGAGAACGAGCACGTGTTCTTGTTCACGGATGCCTCCATGCGCCGAGTGCTCGAGAGTGCTGGCTTCCGCGACGTCGCGATCACCCCCAGCCTCTTTCCGTACGACATGTGGGTCACTGCCTCGCGTACCCGGCTGGGGCCACGCGAACTGGGCCAGGGGATTCCAACCGCCTTCCGCGCCGTCCTCGGTCTCGCGGCCAGCCTGGACGACACCCGCCGGTCGCTCGACGACACCCGCCGGTCGCTCGACGACACCTGCCGGTCGCTCGACGACACCCGCCGGTCGCTCGCCGAGGCGGACGCGGATCGCGCCGCGCGCCTGCGCCAGGTCGAGGAGCTGACCGCGCTGCTGAAGGAGTCGGAGGCCGACCGGGCCGCGCGGCTCGAGGTCATCCACGCCCTCGAGCGCCGGCTGGCCGAGATCGAGAGCACCCTGACCTGGCGGGTGTATCGCGCCGTCCGGCCGCGCGGCGGACGCTGACCATGCGGATTGGCATGAACCTCATTCCGCTGCGGCCCGGTCACATGGGCGGCGCCGAGGTCTACTTCCGCGATCTCCTCACCGGGCTGCTCGCGCGCGATGAGCACGAGTACGTGCTCGTGACCGCGCCCGAAAACCACGACACGCTGCCCGCCGATGGGCCGCGCGTGCGGCGCGTGTGCGTGGGCGCGGCCGCCGGCCGTGCGCCCGGCCTGCTCCAGCGTGCTGCCGGTGTCCTGCGCCGGGTGCCGGTGGTGGATCGACTCCGCGTGGCCTGGAAGCGCCGGGTTGTCCACACGCTGGCGGAGGTCATCGAGCGCGAGCGGATCGATCTCTGGTTTTGTCCGTTCACCGACCTCGACCCCCGGCGGCCGGGCGTGCCGAGCGTGATCACCGTGTACGACCTCCAGCACGAGCGCTATCCCGAGTTCTTCGACGCCGACGAGCTGCGGCACCGAAACGCCTTCTATCCGGCGTCGTGCCGCGGCGCCGATCACATCGTGGCCATCTCGGAGTTCACGCGACGCTCGGTGATCGACGCCTATGGCGTCCCGCCCGAGCGCGTGACCGCCATCGCCCTTGCCGCCGGCGCCGATCTCGACTGGGCGGCGGGCACCGGTGAGGTCGAGCGTGTCCGGGCGGCCTACGGGCTGCCGGCCCGCTACGCTTTCTATCCGGCCAACACGTGGCGGCACAAGAACCACGTCCGGCTGATCGAAGGGCTCGCCGTCTACCGGGCCGCGCACGGCGACGATCTCGCGCTGGTCCTGACCGGCGTCGGCAAGGAAGGCCAGCCGGCCCTCGAGGAAGCGGCGGGACGCGTCGGGCTGGGAACCCGGCTCCGGATGCTGGGGCACGTCCCGCGCACCGATCTTCCCGCGCTCTACGCCGGCGCCGCCTGTCTGGTCTTTCCGTCGCTGTTCGAGGGATTCGGGATTCCGCTCGTGGAGGCGATGCTGGCCGGCTGTCCGATCGTGGCCGCGAACGCGACCAGCCTGCCCGAGGTCGCGGGTGACGCCGCGCGCCTCTTCGACCCGATGGATCCCGCCGACCTCGCGCGGGCGCTCGCCGACGTGGTTCGTGATCCGCAACGCGCGCGGGATCTGGTCGAGCGCGGTCGCGCGCGGGCGCGTCGCTTCTCCCGGTCGACGATGGCCGCCCGCACGCTCGACGTGTTCGAGCGCACCCGGGCCGCGGGGCGCGCATCGGCGCTCGCCATCGACGTGGACGGCGTCTACGCCGACGCGTGGATGGGGGTCGAGGCGGTGCTGTCCGTGCAGGGCGACGAGATCGATTCCGTGGAGGTCCGTGGGGATCTGCCCGCGCTCGCGCCCATCGTGCCGCAAGAGCTGGTCGTGCGCGCCGGTGACGGCGAACCGCTCGTGATCCGGCTCGGCTGCCCGGGCCCCTTCGCGTTCACGGTGAAACGGCCGGGAGGCCAGCCCGGCATCTGGCGGATCCGCCTCTCCCCGCGCAAGACATTTCGTCCGGATCGCCATGGCACGTCCCCGGACGGCCGCGAGCTGAGCGTCCGGCTCTCGGCGGTCTGCGGCCGGACGCCGGACGGCCGGCAAGTCGCCTGCGTGCTCGGCCCGGCGTGAGCCAGCCGCTCGTCACCGTGGTCACGCCGTCCTTCAACCAGGGGCGGTTCATCCGGGACACCATCGAGAGCGTGCTGGGTCAGGACTATCCGCACGTCGAGTACCTCGTCATCGACGGCGGCTCGAGCGACGAGACCGTGTCGATCCTCGAGTCGTATGGCGACCGCGTGAGCTGGGTCTCGGAGCCCGACCGCGGACAGAGCGATGCCATCAACAAGGGCTGGCGCCGCGCGCGGGGCGAGATCCTCGCGTACCTGAACTCGGACGATACCTATCTGCCGGGCGCCGTGACGGCGGCGGTGGCGGCCCTGCAGGCGCATCCGGAGGCGGCGGCCGTGTACGGCGAGGGGTATCACACGGACGAGGCGGGACAGGTCATCGAGCGCTACCCGACCGAGCCCTTCGACATGCACCGACTGGCCGAGACCTGCTTCATCTGCCAGCCGACCGTCTTCCTGCGCCACCGCGCCGTCCAGCAGGTGAACTACATCGACGAGACGCACCGATACTGCATGGACTACGACCTCTGGATCCGCCTGGCCCGGGTGGGCAGCCTCTACTTCCTTCCGCGCTACCAGGCGACGACCCGTCTGCACGCCGAGACGAAGACGCTCGGGCAACGGGCGCAGATGCACGCGGAGATCCTCCAGACGGTGTACCGGCACTTCGGCCACGTGCCGCCGAGCTGGGTCTACGCCTACGCGCATGCCGTGCTGGGGCCGCGGGACAGGACGCGCGCGCACCGTGACGCGGTCTTCATCGCTCGACTGATCGGGATCAGCCTGGTGACCTTCCTGCGCTACAACGCGCGGGTGCCGCATTCGGAGTGGAAGCGCTGGGGCGGCTGGCTCCGCGGGGGGCTCCGGCGGTTGAGGGAGCGGCCGCGATGAAAATCGGCCTGGACGTCAGCCTCGTGCCGGGAGAGCGTGCGGGCGGCGGCCAGTACGCCTGGCAGCTCGCGCGGGCGCTGCCGGCCGTCGATCCCTCGACGTCGTACCGGCTGTACCCGGTCTTCTATCACATCGTCCACCCCGAGTACGCGCGCGCGGAGTTCGCCACGGCGCCGAACGTGCGCGTCGCTTTCCGCCGATGGCCGGCCCCGCTGGTGCGGGCGCTGTGGTCCGCGCGGACGCCCGGCTGGTTGAAGACGCTTGCCCTCGGCCCGGTCGACGTCGTCCACAGCACGACGTTCTGCGTGCCGCGGCTTCGCCGTCGCACGCGGCTGGTGGTGACCATCTACGACCTGAGCTTCGTCACCCATCCGGAGTTCCACCTCCCGGAGAACGTCCGGCACTGCCTGGCCGGGACGCGGGCCGCGATCGAGCGGGCCGACGCGATCATCGCGATTTCCGAGCATACCCGTCGCGATCTCGTCGAGCGTCTGGGCGCGCCGGCCGAGCGGATCGTCGTCACCCCGCTGGCCGCCGACCCGGCATTGAGGCCCGTCACGGACCCCGCCCGGCGCGACGCGGTCCGCCGGCGCTACCGACTGCCCGAGCGCTTCGCGCTCTATCTCGGGGCGCTCGAGCCGCGCAAGAACCTGCTCCGCCTGCTCGAGGCGTACGCGGCGCTGAACGAGAGCCTGCGCCGTGAGGTGGGACTCGTCGTCGCCGGCGCCTCGGGGTGGCTGAACGATTCCGTGCACGCGCACGTGGAGAAGCTCGGGCTGGCCCCGGCGGTGTGCTTCGCCGGCTACGTCGCGGGCGATGACGTGGCCGCGCTGTACTCGCTCGCCGACGTCTTCGTCTACCCCTCGCTGTACGAGGGCTTCGGCCTGCCCGTGCTGGAGGCGATGGCGTGCGGGGCGCCGGTCATCGCGTCCAACGTCGCCTCGCTGCCCGAGGTGACCGGCGACGCCGCGGTGCTCGTCGCCCCCGAAGACGTCGACGCTATCCGCGACACCCTGGCTCGCGTGCTGACCGACGCGGCCCTGCGCGCCGACCTCTCGGGCCGCGGCCTGGCCCGCGCGGCGTCGTTTTCCTGGGACCGCTGCGCGCGCCAGACCGCCGCCGTCTACCGCTCGGTGACCGGCGTGACCCCGTAGCGCTCCAGCCCTCCGTACACCTGTTCCACGAGGTCGCCGCGGTCGCCGAAACGGGAGGCCCAGGCCTCGATCGCGAAGCTGTCGCCCGTCGAGCGGCCGACCCACCAGAAGCCCGACACGCGGTCGTGGATGGCGACGTCGGTCCGCCCATCCCCGGTGAAGTCGGCAAACAGGATCTCTTCCACCGCATCGCCACGATCGCCGAACTGGCGGGCCCACGTCTCCACCGCGAAGCCGTTGCCGGTGGAGCGGCCGACCCACCACGTCCCCGACGCCCGATCGTGAATCGCGACGTCGGCGCGGCCGTCCCCGGTGAAGTCCGCGACCACCACCCGCTCGGCGCGGTCACCGCGGTTGCCGAGCTGCGCTGCCCAGGCTTCGAGCCCGAAGCTGCGCCCCGTCGACCGGCCGACCCACCACTGGCCGGTGGACGTGTCGTGGATGGCGACGTCCGCACGGCCGTCGCCGGTGAAGTCCGCGACGTACGCGCGCTCCACCGAAGGGCGGGTGCCGAAGCCGGTCGCCCACAGCTCGAGAACGAGACCGCTGCCAGTGGACCGGCCGACCCACCATGCGCCGACCTGGCGGTCGTGGATGACGACGTCCATGCGCCCGTCGCCGTCGACGTCCGCGACGAAGATTTCCTCGATGTCCGAGCCGCGCGTGCCGAACTGTGACGCCCACGGCTCGATGGCGAACCCGGCGCCGGTCGAGCGGCCGACCCACCAGTCGCCCGACACACGGTCGTGAATGGCGACGTCCGCACGGCCGTCGCCGGTGAAGTCGCCGACGAACACGTCCTCGACGTCGGGCCGCGTGCCGAAGTGCGACGCCCACGGCTCGATGGCGAAGCCGGCGCCGGTGGAGCGGCCGACCCACCAGCCGCCGGTGCGCCGGTCGTAAATCGCGACGTCGGCGCGGCGGTCGCCGGTGAAGTCGGCGACGAACACGTCCTCGTTGGCCTGGCCGCGATCACCGAATCGCACGCCCCACGGGGTGACCGCGAACCCGGCGCCGCTGGCCAGACCGACCCACCAGCCGCCGGTGGTGACGTCGTGGATGGCGACGTCGGCGCGCCCGTCGTCGTCGAAGTCGAACCCGGCGGGGCGGAAGCTCGCGGCCACCGCCACGTCAGCGGATACGGTGAGGCTGCAGGTGGGGCCGAGACCGGCAAACGCGCACGCGCCGCCCCAGCCAGCGAACACCGACCCGCCGCTCGCACGCGCCATGAGCGTCACCGGGGTTCCCTGCGGATAGTCCTGGTCGCAGTCGTTGCCGCAGTCGATGCCCGGGGTGGTACTCAGGACCGTGCCCGAGCCGTTGCCCGTCTTGCTCGCGGCCAGGCTCGGCGTGAACGGCGTGTCGATGGTGGCGCGGCTGACCACGTACACGTGGGCCTGGTAGGGCCCGAAGCTGTCGGAGAGCGTCCGGCCGCTGGTGGCCACCGTCCGATTCTCGGAGTTCACGGTCACCCGTCCCGGCTCGGTGTTCCAGGTGAAGGTGGCGCTCGCGGTGGCGTTGGTCGCGTTGTAGGCGAACACGTAACCCTTGCCCCCGAAGAGCTTCACCTTCGTCCTGATGTTCCCGTTGCTCGTGCCGCTGAGCGCGGCCGGCGCGTCATCGGCGAGCAGCACGGCTTCCAGATCGGCGACTTCGCCGACCACGGTCTTGAGGTTGTTCATGTAGCCCGTCTTCTCGGCGCACCAGCCCGCGCACACCGTGTCCAGGGCGCCGGCGCCGTTGCCGATGGACCACCACAGCAGCCCGCGGGCGCCTTCGACGATCGCCATCGTGGCGTGATTCCGCATTTCTTGCAGCGTCGGCCAGCGCGCCGCGGACCCGAACTTGAAGAACTGCAGCACCGTGAAGAAGGGCCGCGAGTCCTGGACCGCTTCGCGCGCGATCGCCGTCCAGTCGGCCACGTCCCGGTGGTTGTAGCCGCCGCCCGGTTCAGGGCCGAACATCGGATACGGGTCGGTGCCCAGCACGTCCGCGCTATCCCGCCAGAGGTGGGTTTCGTTGTTCCCGATGAGGGCGGCGAAGGTGGCGCTGTCGGGATCGAGCGCGCGCAGCCGCGTGTACTGGCTGAAGGCGCCCGGCTGCATGGCCGCGATGCACTCGTCGATGGTGTAGTACCCGAAGCTGCCGAGGTGGGAGCCCACGCTCTGCACGAACGCACTGTCGGTGTTGACGGGGAACTCGGGGCCGGCCGGGAAGTCGGCGAAGCAGTTGCCGGTTTGCAGCCACATCACGTTGCGCTTCTGGAGGTTGTCCATCAGCGCGCGCATGCTCGTCGCGTCGCTCTCGCCGTACCAGTAGTTCAGGTAGAGATTGATCCGCAACCCGTCCATCCGCCGGTTGCCGGTCGGTGACCACAGGAGGTTTTCCCAGAAGCTGTCCGTGGTCCCGTAGCCAAGGCCGGAGTCGTAGACGCCCAGAATGAATCGCGGCGTGCCGCGTACCAGGACACGATTCTTGTCGTCGAACGAGACGTTCATCGACGCCCGCCCGCTCCCCGATACCCTCGAGACCCGGTACGCGGGATACGTCGAGACGGCCGCGCCGGTGGCGCCATCCATCAGGCTGAACTCCGCGCGGTACCCGCGCCCGGGTTGCAAGCCGCTGCCGTCGAGGGTGGCCGTGAAGCGGGCGGTGGACGGCCAGCTCTGGGCCGTCACGTCCACGCCGGTGGCCTCGTCGGCCAGCCGGCCCCGCACGGTGTATCGGGGGAAGTCGTTGCCGGGCGGACGAATGGTCACGTCGAAGCGCAGCGTCGGCGACTGGTCGTCGAAGAGCATGCCGCGGTAGTTCGGGTAGAGCATGAAGACCTCGACGGGCGCGGCAAGCTGCTCCTCGATCTTGACGTCGTCGAACCACGCTGTTCCGGCCGGCCCGTTGAACGCCTCCAGCTTGACGAAGGCGGTGCGGTCGGCCGGCACCGCGATGCTCTTGATCTCGACGAACGTCCAGTCCTGGGTGCCGCTGTACAGGCCCGACGGGCTCCACTCGTTCGCGAACGGGCGAAAGTCCAGCGTCAACCGCACGCCGCTGTTGCTGCCACCCAGCCCCTGCGTCTTGATCCAGCCCGACAGGTTGTAGATGCCCTTCCGGAGCGAGACGGCCTGCGTGACGCTCGTGCTCCCGCCGCCGAACCGGTAGCTCCACGTGCCGTTGCGCCGGGTGATCTGGTCGGCGTTCCAGCCGGCCCCCGCGGTCCAGCTGGTCGGCGTGCTGCCGCCGACCGACTCGAAGCCGGGGTTCGACACGAGATTCGGGCCGATCTGGACCGGGGGCAGGGCGGTGAGGCCCCCGGGAACCAGGGCCTGGGCGCCAGCGACCGCGACGCCGTTCACGGTGACCAGCCACGCCAGCACGACGACGGTGGTCCAACGCTGCATGCGCTCCCCCTTGCGTCATCCGAGTAACATCGACCGGACGTATGTGAAAAGTTTTTCCGCAGTGCCGGGAGAGCAACGTCAGTGCCGGACCGATCTCGGATGTAAGCTTGCGACCGAGCGGACATTGTAAAGACGACATCGAGCCCGGGATTGACAGACCGCCACGCTGGGGACGGCGCTCGGACAGCGTTCGCGAGCGCGGGCGCGCGGGCGTGGCGCGCGAGAGAGGCGCGGCGAAGAGAAGGGGCGCGTTACTGCGGGAAGCCGGTCAGGACTTCTTCGACCGTGTCGCCCCGATTGCCGAAGCGGACGACCCAGGATTCGATGGCGAACGCGCCGCCGGTGGAGCGGCCGACGAACCAGTCGCCGGTGACCTTGTCGTGGATGGCGACGTCGGTGAGGCCGTCGCCGGTGAAGTCGCCGATGAAGATCTCTTCCACGTCAGGGCCCCTGTTCCCGAAGCTCGTCGCCCACGGCTCGATCGCGAAGGCCGAGCCCGTCGAGCGGCCGACGAACCAGTTGCCGGTCTGGCGGTCGTGGATCGCGGCGTCGGCCTTGCCATCGCCGGTGAAGTCCCCGACCAGAACTTCCTCCACGCTCGGGCCGCGGTTGCCGAAGCTGCGCACCCACGACTCGATCACGAAGCTCGAGCCCGTCGACCGACCGACGAACCAGTCGCCGGTCTGCCGATCGTGGATGGCGACGTCGGTCTTGCCGTCGCCCGTGAAATCGGCGGCGAAGACCTCCTCGAGGCTCGAGCCCCGGTTGCCGAAGCCCGTCGTCCACGGTTCGATCGCGAATCCGGAGCCGGTGGAGCGGCCGACGAACCAGTTGCCGGTCTGCATGTCGTGGATGGCGACGTCGGCCTTGCCGTCACCCGTGAAGTCGCCGACGAAGACTTCCTCCACCGCCCGCCCACGATTGCCGAAGTTGGACGCCCACTGCTCGATGGCGAACGAGGAGCCGGTGGAGCGGCCGACGAACCAGTTGCCGGTCTGCATGTCGTGGATGGCGACGTCGGCCTTGCCGTCACCCGTG
>JBGPXN010000074.1:0-21291 GCA_041492755.1 Methylomirabilia bacterium | reverse complement strand
GCACGCCCTCACGCAGGAGGTCGCTTACCGGAGTCTCCCGGTGGAGCGGCGGCGCAGCTCTCACGAACGAATCGCAACCGTGCTGGAAGGGGTCTTCGCGACCCGGCTCGACGAGAAGACCGAGCTCCTCGCGCATCACTACCAGCAGAGCCGGAACGCCGAGAAGGCGCTCGCCTACCTCACGCGTGCCGCACAGAAGGCGGCCGCCCGTTTCGCGCCGGAGGAGGCGTCGCGCTACTACGACTCGGTCATCGCGTGTCTCGATCAGCTTCCCCGCACCGAGGAACGTGAGCGAGAGCGGATCGATCTTGGACTCGGCCAGGTCGCCATGGAGTGGGTCCGTGGCCGGTACGCGGAGGGAGCGCGCATCCTCGAAGAGGTCCGGGAGACCGCCGAGCGGCTCGACGATCTTCCCCGACTCGCACAGATCCACTTCAATTTCGGCTGGTATCTCTACGACCAGATGGATCTGGACCGCGCCTTCGCCCATCAGCGGGCGTGCTTCGCTCTCTGCGAGCGGCTCGGCCAGCTGACGGAGATGCGCCAGGTCTACTGGGGGCTCGGGCAAAGCTGTCGATCGGTTTCGAGCGACGTCGACGTCCGGCGACGGACGGCGATCGAGTATCACCGCACCGGCCTCGTCCTGGCGGAGAACGCCGTTCCCAACGTGATCTTCTGGGATCTGCACAACGCGCACTTCCTCTGGCTCATCCATCTATTCCAGCTCGGCGAGTGGGAGGTGGCCAGGGCGTATCTCGATCGCGCCGAGCGCATCGCCAAGGCCTTCCCCGAAGGGGCCGACATCGTGCAGATGGAGCTGACGAAGGGATCGATCGGGCTGTCGCATCTCCTCAAGGGCGACTGGGAGGTCGAGGTTGGCCTCGACTGGCTTCGGGAGAGCCTCGAGGCTGCCGAGCGGGTGGGCCACCACATCTACACGACGGTTGGGCGGTACCTCCTCGCTCACGGGTACTTCGTGGTGGGCGACCTTCCGCGGGCGCTGTCGCACTTCGAGGCGACGCTCGCGGTCGCCGAGGAGACCGGCAACCTCTTCCGGCCCGGCGCGCTGCTCTGGACGGCCGAGACCGAGGCGCGCCTGCATCGGGCCGACGAGGCGCTCGACCACCTCAGACGGTACGAAGAGCTGATCGAGCGCGTCGGCCCGCTCGAAGGGCTTGCCTGGTTCCCGTCGCCCGGCGTGGCCGACCGGGTCCACGGTCTCGTGCTCGCTCAGCGGAGAGATCTGGAGGCCGCAGCCCAGCGCCTCGAGCGGAGTGCCGCGAGGCTCGCCGAACACGGGTACCGACCGGATCTGGCGCGGACATTGGTTGCGCTCGGCCAGGTCCGGCGAGACCAGGGGCGGCTGTCCGAGGCGCAGCAGGCCTTCGAGCAGGCGATCGGGCTGTTCCGCGTCATGGGGTTCGGACGTGAACTCGATCAGACGCTCGCGCTCATGTGACGCACCGCCAGCGGAAGGACGTGGAATTCACCCTGGAGTCGGCGAACCTGATCCGACCCGGTCAAACTCGATCACACCGTGCGCTTCAGGAAGCCGTCTACCAGTGGCTCGACGAGGTCGGCGTAGTGCGGCTGGTAGCCGGCGTTGTCGGGATGGCGGAAGCCGTGGTTGGCGTCGGAGAAGAAGTGCCATTCGACGAGCTGGCCGTTGGCGATGAAGCTCTGCCAGAGCGGACCCTGGATGGCGGGCGTCGCGATGTGGTCCTTGCCGGCGCAGATCACGAGCGACGCGCACTGGAGCGTCTTGGCGAGCTTGAACGCGTGTCGCGGCCGATGCGGGGTTTCGGGCTCGTCGCGCACGGAGGGATAGTAGAGGACGATCGCGCGCAGCTGCGGATGGTCGGCCGCGAAGGGAATGAGCAGCCGGCCGCCCAGGCAATGCCCGATGGCGCCCGTGCGGGCCGGATCCGAGTTCATGGGCCCGGTGAGGTAGCGCCAGGCCTCGTCCATCTTTCCGAGGAAGTCGCCGTCGGAGTGCTTCTCTTGGAGCGCGGCGCCCCCGCCGATGTGCGTCGTCCCCGGAATTCCGAACATGTTGAACAGGCTCGGCGCGAAGACGTTGAAGCCGAGGGTGGCGAGCCGGTACGCGTCGATCTTGTAGTCGGCGGTGACGCCATGCGCGTGGTGCGCCATGAGTATGCCGGGCCGCGGGCCGGGCCCTTCGGGATGCGCCATGTAGCCGCCAATACCGTCTTGCTCCTGAGTCAGCATGCGCGCGACGATCGCCATAGCCGTTCTCCCTTCGGTCGCGACTGCGGATGGCGCATCATCGTTGAAATTGCGGGGTCTGCCAAGTCGCCGGAGGTGCGCGGCCGCGCTCTTGATGTCCAGATACTTGAGCCGTCCGGCCCGGCATTCCGCGGCCAGCACGCCACAGCGGTGGAGGAAGTCGTCAGTGGGTGCAGGCTGCCCGTGCGAAGCAACCCGCGACCGGCCGGAGGAAGGTGTCGCCGAACGACGCGCGTAGCGTCGGAGGGCGGGGGCAGGGTGCGCAGCGAATAGTTAGCGAAGCACCCTGCCCCCGCCCTCCGACTGTCCGGGGGGGACTTTCGCGGCTCGAGCCGCTACCGGTCGAGGGAAATTGCTACGTCGCGGTCTTCGCGCCCGCGAGCGAAGATGTCGAGGGCGTCCGGCAGCTCGTAGTAGATCTCGAGCGTATTGCCGTCGGGGTCGTTGAAGTACACGCTCTTCTGGCTGACGTGGTCGATGGTGCGCGTGATCTCCACGCCGTGCTCCCGGAGCGTGGCGTTCGCGTCCTTGAGCGCGTCCTCGCTCTCCACCCGGAAGGCGATGTGGCCGAGCCCGCGCACGCCCGGCGTCTGCCGCTCGGCGGCTTCGGCGTCCTTGACCTGGAAGAGGTCGATCGCGTGGCTCTGGCCGTCGAGGGCCATGAAGGTGCCGCCGTGCTCGGGGTCCTCCTCCAGCACGTGAAAGCCGAGGACCTCGGAGTAGAACTTCTTGGAGCGTTCCAGGTCCATCACCCGCAACAAAACGTGGCCGATTTCCTTGAGTCGTATCATCGTGCCCTCCGGGGTCGTTTGACCGACAGTGTAGCTCCGGACGACCCTCGATGGGTAGGCGTCCAGGAAAGTGGGGGGCCTCCGGAACCCTCGATTCTCAGGACACGAGGCCACGACCCTCCTGCCGCAGGGCGCTCGGCCGTCGCTGCCGCTGCCACAGGCTCGCCCGCCACCGGATCCCGATCAGGAGGGTGACGACCACACCGACCGCGCAATAGGCAGTGACGGTCAGCGAATACCCGAGGCGCCCGATGAGGGCCCCGGAGCCCATCAGGCCGAGCGGCAAGCCGTAGACGGCGAGCATGCGCACGCCCATCACCCGCGCGCGGAACCGGGCGTCGGCGGCGGCGAGCAGCGTGGCCGTCAGCGAGATCATCGCCACGCTCTGGAAGAAGCCGGCCAGGACGAGCGCCAGCAGCCCCAGGCCCAGGCTTTGCACGTATCCGAAGCCGAGCAGGAGCACGTACCAGAGCGCGGTGTGCACGAGCGCGGCGCGCTCCGGCCGCCGTGACCCTCCCGTCACGACCATGGTCATGGAGCCCACGAGGGCGCCGAACGAGAAGCTGGCGACCAGCCAGCCCAGGCCGGTGGCGTCGACCATGTAGACGTGCTTGGCGACGTACGGCAGCAGACCGCTCGTCATCGGATACGCGGTCAGGTTCACCAGGAACGCCAGCCACATCACCGCGAGCATCTTCGGCGTCGTCAGGACGTGGCGGAGGCCATCCTTGAGGTCGCGCCATCGCGAGGGCTGCGTCATGCCCGCGGCGGCGCGGTGCGGCGCTGCCCCCGGGTCGGGCACGGGGGACCGCCGGGAGACGCCGAAGGTGAGCGCGAGGCTCCCGAGATAGACGATCGTGACGACGACGTACGCGTGCGCGATGCCGAGGGCCGTGGAAAGCGCCGCGCCGGAGAGGGCGCCGGCGACGCGCGCGGAGTCCGTGGTGGCGCGCGACATGGCGACGGCGCCCATCAGGTGCTCCGGCGGCATCGTCTCGCCAATGAGGGTATTGCGCATCACCATGTCGTTCGCACGGATGATGCCGCCCGCCGTCGCGACGACGAACACCCACGCCGGCGTGAGCATCCCGGCCAGCCCCAGGGCCATCAGCAGCCCGGCGAAGACGGCGTAGCTCGCGCGCATGGCGCACAGCATGGTCCGGGCGCCGAGGCGGTCGCCGAGCACGCCGAACATCGGCGCGGCCAGCGTGCCGACGTATAGCAGCGAGCCGAACGCGGTGAGCAGCAGCACCGAGCCGGTGTTGACCAGCACGAACCAGCTCAGGATGAGCGTCTCCATCTCGAACGCCCAGCCCGTGAGGAGGTCCGCGGGCCACTGGAAGCGGAAGCTGCGGACGCGGAAGGCGGCGAGGATCACGGGTCCCGGCCGCCAGCCAAGGTGCGGTGGATCAGCGCCGGCCCACCGCCTCCCGGACCTCTTCCACGGTGAGGGGGCCCACGTCGAAGAACGCGATGATGCGGCACGGGCACGCCTCGCCGCCCTCGAACTTCCACGGGAAGGCGCCGATGATGCACCGGGTGTTCAGGGCCTTCTCGATGTCGCCGCCCACGTTCTCGGCGTGGACGCAGCCCTCGGGGAAGGCGAGATAGTGCATGGGGAAGATCTCTTCCTTCACGAGCCGTCCGCTCTTGGGGTGGCGGTACTCGTACTCCCCGAAGAACTCCAGGACGGACTTGCCCATCTTCTCCTCGAAGCGCTTGGCGAGGTCCGGACGCATGTAGCGGATCGTGGTGTTCATCGGGTGATCGCCCGAGCCGGCGTCGATGCCCCACCAGGAGATCTGCATGTCGTGCATCCACGACGCGAGCTCGCGGGTGCCGCCCGGGTGCATGCAGAAGTAACGCGTGAGGTCCTGCTGCGGCTTGCCCTCGTAGTAGCGGTGATAGCCGGTGTGCAGGATGAGGACGTCGCCCTTCTTGACCTCCATGCGGTCGGTGACGTGCTTGGGCGTGATGATGCTCCAGTCGTCCACCACGTCGGAGACGTCGACGATCACGCCCTCGTGCACGAGCTTGGCCAGGGGCAGGGAGGCGATGTCGCCGGCGCCGTCGGCGGCGTGCATCGGTCCGTCGAGGTGCGTGCCGACGTGCAGCGAGGTCTCCACCCGCTGCGACACGATGCGGTTCGTCTGCAGCGTCTGCGTGTAGTAGATCTTCGAGCCGGGATAGCCGACCCAGCCCGGCGTGTGCATGTTCCAGGGGTGAGACAGGTCGACGAGCCTCATTCGGTCCTCGCCATGGCTTTGAGCACGGCCTCCTTGAGGTTGGTGACGTGCGCGGTGACGAGGGCGGCGCCCTGCTCGACCTTGCCCTGCTCGAGGGCGTCCAGGATCGCCTCGTGCTCGGCCTGCGAGCGCTCGGGCTGTCCGGGCAGCTCGATGGTGGAGATCTGGTAGCGGCGGAGCGAGACCTTCAGCTCTTCGTGCAGCCGCGTGAGATGACGATTGGCGGCGAGCTCCACGAGCCCGTCGTGAAACCGCAGTGAGGCACGATGCCATGGATCGACGGCGTCCGCGCGGAGCGCCGCCGCGGCCTCGGCGACGGCCGCCCGCAGGGGCGCGATGAGGTCCGAGGTCAGCCGTTGAGCGCGCCGAAGGCCGTGGCTTTCGATCATCAGCCGCACGTCGAAGATCTCCTCGAGGTCGTCGTCACTCACCGGGCGGACGCGCGCGCCCCGGTCCGGCTCGATGGTGAGAAGCCCTTCGGCGGCCAGGATCCGGATGGCCTCGCGTACCGGTGAGCGGCTGAGGGCCAGCTCCTGCGTCAGCCTCAGCTCGTTGACGCGCTCGCCGGGCGCCAGGTCGCCCTTGATGATCGCGTCGCGAAGGTGACGGGCGATCTCGGTCGCCAGCGTCGTCTTCTCGAACTTGCTGGTGCGGGTCACGGTCGTCCCTTCATTGGGTCGCTTTCCGGCGCCGCGCATGGTAAGTGATTGACAATCGATTGTCGATTGTTTAGTTTTCGCACCGACTCGGGTCGTCCGCTCGCGCGAACTCGACCGACGCCTCCGTCACTGTGCTGCGGAGCCACTGGGCTGCGGAGCGCGACACCACAAAGGAGCGCATGGCATGGATCTGGGCCTGAAGGGCAAGGTGGCGCTGGTCACCGGCGGGAGCAAGGGCATCGGCAAGGCGGTGGCGCACGGACTCGCGGAAGAAGGCGTCAAGGTCGCCATCTGCGCGCGCAACCAGGGTGAGCTCGACACCGCGGCGGCGACGATCGCCAAGGCCACCGGCGGCGAAGTGTTCGGCGTGGCCGGCGACCTCACCCGCGAGGCCGACGTGCAGAAGATCGTGGCGGCCACGGTCGACCGCTTCAAGCGCATCGACATCCTCGTCAACAACGCCGGCGCCGCGCCGGGCGGGCTCCTGCTCGACGTCACCGAGGAGATGTGGCAGACGGCGCTGCAGCTCAAGTTCATGGGCTACGTCCGCTGCATGAAGGCGGTCATCCCGCACATGCTCAGGCAGGGGGGGGGCCGTATCGTCAACATCGTCGGCAATGATGGTGTCAAGCCGATCGGCATCGAGCTGACACCGAGCGCGGCCAACGCCGCCGACCTCGCGGTGACGGTGGCGCTCGCGGAGCAGTACGGCAAGGACAACATCTGCATCAACGCCATCAACCCCGGTCCCGTCGCCACCGAGCGCTGGGATTTTCTCATCGGCGGGATCGCGAAGGCTCGCCAGATCAGCGTGGACGAGGCGCAGAAGCGGGCCGAGCGCAGCATCCCGCTCGGTCGCATCTGCACGCCCGAGGAGGTCGCGGACGTCGCCGTCTTCGTCGCGTCCGACCGGGCCAGCTTCATGAACGGCGCCGTCATCACCCTGGACGGCGGCCAGCGCAAGGCCCTCCTGGACTGATCCAGTACTGCGTGCTGAACCGGACCCTCGGCCGGCCGCTGCTGCTCTCGCTGCTGGTCACATGAAGCCGCCAAAGTTCGATTACGTGGCTCCGAGCTCCATCGACGAGGCGCTGAGCATCCTGGCCCAGCACGGCGAGCAAGCCAAGGTGCTGGCCGGTGGGCAGAGCCTCGTCCCCCTGCTCAATTTTCGGTTGGTCAGGCCGGGGTATCTCGTGGACCTCAACGGCGTCGCCGGCCTCGACGGGATCCGGGTCGACGACGGCCGGCTGGCCATCGGCGCGATGACGCGCCAGCGCGCCGTGGAGACCTCCGCGCTCGTGCGCGAGCGCTGCCCACTGCTGGCCGAGGCGATGCCGCAGATCGGTCACGTCCAGATCCGCAACCGCGGCACCATCGGCGGGAGCCTCGCCCACGCCGACCCCGCCGGTGAGCTGCCGGCGGTGGTGGCCGCGCTCGACGGCGAGCTCGTGCTGCGAAGCGTGCGCGGAGACCGCGTGCTGAAGGCGGCGCAGTTCTTCGTCGCGTATTTGACGACGGCCGCCGGGCCCGACGAGCTGCTGGTGGAGGCGCGGGTGCCGGTCACGCCGCCGCGCACCGGCAGCGCGTTCCTGGAGGTCAGCCGGCGGCACGGCGACTTCGCGCTCGTCGGCGTCGCCGCCACCGTGACCGTCGACGACGCCGGCGTCTGCACCGCGTGCGCGATCGCCCTGACCGGCGTGGGGCCGACCCCCGTCGTCCCTCGCGAGGCGGCGCGCGCGCTGGTGGGCGTGAAACCGACGCCGGCGGCCTTCGAGGACCTCGGCCGCCGCGTCGCCGAGGGCGTGGAGCCGGATGGCGATCTGCACGCCTCGAGCGAGTATCGAAAACACCTGGCCGGCGTGCTCGTCCGGCGCGCGCTAGGGCAGTGCGCCGAGCGAATCGCGGGCCGGGTCACGACGGGGGAGCGACGATGATCGAGCGGACCATCCGCGTCACCGTCAACGGGCGGGCGCACGAGAAGACCGTCGAGGTGCGCAAAACGCTGGCCGACTTCCTGCGCGACGACCTCGACCTCACCGGAACCCACCTGGGTTGCGAGCACGGCGTGTGCGGCGCGTGCACCGTGATCGTGGACGGCGCCGCGGTGCGGTCGTGCCTGTTGTTCGCGGCCCAGATGCACGACCACGAGATCCAGACCGTCGAAGGCCTGGCCGACGGCGACACCCTCAATCCGCTGCAGGAGGCGTTTCGCGAGCACCATGGCCTGCAGTGCGGCTTTTGCACGCCGGGTTTCCTGATGACGCTGACGTGTTTCCTTCGCGAGTGCCCCAACCCGTCGGAGGCGCAGGTCCGCGAGGCGATCTCCGGCAACCTGTGCCGCTGCACGGGCTACCAGAACATCGTGGCGGCGGCGCTGGCCGCCGCGCAGTCGCTCGCCGCGATGACGAGGAGCTGACATGAGCATGAAGACCACGCGGTTCGTCCTTGGCCTCATCGCACTGGTGCTCATCGCCGGCGTCCCCCGCGCCGCGACCGCCGCCGAGGAGCTCACGATGCTGGCCACGGTGACCCGCGTCGTGAACCTGCCGATGATCGTCGGCCTGCGGCGGCTCGAGAAACAGGACGGCGTGAAGGTGGTGGTGAAGGATCTGCGGTCACCCGAGGCGGTCATGCTGGCCGTCATCGACGGGCAGGGCCAGGTGGCGACCGGCTTCGCGCCGTTCTACCCGGCCATCGAGAAGAACGCGCCCGTCAAAGGCGTGTTCGAGCTGTCGCGGCCGGAGTTCGTCGTGATGGCCAAGAAGGAGATCGCCTCCGTCAAGGCGCTCAACGGGGTCCGGCTGGCGTCGCACTCGCCGAAGGCGACCACCCAGTCGCTGCTGGAGTTCTACCTGAAGACGCAGCCCGGCGTGCAGCCGAACGTCGTGTTCATCCCGGAAGGCTCGCCGGCCCGGGCCGAGGCGCTGCTCCGCGGCGCGGTGGACGCCGCCATCTTCGACCTCACCGCCGCCCAGGTGGTGAACGAGCGCGCGCCCGGCAAGTTCCACATCCTCGTCGACTTCACGGACCAGCCACTCTCGTCGAGCTCGCTCGTGGTCAACGCCGCCTTCGCCAGGAGCAAGCCCGAGCTCGTCCACAAGCTGGTGCGACGAATGCTCGAGTCGTATCGGGAGGGTGCCCGCGATCCGAAGTTCTGGGTACGGGAGCGCGGGGACACGCTCAAGGAGGTCGACGACGCCAGGCTCGAGGGGCAGCTCCGCGCGCTCGTGAAGATCTTCGATCTCAACGGCGGTCTCGACCGGATGCGGGGGCCGGGCGCCGTCGAGAACCTGGGCTTCCAGGTCGCGACCGGAAGCCTCAGCGGACCGGTGAGCAAATGGAAGCCGGAGCAGTTCTTCGACACCACCGCGCTGGAGGCGGCGCTGAAGGACCTCGGCCGGCGCTGAGTCGGCGCCGGAGCGCGGGCACGGGGACACGCGTTGCCGAATCGAGCCGGGCCGTGATCGTCGTCGCCTTACGGGGCGCATCCGTCGTCGCCTTTCTCCTGCTCTGGGAGTGGGCGGCGCGGGTCCCGATCAGCTTCAACTTCCCGTCGCCGGGGGCGACGCTCACGGCGCTGCTCGCGCTCCTACGCTCGGGCGCGCTGCTCACCGCGACCCTGACCAGCGGCCAGTCGCTCCTGCTCGGGATGGGGGCCGCGGTACTGGTCGGGGTGCCGCTGGGTCTCGTCATGGGCGTGGTGGCGCCGGTCGGACGGGTGGCCCGCGTCTACCTGGACTTGCTGATCGCGCTGCCGACGGCGGCGCTCATCCCGCTCGTGATCCTGTCCTTCGGCATCAGCGTCGCCTCCTCCGCGGTCATCGTGTTCGTCTTCAGCGCCCCGTTCGTCACCATGAACGCCTACGGCGGCGTGCGCGACGTGCGCCCGCGGCTGGTCGAGATGGCGCGCTCGTTCGACGCGTCGTGGGGACAGCTGCTCGCGCGCATCGTGCTGCCGAGCGCGCTGCCCATGATCCTGGCCGGCGTCCGCTACGCGCTGTCGCGCGCGTTCGTCGGCCTCATCGTGGCCGAGCTGCTGCTGTCGCCCTTCGGCCTCGGCCGACTGATCATGACGGCGCGGTCGATGTTCGAGCACGACCGGATGTTCGCCACCGTGCTGTGGACGCTGCTCATGGCCGGCGCCGCCCTGGCCGGGCTGGCGCGGCTCGAGGCGCGGTGGTTGCGATGGCGCGCGTGAAGGCGGCCCGGCGGCTCCGGACGGGTGCGTGATGGCGGCGCCGGGGCTCGTACCCATCGTCGTCGAGGGCGTGTCGAAGGCGTTCGGCGCCGTGCGGGCGCTGGTCGACATCAACCTGCGCGTGGGCGCCGGCGAGTTCCTGAGCCTCATCGGCCCCAGCGGCTGCGGCAAGACGACGCTGCTCAAGACGATCGCCGGCCTGCTGCCGGTCGATGCCGGGCGCATCACGGTGGGCGACCGGACGGTGACGGGCCCCGGGCGCGAGTGCAGCGTGGTCTTCCAGGACTTCGCGCTGCTGCCGTGGGCGACGGCGCAGAGGAACGTCGAGTTCGGCCTGCTGTTGCGCGGCGTGCCCGCGGCCGAGCGCGCGAGTACGGCGCGGCAGGCCATCGCCAAGGTCGGGCTGGCCGGCTTCGAGGAGGCGTACCCGTCGCAGCTCTCGGGTGGGATGCAGCAGCGGGTCGGCCTCGCGCGCGCGCTCGCCGTCAACCCCAGAGTGCTGCTCATGGACGAGCCGTTCGCGTCGATCGACGAGCAGACCCGCCGCCTGTTCCAGGACGATCTGCTTCGCCTCTGGTCCGAGGCGCGCAAGACCGTCGTCCTCGTGACCCACAGCATGGAGGAGGCGATCTATCTCGCCGACCGGGTCGTCGTGCTGAGCCCGCGCCCCGGGCGCGTGCACGAGATGCTCGACGTCCCGCTGTCCCGGCCGCGGGAGTCGAGCGACGTCCGGGCGACCGCGGAGTTCGCGCGGCTCGTCGACGATCTCTGGAAAATCCTGAGGAAGCTGCAGTGACGAAGACGTCGAGGAAGGCCCGGTGAGGGGCCGGGACTCCGAGGTCGGGCGGGCCGGCGTCATTGCCGTCGTCAGCCTGCTCGGCGCGTGGGAGATGCTCGGCCGGCTCCACCTCTCGATGTTCGTGCCGCCGGTCACCGACGTCGCGGTGGCGTGGTGGCGGCTCCTCGGCAACGGCACGTTGTCGAAGGCGGCGTCCTCCAGCCTCCTCTCGCTCGCGAAGGGCTTCGGGCCGGCCGCCGTCCTCGGCGTCGTGGTGGGGCTGGCCATGGGCCGCTTTCGGACGGTCCGCTACCTGCTCGACGGGTGGGTGAACGCGCTCATGTCGGCGCCGCTGTCGGCCTTGGTGCCGGTGCTCATCGCGCTGTTCGGCATCCGGGACACCGTGGTCGCGGCGACCGTCTTCATGTTCTCGTTCTTCGTCATCGTCGTGAACACGATGACGGGCGTGCGCGGAACCGACCGCTCGCTGGTGGAGATGGCCCGCGTGTTCGGCGCCGGCGAGGCCGCGCTGTTCCGCCGCATCTACCTGCCGGCCGCGCTGCCGGCGGTCATGCTCGGGCTCCGGCTCGGCGCCGTGCAGGCCGTCAAGGGCATGGTGGTGGGCGAGATGCTGATCTCGCTGGTGGGTCTCGGCGAGCGCCTCATCTACTACGGCAACACGTTCCTCATCACCGAGCTGTATGCCGTCATCGCCTCGGTCCTCGTGATCGCGCTGCTGGCCTCCCAGGCGGTCCAGGCCGCCGACCGTGCGCTGGTGCGATGGAAATGACGGACGCGCCCGTGGGCGGCACGTGGCGGCGATGACCCCGGCCATCGGTCGCAGCGTGCGGCGCAGCGAGGACGCACGGCTTCTCACCGGCCGCGGGAAATACGCCGCGGACTTCCGGCTGCCGTCGATGCTCCATGGCGCCGTGTTGCGCTCGCCCCACGCTCACGCGCGGCTGGGGGCCGTCCGTGCGAACGCCGCGCTCGCGCTGCCTGGCGTCGTCGCCGTCGTCACCGCCGAGGATCTGGGCAACGTGGGGTGCATCCCGGTGCGCCTCGGCGCCCGGCCCAGCATCGTCGCCTGCCTGCAGCCGCCGCTCGCGCGCGACAAGGTCCGCTACGTCGGCGAGCCCGTCGCCTTCGTCCTGGCCGAGAGCCGCTATCTGGCCGAGGACGCCCTGGAGGCGCTGGACGTCGACTACCATCCGCTCCCCCCCGTCGCCGACGCGCGGCGGGCGGTGGAGGGCGACGCGCCCGTGCTCCACGAGGCGATCCACGGCAACGTCGTCGCCACCCTCGACACGCACAAGGGCGACGCGAGCACCGCCATGGCCGGCGCGGCCGTTCGCGTGCGGGAGCGCTTCGCCGTCCAGCGCCACACCGGCGTACCGATGGAGACGCGCGGATTGACCGCCGCCTTCGAGGCCGGCTCCCGCCTGCTGCGGTTGTGGGGCGTGGCCAAGGTTCCGCACTTCAACCGTCGCGTCCTCGCCGATCTCCTCGGCCACCCCGAGCACCTCATCCAGTTCACCGAGCTGGAGGTCGGGGGCGGGTTCGGCGTGCGCGGCGAGTTCTATCCCGAGGACTTCCTGGTCCCGTGGACGGCGATGCGTCTCGGCCGGCCCGTGCAGTGGATCGAGGACCGCCGCGAGCATCTGATGGCGACGAACCATTCGCGCCAGCAGGACCACGACGTCGAGATCGGCTTCGATGGTGACGGCCGGATCGTCGCGCTGGTGGATCGCTTCATCACCGACATGGGCGCCTACATCCGCACCCACGGCATCGTCGTGCCCGAGCTGACCGCGGCGCTGCTGCCGGGGCCGTACCGGATTCCGCACTACACCTGCGAGATCCGGTGCGTGCTCACCAACAAGACGCCGACGGGCACGTATCGCGGTCCCGGCCGGTACGAGGGCACGTTCGTGCGCGAGCGGCTGCTGGACATCGCGGCCCGGCGCCTCGGTGTCGATTCGCTCGAGCTCCGGCGGCGCAACTTCATCACGCCCGCCGAGATGCCGTACGAGGTCGGCGGCGCCTCGCTGAACCAGCGCACGGTCTACGACTGCGGTGATTATGCGTCGGCGCTCGAGCACACCCTCGCGGCCCTCGGCTACGAGGCGGCGCGCCGTGAGCAGGCGGAGGCGCGGGGTCAGGGCCGCTACGTCGGGGTGGGCGTCGCCTGTCTCGTCGAGAAAGCCGGGCTCGGCCCGTGGGAATACGCGCGGGTCGAGGTCGATGGGACGGGGCACGTCGTCGTGTATTCCGGCGTGGCCGCGGTGGGGCAGGGGATCGCCACCACGCTGGCCCAGGTGTGCGCGGACGAGCTCAACGTCGCGCCGGAGAGCATCACGGTGGTCCACGGCGACAGCGCACGGGTGCCGTTCGGCGTGGGCGGCTTCGCGAGCCGGGGCGCGTCGGTCGCGCTGCCGGCGGCGGTGGAGGCGGCCCGGAAGGTCCGCGCGAAGATTCTGCGCGTTGCCTCCATGCTGCTGGAGGCGGCCGCGGACGATCTCGTGCTGGACGAGGGCGCCGTGCACGTCCGGGGCGTACCGGACCGCACGGTGACGTTCCGCGATCTCGCGCGCGCGGCGGTGCCCGGGCCGCCGGGCATGGAGCCCGGCCTGTACGCGTCCCACTTCTTCGAGGCGCCCAAGATGACGTATCCGTACGGCTGCCACGCGGCGGTCGTCGAGGTCGACGTCGAGACGGCCTGCGTGAAGATTCTGAAATATGCGATCGCCTACGACGTCGGCAAGGCCGTGAACCCGATGATCGTCGACGGCCAGCTCGTGGGCGCGCTCGCGCAGGGCATCGGCGGCGCGCTGCTCGAGGAGCTGGTGTACGACGACCAGGGCCAGCTGCTCACCACCACGTTCATGGACTACCTCCTGCCCACGGTGATGGAGATGCCCGCGTCCACGACGGTCCGGATCCTGGAGGAAACGCCGACGCCGCTCAATCCGCTCGGGGTCAAGGGCGCCGGCGAGGGCGGCAGCTCCGGCTGCGGCGGCGCGCTCGCCAACGCCGTCGCCGACGCGCTGGCGCCGCTCGGCGTGTCCATCACCGCGCTGCCGCTGTCGCCGGATCGGCTGGCCGCGCTGATCCGGGCGGCGCGGACACGAGCATCGTCGCCCAAGGGAGCATCGTGATGGCCGCGCGCTACGTGGGCCAGCGCATCAAGCGCACGGAGGACCCGCCGCTGCTGATGGGGCGTGCCCACTTCATGGGCGATCTTCGCGTGGCCGGGCTGCGCGCCGTCGCGTTCCTCCGCAGCCCGCACGCGCACGCGCGCATCGTCGCCATCGACGCGCGGGCGGCGCTGGCGATACCCGGCGTCGAGGTCGTCGTCACCGGCGCCGACCTCGCGCCGAGCACGCGGCCGATCCGGGCCGCGATGAGCGGCGAAGGTTACAAGGAGAGTAGCTGGCCGGCGTTGGCCGTGGGCAAGGTCCGCTTCGCGGGAGAGCCCGTGGCCGCGGTGGTGGCCGCCGACCAGTACCGGGCCGAGGACGCGCTGGAGGCGATCCAGGTCGTCTACGATCCGTTGCCCGCCGTCGTCGACGTCGAGGCGAGCATGCGGTCCGGCGCTCCGCGCCTGCACGAGGATCTGCCCGACAACATCCTCTTCCACACCCACTTCGAGAACGGCGCCGTCGAGCCGGCCCTCGCCTCCGCGGAGATCCGGATCGCGGAGACGTTCCGTCACGGCCGCTGCTCGTCGGTGCCGATGGAGCCGCGCGGGGTGATGGCGTTCGTCGATCCGGTGGACGGCATGCTCACGGTGTGGGCGTCGTCGCAGTCGCCGCATCTCATGCGCAGCGGGCTCGCGGAGTCGCTCGGCATGCCCGACTCGCGCATCCGCGTTCTCTGCCCGGTCGTGGGCGGCGGCTTCGGGCCGAAGATGCATCTCTACCCGGAGGACGTCGTGGTCGCCCAGCTGGCGCGGCGGCTGCGCCATCCGGTGCGCTGGCTCGAGGACCGTCGCGAGAACCTGCTGGCCAGCGCGCAGGCGCGTGACCACGTCAACCACGTGGAGATCGGCGCGCGGAAGGACGGCACGCTGCTCGCGCTGAAGTCCACGCTCATCTGCGATTCCGGCGCCTACTCCGTGTATCCGGTGACGGCCTCGCTCGAGCCGCTGACCGCGGCCGGGATCCTGCCGGGTCCGTACAAGCTGCCCGCGCTGGCCTACGACGCGTACGCGGTGGCGACGAACAAGTGCCCGGCGGGGGCGTATCGCGGCGTCGGCATGGCGCTGGGCACGTTCGTGCGCGAGCGGCTGGTCGACATGATCGCCCGGCGCGCGGGGCTCGACCCGGTCGAGGTGCGCCGGCGCAACTTCGTCGACGCCGGCGAGCTGCCGTTCGCAACGGCCTCGGGGCTCGTGCTCGACAGCGGTGATCCCAAGCGCTCGCTCGAGCGCGCGCTGGCCAGGGCGGACTACGCCGGTCTGCGCAGCCAGCCGCGACGTACGCCGGGGGGGAAGTACCGCGGGATCGGCGTGGCCGCGTACACCGAGTTCACCGGCCTGGGCTCCGGGACCTTCCGGCGCCGCGGCATGCGGCAGGTCGCGGGCCACGACGCGGCCACGGTGCGGGTCGAGCCGACGGGGGAGGTGCGCGCGTTCGTCAGCGCGGCGTCGCAGGGTCAGGGGCACGCGACGACGCTGGCCCAGGTGCTCGCCGACGAGCTCGGCGTGGATCTCGCCGCGGTGACGATCGTCGAGGGCGACACCGAGCGTTGCCCGTACGGGAGCGGCTCCTTCGCGAGCCGCAGCATGGTCGTGAGCGGGGGCGCGCTCATCCTGGCCGCGCGCCGGGTGCGCGAGAAGATCGGCAAGATCGCCGGGCACATGCTCGAAGCGGCGCCCGAGGATCTCACCATCGAAGGCGGCACGATCGCGGTGCGCGGCGCGCCGGGCCGGACGCTGACCGTCACCGACGTGGCGGCGCTCGCCTACCGGCCGGCCGGCGGTACGCTCCCCCCGGGCGTGGATCCGGCGCTCGAGGCCACGCAATACTACGATCCGCCGCCGGCCACGTTCGCGAACGGCTCGCACGTGGCGGTGGTCGAGGTCGACCCGGAGACGGGGCAGGTGGCGCTCGTGCGCCACGTCGTGGTCGAGGACTGCGGACGGATCGTCAATCCGATGATCGTCGACGGCCAGACGCACGGCGCCATCGCGCAGGGGATCGGCAACGCGCTCTACGAGGAGATCGCGTACGACGACACCGGCCAGCCCCTGACGACGAGCTTCATGGACTACCTGATCCCCGGGGCCATGGACGTGCCGCCGCTCGAGATCGTGCACATGGAGACGCCACCCGCGGTCACCGTGAGTGGCTTCAAGGGCATGGCGGAGGGCGGGACGATCGGCTCGACGTCGGCGGTGGCCAACGCGGTCGCCGACGCGCTGGCCCCGCTCGGGATCGACGTCCGCGATCTGCCGCTGACTCCGGATCGCGTCTACCGCCTCATCAAAGGGGCACGCGCATGACAGGCACGAAGCCGGCCACGGTGGCGTCACCGCTGGACGCCGGGGGAGAACGGGCGATGAAAAGACTGCTGATCGCAACGGGCGTGTGGTTGGCCGCGTGGGGGGCCGTCGTCGCGCTGGCGCCGCCGGCGCAGAGCCAGGAGCCGGTCAAGGTCAAGATCGGGCGGCTCGCGTTCCCGTCGCTCTCGACGATGATGATCGACATCGTCAAGGACCAGGGGCTCGACAAGAAGCACGGCATCGACCTCGAGCCGGTGACGCTGGGCGCGATCTCCGCGTACTACGCCGCCCTGGCCACCGGCGAAGTGGACATGGTGCCGGCCGGGCCCCACGTGCTGCAGAAGATGCGGCTGGAGGGCGTGCCGATCAAGGCGGCCCTGACCTACGCGCGGCTCAACGCGCTCACGGTCATCACCGCCGATCCCGCGATCAAGACGATCGCGGACCTCAAGGGCCGTTCCATCGCGGCCGACATGGGCTCGTCGGAATACCAGATCCTGGCCCTCTACGGCCGCAGCCAGGGCGTCGTCTTCGGCAAGGACGTCAGCGTGGTGCAGGCCGGTCCGCCGCTCGCGCGCACGCAGCTCCAGGCCAAGCGGGTGGATGCGGCGATGACGTGGGAGCCGTCGGCGACGCTCACCCTGCGTGACAATCCGCAGTACCGCACCATCTTCGCCGGCGACACCGCCTGGAAGACCATCGCCAAGGCCGCGGGCTGGGAGCTCGTGGTCGCGGTGCGCGAGGACTTCCTCAAGAAGAGCCCGGACTCGATCTCGCGGCTGCTGCGGATGTTCCAGGACGGCCAGCGGTTCATCAAGGCGAACCTCGACGCCGCCGACCGCATCGTGGTCGGCAGCATCAAGCTGCCGCCCGGGATCTTCAAGGAGGCGGTGGCGTCCGGGCGGCTGGTCTACGACGTCCTGCCCGCGTGGGAAAGCGAGCGGGCGGTCATCTGGGACATGTTCAAGATCGCCGTGGACGTCGGGTATCTGCCGAAGCTGCCGGACGAGGGCGCGATCTACAAGCCCTGACCATGAAGCGGGACGAGGTGATCGGCAGCGAGACGGTCGCGGCGCTGGAGGCGCGCACGCCGTTCCGCTTTCCGCGGGAGATGGTGATCGGCCTCCTCGTGCTCGCGGTCGCGTGGGAGATCGTCTCGAGGTTCGTGCCGCCGTTCATCGTCCCGGGCTGGGCTCGCATCTGGAAGAGCCTGGTCGGCCTGCGGATGGATTTCGTCCTCGTCACCCTGGCCCGCGTCGTCGCCGCCCTCGTCGTGTCGTTCGCCGTCGGCCTCGGGCTGGCGGTGGCGATGTACGCCTCGTCGCGCGTGGAGCGCTACGCCCGGCCCATCGTCCGCCTGCTCATGGCGGTGCCCGTCGTGTGCTGGATCCTGTTCGCGGTGCTCTGGTTCAAGTGGGTGGAGTTCCGGATCGCGTTCGTGCTGGTGGTGGTGTGCGGTCCCGTGTTCCTGGTGGATGCCCTCGACGCGATGAAGGGCGTATCGAAAGATCTGCGCGACATGCTCCGCTCGTTCCGCCCCACGCGCGCGCAGCTGTTCACGAAGCTGGTGCTGCCCGCCATCGTGCCCGCGATCCTCACGAGCTGGAGAATCAACCTGAGCCTGGCCATCCGCGTGGTGACGATTGCCGAGCTGGTGGGCGCGGTGACCGGCATCGGCTACGGCCTCGTCGTGGCCCAGGAGCTGTTCTCGGTCTCCGACGTGTTCGCGTGGACCCTCATCCTGGTCGTGATCCTCTTCCTCGCCGAGGCTGTCCTCACGCGGGTGGAGGAGCGCGTGCTGCGCTGGCGCGCATGAAGGGCGCGGGCGCCATCGACGTCAGCGGGCTCCGGAAGGTCTTCCACCAGACGGGCACGGGCGAGGCGGTGGTGGCCATCGAGCGTCTGGACTTTTCCATTCCTCAGGGCGAGATGGTTGCGATCGTCGGCCAGACCGGCTGCGGCAAGTCGACCTTTCTCAACATCCTGATCGGGCTCGACCGGCCGACCGCGGGCCGCGTCGCCATCGGCGGCCGCGCGCCCTACGACGAGTTCGACCACTTCCGCGGCGTGCTGGCCGCGGTCTTCCAGCAAGACCGGCTGCTGCCGTGGCGCAGCGCCCTCGACAACGTACGCCTGCCGCTCGAGCTGCTCGGCCGCGATCCGCGCGAGCAGATCGAGCGTGCGCGCTCCTGGCTGGATCGCCTCGGCCTCGCGCGCTTCGAGAACGCCTATCCCCACGAGCTCTCGGGTGGCATGCGCCAGCGCGTCGCGCTCGCCCGCGCGTTCGTGATCGAGCCGGCGCTGCTGCTCGCCGACGAGGCCTTCGGCCACCTCGACGAGGTCACCGCGGCCGCGCTCCGCACCACCTTCATCGAGCTGGCCCGCACGGCGGGCAACACCGCCGTCCTCGTCACGCATCAGCTCGAGGAGGCGATCGAGATCGGCGGCCGCATCCTCGTCTTCGGCCGCCCCGGCACGCTGCTCGCCGACATCGACCTGCGCACGGGGCCGGCGACGTCGGTCACGGGGTTGCGCGCCGACATCCAACGCATGCTGCAGAGCAATGAACCCCTAAAGGAGTCTCGTGCATGAGCATCGACGCCACCGCGCAGAAGGTCATGGACAAGATCGACGTCGACGAGCTGGTGAAGGTCGCGCTCGACCTCGGCAACATCGACAGCCCCACCGGGAGCGAAGGTCCCGTCGCCGACTACGTCCACGACTGGCTGACGCGCCAGGGATTCGCCGCGAAGAAGATCGGCCTGATCGCCGATCGTCCCAACGTCATCGGCACGCTGCCAGGCTCGGGGCAGGGGCGATGTCTCGTGTTCAACAGCCACATGGACACGACCATCCACAAGGACGAGTACTGGACCACCCGGCGCGCCGCCGATCCGGTCTTCCACTCGGCGTGGCGCGAGGGTGACGTGCTCGTCGGCAACGGCGTGTGCAACGACAAGGGCCCGATGGCGACCTGGCTGCTCGCCGCCAAGGCCATCAAGGACAGCGGCGTGAAGATGAAAGGCGACCTCCTCCTGATGTCGGTCGTCGGCGAGATCGGCCTGGAGCCCGTGGACGAGTTCCAGTCGCCGCAGTACCTGGCCAAGGAGGCCGGCACGCGCTTCGCCATCACCCACGGGGGCGTGGGCGACTTCGCGCTGGTGGCCGAGGGCACCGACTTCGGTCTGGTCGGGGTCGAGGCCGGCAAGGCGTTCTTCAAGATCACCACGTTCGGCAACGACCTGCCCATCTACACGCCGTACATCTCGCGCCCGAACCCCATCGAGAAGAACCCGAACGCGATCGTCCGGATGGCGCCCGTGCTCCAGAGGCTCGAGGAGTGGGCCTTCGAGTACGAGAAGAAAAACCGCTACGAGTGCAAGGGCGGCGTGATCGTGCCCCGCGTGAACGTCGGCGCCATCCGCGGCGGCGTGCCGTACAAGATCACCAAGACCGTCCAGCAGTGCGCCATCTACGTCGACGTGCGCGTCACGCCGGTGCAGAACCCGCTCGACATCCGCGAGGACCTGCGCCGGCTCGTGGCCGGGCTGGGGCTCGAGGGCGAGGTGGAGCTGTACACGTACCGCCCGGCGTTCGAGGCCGATCCGCAGAAGGTCGAGCCGCTGGCCGGCGCCATCACGCGCGCGCACCAGGCCATCCTGGGCGGCACGCCCAAGCAGGCGTCGCCGCCGTTTTCCAGCATGTGGCGCGACATCAACTGCTTCAACGAGATGCGCATCCCGGCTCTGACCTACGGTCCGGGCATCAGCGTCGGCGGCGGCAATTTCGGCATGCGGATCTCCGACCTCGTCACCGGCAGCCGGCTCTACGCGCTCACCGCGCTCGATCTCTGCAACCAGGACCGGTGATACTGGGACTACGTGATCACGGTCTGCGACAACGCCAACGAACGGTACCCGGTCTTCCCGGGCCGCACGACGCGACTGCACTGGAGCCGATGAGCGGCGCGCATCGCCCCGGTTTGGCGCGTCGGGCCACCGCCGAAGCGGTGGGCACCGCGCTCCTCCTCGCCACCGTGGTGGGATCCGGGATCATGGGCGAGCGCCTCGCCGGCGGGAACGCCGCCATCGCGCTTCTGGCCAACACGCTGGCGACGGGCGCGGGGTTGGTCGCGCTGATCCTGACGTTTGGATCCATCTCGGGCGCGCATTTCAACCCGGCCGTCACGCTCGCCGACGCCTCGCAGGGCGGCCTCCCGTGGTCGGACGTGCCTTCGTACGTCGCCGCGCAAGTCGCCGGCGCGTTCGTGGGGGTCGCGCTCGCCAATGCGATGTTCGAGCTGCCGCTGTTCTTCGCCTCGCAGCGCGCCCGCCACGGCGCCGCCCAGCTCCTCAGCGAGTACGTCGCGACGTTCGGGCTGCTCGCCGTGATCTGGGGCTGCGCGCGCCGGCGTTCCTCGGCCGTCCCGTTTGCCGTCGCCGCCTACATCACGGCCGCGTACTGGTTTACGGCGTCGACCTCGTTTGCAAATCCCGCCGTCACCCTCGCCCGATCGGCCAGCGATACGTTTGCCGGCATCCGCCCGGCCGACGTCCCTGGGTTCATCGCCGTGCAGATCCTCGGGGCCGCGTCGGCCACCGCGCTGTTCCGCTGGCTCGTGCCGGCACTCCCGGACGTGGCCGACCGCGTGGTCCAGGCACCCCGCCTCGATTGACGACCACCCTCGGGACCACTGGCCACGACTGAACGACCCGCGAGGGCCGGCTGTGGGTGTACGTGGGGGATCAGACGCCGGCGAACCTCGTGTACGACTACACGCCGAATCACTGTCGCGCGGGGCCCCGGCGTGCCTCGGCGCGTTCCGTGGCTATCTGCAGGCCGACGCCTACGCGGGCTACTCTTCTG
>JBGPXN010000112.1:0-13966 GCA_041492755.1 Methylomirabilia bacterium | reverse complement strand
GGATTACCAGACGGCCTCCGGCAGCGGGAGTCTCTCGAACGCTTGCACCGGCAGCGGCGCGGACGGCGTGACGCCGAGGCGGTCGGCGAGGACGTAGAGCTGGCGGAGGTGCTGGGCGGCGTGCCACGCGGTGCGTTCCAGCAGCTCGTGGCCGGTCTGGGGGCCGTAGTAGACCTTGATCACGCGCGTGAACTCGTCCGGGGCGGCGCCCTCGAACCAGCCGGTCAGGCGTCCGCGCACGAGCGCGCCGTAGCGGGCGATCGCGGGGCCGTCGACCAGATCGGGTGGCGCCGCATCCAGCAGCCACGTCTCGGGGAACTCGCCGCGGTCCATGGCGTCGACGAAGGCCAGCGAGAGCCGGAAGACGTGGTAGCCCAGATCCCCGACGCTGCGCTTCCGTTCGGGCGGAATGTGGGCGGCGTGCCGCGCGTTGAACTGACGGACCAGCGACTCGCTGGTGGCCAGGACGGTGTCGAGCCGCGCGGCCAGGACCGGCGGCTCCAGCACCTCGCGCGCCGTGTACGGGATGCCGAGCAGCTCGGCGTAGGCGGGCGGGTTCCAGCCATGGGCCACGCGGTCACCGACGGAGACCGCCGGCACCCGGGCCACGCCGAGACGCCGCAGCTCGTCCATCGCGGCGGGCTCGGCCTGCACGTCGACAGGGTCGAACTCGACCCCCCAAGACGAAAGCAGCTCCTTCGTCTTGGCGCACGACGATCAGCCGGGTCGGTAGTAGAGGCGGGGGCGCGTCATGGCGTCTTCTCCTGCCACGGGGCTCGTGGGTCCGGCCGCGGGCTCGAGGTCGGGCACATAGTATCGCGAGACCGACTCCTGGGCGTCTACGGGCTCCTTCCCGCCGCTCAGGGCGGCGCGTCGTTCCGGGCCGCGGTCAGCGACCGCGGAACGTCGGGGTCTTCTTTGCCGCGAACGCGGTCACGCCCTCGCGAAAGTCCTCCGTGTGGCCGCTCTGCGCGATCGCCTGGGCCTCCAGCTCCATCTGTGTCTCCAGGCTCTCCCACGTCGACTGGTGAAACAGCCGCTTGGCGCCGCCGATGGCGAGGGTCGGCCCGGCGGCGAGCTCGTCGGCCAGCGTCTCGACCGCCGGCGCGAGCTCGGCGTCCGGCACCACGCGGGTCACGAGGCCCCACTCGAACGCCTCGCGCGCCGAGAGGACCCGGTTGGTGAGATAGAGCTCCATCGCGCGGCGCAGCCCGATCAGGCGCGGCAGGAAGTAGGACGACGAGCCGTCGGGCGTGGCCGCGATCTTCGAGTAGGCCATGGTGAAGCGCGCGGACTCCGCCGCCACCACGACGTCCCCCGACAGGGCGAAGCTGAGCCCGCCGCCCGCGGCCACGCCGTTGACGGCCATGATCACGGGCTTGGCGGTGCGGGCGAGCCGCGAGACGGTGCCGTGCAGGTAGGTCGTCAGCTCCTTGATGTGCGCGCCGATGCGCGGCAGCTGCTCCACGAAGTCCTTGACGTCGCCGCCCGCGCAGAACGCCTTGCCGCGGCCGGTGATCACGATGCAGCGCACGGCCGGATCGTCGTCCAGCTCGAGCGTCACGTGGAAGAGGTCGCGTCCCAGCGCCAGGCTCAACGCGTTGAGCGCCTCGGGACGGTTCAGGGTGACGGTGGCGACCCCACCGCGTCGCTCCAGGGTCACGGTCTCGTAGGCCATCGCTTCACTCCTCGGCTCGGGGCTCACTCCGCATGCGCTCGACCTGGGCGAGCACGGTGACGACGTCGTCGATCTTGAGCGGCTTGGCGAGGACCGCCGTCACGCCGTGGGCGCGGCGCTCGTCGATCGAGAGCTCGACGCCGAAACCGGTCACCACGAACACGGGCACGGCGGGCGCCACCGCCTTCACGGCGCGCGCGACCTGCCAGCCCGTCATCCCCGGCATCGCGAGGTCCGTGAACACGACGTCGAAGTGCTCGGTCTGGAGCCGCTCGACGGCGGCCGCGGGGTCGGTGAAGGGGCGCGCGGTGTGTCCAACCGCCTCCAGCATGTCGGCGAGGACGCCCGCCACCGATTCCTCGTCGTCGACGACCAAACAGCGCAGGGCCTTGATGGCCCTGGCCGGGAGCTCGGCGGCGACGCCCTCCGTCCCGGCCTCGCGGACGGCGAGCGGGAACTCCAGACGGAAGGTGGTGCCGCGTCCTTCCTGGCTCTCGACGGTGATGCGCGCGCCGTGGCGCGAGAGGATGCCATAGGTCATCGACAGGCCCAGTCCCGTCCCCTGCGGACCCTTGGTCGTGAAGAACGGATCGAAGATCTTCTGGCGCACCTCGTCCGGAATCCCCACGCCGGTGTCGGTGACCGTGACCTCGACCACGTCGTCGACGTGACGGCTGCCGAGGCTGAGCGCTCCGCCGCCGGGCATCGCGTCCAGCGCGTTGAGGATGAGATTGGTCATCGCTTCCCGCAGCTCGGCGGGATCGCCGGCGACCGCGGGCACCGTGCCCAGGCTGGTGCGCACGTCGATGATCACCCCCTTGCGCAGCGATTCCTCCCGCCAGCGCGACTGGGTGATCTCCAGCGCGTCGTGCACGATCTCGTTGATGCTCACGGACTGGAAGGACTGATCGCGCCGGACGCGCGCGAACTCCTGCAGCCGGCGCACGGTCTGCGCGCCGTCCAGCGCCGAACGCTCGATGACCTGCAGCCAGCGCACGAGCATCGGATCCTCGACGCGAGCGAGGGTGAGCTGCGCGCGACCCAGGATGGCGGCGAGCAGGTTGTTGAAGTCGTGGGCGACGCCGGAGGCCATCTCGCCGAGGGCCCGCAGCTTCTCGGTGCGAACCAGATGGTCCTGCGCGGCCGCCAGCTCGCGGTAGGCCCGGGAGCGCTCTTCGAACAGGCGCGCGCTGCGCAGCGCGAGCGCGCCCAGGTCGGCGATGTTGGAGAGGAACCGCTCGTCGGCCTCCGTGTACGGCCGGTCGGGCCGCCGGAGCGCGATGACGCCGAGCACGGCGCCGTCGGCGCTCATCGGCACCCCGAGCCAGCACGGCAACGCCGACGCCCGCGCCACCGGCGCGACCCCGCGGCGGGCGCACTCGCCAAGGTAGTCGCTCGTGCGGAGCGGCCGCCCCAGCTCCATGACCACCGACGCCAGGCCGACGGCGTCGGGCCGGTACCGATGGGGTGGCTCCAAGTTCGGAGCCCCGTCGTCGACGCGGAGCGCCACCTCGAGCTCGTCGCCATCCACGAGCAGGATGGCCAGGTGGCGGGCGGCCAGCACGCGGGTGACCTGCGCGTGAATGGCGGTCACCAGCGCGGCGCGATCGAACTGCCCGGTCACCCCGCGCGACATTTCGTGGAGCACCGACAGCTCCTCGACCTGGCGGCGGTTCTGCAGGAAGAGCCGCGCGTTTTCGATGCCGAGGCCGGCCTGATGCGCGATCGCTTCCATGAGGGTCAGCTCGCCCTCGGAAAACGGCCCCCGGCGCTCGTACCACACGGCCACGAAGCCGCCGATGAAGCGGTCCTTGGCGACGATCGGCACGAAGAGATGACTCGTGTGGGGCAGTATGGTGATCAGCTCCGCCGTCACGCGCGGATCGGCGCTGGTGTCGGGCACGAAGACGGGCCGGCGCGTGCGCAGGCCCTCGGCGTAGATCGGGTGGTCGACGACGGACAATCGCACGCCGCGCAGCTCGTCCAAACGCTCCGGCGGTACGCGGTAGCCCTGGACCGGGACCATCACGCTCTCGTCGTCCTCGGTCAGCAGCCACGCGCCGACCGAGTCGGCGCCGAACACCCGAGCCACCGTGCGCAGGAACTGCCGCAGCATCCCCTGCAGGTCGAGGGTCGAGGCGATCGCCCGACTCACCGAGAGCAGCGTCTCCGTCTCGTGCAGCTTCGTCTCGGTCTGCCGCGTCAGGTCGGCGTTCTCCAGGGCCAGGCCGACCTGGGCGGCGATGCCCTCCAGGAGCCGGACTTCCGCCGGCCGGAACTGCCGCCCGGTGCCCCAGAACAGCACGTAGACGCCGCCGACCGGCTCGCCCCGCACGCGCGTCGGCGTCCACATGACCGAGCACGGATCCATGCGCGCGAAGATGGCGGGATCGAAGCGCGGGTCGGCGTGGCCGTCACCCGACGTCACCGTGCGGCCGGCGCGCCAGGCGGCCTGGGCCTCCGGCATGTGCGACAGCACGAGCGGCGTGGTCAGGAAGAACTGCAGCAGGTGCTTGGGCACGCGGTAGCCCGCGATCGGCAGCAACTTCTCGCCGGCCTCGTCCACGCCGTAGAAGCCGACCACCGAGGCTTCGAGCGCGTGCGCCACCTCGCGGGCCACCTGCCGCAGCCGCTCGTCGAGCGGCCCCGTCTGCGACAGCGCCCGCGCCGCCGCGAGCAGCGCGGTCGTCTCCCGCAGGCGCTCCTGCACCTCCGTGTACAACCGCGTGTTCTCGAGCGCGAGCGCGAGCTGGCCGGCGACGCCGACGGCGAGATCGACCTGCCGCGGCGAAAACGGCATGGCCCTTTCGCAGTGGTCCAGGTTCATCACGCCGATGACCTGATTCTGCCGGATCAGCGGCACCACCATGTAGGAGCGCAGGCCGTAGGCTTCGATCCACTCGCGGGGGATCAGCGTCGTCACGCTCGTGTCGTCGATCACCACCGGACGCCGGGTCTCGATGACCTGGGCGTGGGCCGGCACGTCGCGCACGCCGGTGCGCTGCAACCGCGTGAACTTCTCCCAGAGGTCGGGACGCCGCCGCCCGTCGGCGAATTGCGCCATGACCGGGACCGCGCGGTCGCCGTCCCAGACCTCGACGGAGCAGCGGTCGACCCGACACACCTGGGCGATCTTCATGGTCACCCGCTTGAGGAGCTGCCGGGGATCGAGCGTCGCGTTGAGGATCTCGGCGACCTCCAGGAGCGCGCGCGTCTCCCCCAGCCGTCGCTCCGTCTCCTCGTAGAGCCGCGCGTTCTCGAGCGCGAGGGCCGCCTGGTCCGCGAACGACTGGGCCAGCATCACCTCGGCGTCGCTGAAGCGCCGGCGCCGGTCGTCGGACACGGACAGCGCCCCGATGATGCGCCCCTTCACCCGGAGCGGCGCGACGAGGGCGGCCCGGACGCCGGCGGCCTCGCCCCGCGCGCGCGTGGTCTCGTCGAGCACGACGTCGGGATCGTTGAACCGGTCGCTGGACCACAACGCCCGGCCCTCGCCCATGGCGCGCGCGATCAGGCCGATGCCGGGCCCGCTGACCAGCCCCGGGGGATAGTGCACGCGCGCCGGGCCCGCGGTGGCCAGCGTCACCACCGAACCGTCGGGCTGGAGCAGTCGCAGGATCGAGGACCGCGCGTCGAACAGGGCGAGCAGGCTCTCGACGATGCGGTCAGCGACGGCGGCGACGTCGAGGCTCTCCGTCAGCACCTGACCCAGTCGCGCCAGGGCCTCGGCTTCGCGCTGGCGACGCGCCGTCTCCGAGTAGAGGCGCGCGTTGTCCAGCGCGACGGCGGCCCGGTCCGCGCACGCCTCCAGCAGCGCGATCTCCTCGTCGGTGAACACGCGGCCCTCGCGGTCACCGACGCCGAGGACGCCGATGACGGTGTCGGCGACGAAGAGCGGCGCCGCCATCACGGCCCGCACCTCGGTGGCTTCGATGCGCGCCCGCATCTCGTCGGAGTAGCGCAGATTGAGATCGGTCAAGACGTTCACCGACGACACCGCCCTTCGCTCGGTCACCGCGCGGCCCATCAGGGCGAGGCCCTGCCGCAGGCGCGTCTCGTGTCCCACCGGGCCGACATCGCCGGAGAAGCCGACGATTTCGAGGTCGCCGCCCTCGGCGGTGAGCCGGTAGAGCGTCGCGCGCCGGGCGCCGAACATGTCGCGGATCCGCTCCGCGAGCGACTGGCCGATCTGCGCGGGCTCGAGCGACTGCGACACGAGGCGCCCCAATTCGGCCAGTTGCTCGGCGGCGCGCCGACGCCGCTCGCTCTCTTCGTGCAGCCGCGCGTTCTCCAGCGCGAGCGCGGCCTGATCACCCACGGCCTGGGCGAGGGCGACCTCGGCCTCGGAGAACGTGCGCACTCGCGAGTGCGCGAGGAACAGGGCCCCGACGATGCGCCCCTTGGCCCGCAGGGGTACCGCCAGCGCGGCCCGCTGTCCCGCCCCGACGACGCGGCGGCGAAGATCGTCGGGGAAGTGCAGGCCCTCTTCGGCCAGCAGATCGCGCGCCCACAGCGGCCGGCCCTCGGCCAGCGCACGACCAAGCAAGCCGGTGCCGCCGGGCTGGCGATGCCCGCGCGCGAAGAAGGCGGTGGCGGTGCCGCGCCACGCCACCGCCACCAACGATCCGTCGGACTCGAGCACGCGAAGCCCGGCGCTCTCCACGCCGAACATGGCGCGCACGCTTTCCACGATGCGGTCGCCGACGGCCGCGACGTCGAGCGTCTCCGTGAGCACGCGGGCGAGCTGCGCCAGCTCCTCGGCCTCTCGCCGCCGCTGCTCGGCCTCGTCGTAAAGGCGCGCGTTCTGGATGGCGATCGAGGCCTGGTTGGCGAAGCTCCCGAGGACCTCCAGGTCCTCGTCCCCGAAAGGCTTCACGCCGTCGCCGACGCGGAAGAGCGCGGTCACGCCCATCAGCCGGCCGCGACTGACGAGCGGCTGCGCGATGGCGTGACGGACGCCGAGCGCGACGAAGCGGGGCAGCGCGAACTCCGACGTCCCGTAGTCGTTGACGACCATGCCCTCGCGGCGCTCGGCGCACGCGCCGACGAGGCCAACCCCCAGCGAGAGCCGGTCGGCCGACGGCGCCTGCTCGCTGAGCGCCGCCGCCGTGAGCGTGCCGTCATCGCCCATCAGGTAGATGGTTCCCTGGGCGAGGAAGAGGCGGCTGGCCCGCTCGATGATGAGCCGGAGCAGGCGGTCGAGGTTCAGCTCGGCCGCGAGATCGCGCTCGATCTCGGCCAGCGCGGCCAGGGTCGCCCGCCGCGAGGTCTCCAGCGAATAGAGCCGCGCGTTCTCGATGGCGGTCGCGGCCTGGGCGGCGAAGGCCTCGGCCAGCCGCACCTCCTCGTCGTCGAAGACGCGGCCGGTCGTATCCACGACCACGAACGCGCCGAACACGCTGTCCCGCACGAACACGGGCACCGCCAGCATCGCCCGGTCCGGCGCCTTCTCCACGATGGCCCGGACCTCGGGCGCATAAGGAATCCGCTCGTCGACCCGCACGTCCGGGCTGCGCATCGGCCGGTGGTCACGGATCGCCACCCCCGCCATGCCACTGCCGGGCGGCAGCGTGAGGGCCCACGGAAAGGCGCTCCCCGTGGAGATCGCCTGGGTCTCCACCATCCCCGACTCGGTGTTCACCCGGTAGAGCGCCGCCGACTTGGCGCCGAGCAGCGTCGAGATGCTGTCGGCCACGCGCTGCACGACCACCTCGGGCGCCAGCGTCTCGGACAGCAGGCGCTCGACGTCCGCGAGCGCGCGCATGCGCTCGGCCTGCCGCGTCGCTTCGCGATAGAGGCGGGAGTGCTCGAGCGCGATCGCGGCCTGGCCGGCGAAGGCCTCCGCCAGCTCCTGCTCGACCGGGGTGAAGATCCGGCGCGCCCGGAACGTCAGCACCCCGATGATCCGCTCGCCGACGCGCAACGGCACGCCGAGGAACGCGCGGTATCCGAGGCGCCGGTCGGCCGCGAGGTGCGTGGGCTCGAGGTCGCCCGCGTGAGCCTCGACGTCGACCATCAGCGGACGGCCCTCGGCCACGACGCGGCCGCTGAAGCTTTCGCCGATCTTCAACCGCGGTTTGAGCATCGTCTGGCGCGCGGTCCCCGCGAGCCCGGCGACGACGAGCTCGTCGCCGTCGACGAGCCGGAAGCCCGCGTTGTCGACGTCGAGCAGGCGCGCCGCCTCTTCGGCGATGAGCCCCAGGAGATCGTCCATCGACTCGCGGGCCCCGATCCGCGCGTTGATCTCGAGCAGGGCGCGGAAGTGGGCACGCCGGCCGCTCTCCTCGCCGAAGCGGCGCGCGGTGTCGATGGCGATGGCGGCGTGGTCGCCGAACGATTGGAGCAAGCCGACGTCCATCGCCGTGTAGTCGTGTTGCTGGCCGAGCGTGATCGCCAGCACGCCGAGCAACCGCTGGCCGAGGAGCAGCGGCACCCCGGCGAACGAGATGACGCCGGCCTCGCGCAGACGTGCGACGTGGACGGTGCGGGGATCGGTGAGCACGTCCGCGACGGTCAGCGGCGCGCGCTGGGCGGCGATCGTCCCCACCAACCCCTCGCCCACCGCGAACGACGGCCGCTCGGGCAGCTCGGACTGACTACCGGCGTTGGCGCGCACGGTCAGCGTGCCTCCGCCGTCATCCAGGAGCCACAGGCTCGAGTTGCTGCAACCGAAGACCTCGACGCTGGCGTCCACGATGCGCTGCAGCACGTCGTTCGTCGAAAGCGTCCCGGTGAGCGTGCGACTCAGCCGCACCAGCGTTTCGAGTCGCTGGCGTTCCACTTCGCTCGACGTCGCCGCGACGGCGTCGGCCGTCACGTGCGCCGCGGCGCCGGTCGTCCCGTGGGCCGCGGCCTCGCCCTTCGCTGCCTCGCGCCGGCGCCCGAGCGCCCAGGCCGCGCCGCCGGCGCCGGCCACGAGCAGCGCGAGCAAGGCGCCCAAACCGATCCCGAGCCGCCGCCGCTCGGCGCGGTACTCCGCGTCGGGGACGAGCGTGACGAGTCCGCCCGCGGCCGCCGGCAGCGGGCGCACGCTCCAGGACTCTCCGGCGATGACGATCGCGCCGACGCGCAGCGCCGTCTGCCATCCCGCTGCCGGCACGTTCGGCAGGCTGGCGCCGAGCGCGCGATCGCCGCCAACGGCGACCAGGGCAGACGCCGCCACCCGGTCGATCCGGCGGCCGGCGACCACCGCGCCGAGGGGCGTGGCCTCGCGCTCGCGACCCCCGGCTCCACCGCGGCCGTCGGGATAGATGGGCGCGACGCCGACGACGTAGACGCGGCCGTTGATGATCTGCACGCCGCCCGTACCCGCCGGGGGCGGCGCCGGCGCGGATCCGGCCGGCAGCCGCGGCGGCGCCGGCACCTGGACGAGCGGGGCCCCGGCGCCGTCGACGATCAGCACGAGGTCCGCGATGCGATCGACAGTCAGGGAGGTGAGGCGCGGTGAAGCGCCCCGCGCGAGCGTCGCCCAGTCGTTGCGCGCCACCCCCTCGACCACGGCCGGCTCCTGGGCGAGGATCCGCGCCTCGCGACGGAGCACGTGCTGGGTGTCCTCGACGGCGAGCCGCGTCGCCTCGACGGTGGCCGCCACCCGGCGCTGGTGGCGTGCCGCGGCGTCGCGCACGAGAACGACGGCGGCCGCGCCCCAGACGAGCAGCGCGAGCAGACCCAGGCCGAGAAAGACCCGGCGCGCGCGCCGGCTCAGCGGCGCTCCCCTACCCGATGGAGCTTGAGGAGGTTCGTGGTGCCCGTGACCCACATCGGGGCGCCGGAGATGATGACGATCACGTCGTCGACGCGGACCGTGCCGTCACCCAGGAGGACCGCCTCCACCTCCTCGATCATATCGTCAGTGGTCTCGACCTTGCGAATGAGCCGCGAGGACACGCCCCAGCTCAGCGCGAGCCGGCGCTGCACCTCCACGAACGGCGTCAGCGCGATGATCGGCACGTCGGGCCGCTCCTGGGAGATCAGCCGCGCGGAGAACCCCGACTGAGTGAACGCGACGATGGCCCGCGCGCCGACGACCTGCGCGGCGGTGGCCGCGGCGTCCGAGATCGCCTCCGGAAATCCCGCGCCTTCGCGCCGCCGGCGCCGCGCTTCGGGGCGGACCACGGCCTGCTCCGCCCGCTTGGCGATCCGCGCCATCACCGCGGCGGACTCCACGGGGAACCGTCCCGTCGCCGTCTCCGCCGACAGCATGATGGCGTCGGCGCCGTCGAAGATCGCGGTGGACACGTCCGAGACTTCAGCGCGGGTCGGCCGCACGTGCGTGACCATCGACTCGAGCATCTGGGTCGCGACGATGACGGGGACCTTGGCGCCGCGCGCCTGGCGGATGACTTCCTTCTGGATGTGAGGGACGTCTTCGAGCGGCACGTCGACGCCGAGGTCTCCGCGCGCGACCATGACCGCGTCCACCATGGTCAGAACCTCGGGGAGGTTGGCGATGACCTCCTGGCGCTCGAGCTTGGCCACGATCGGAATGTCCGCGCCCTGCTCCTGGATGAAGCGCCGCACCTCGGCGATGTCGGCGGCCGAGCGCACGAACGACACCGCGACGAAGTCGGCGCGGTGCTCGATGCCGAAGCGCAGGTCCTCGCGGTCCTTCTGGGTGAGGCAGGACATCGGGGCCCGCGCGTGCGGAAACGAGACGCCCTTGTGATCGCTGATGCGGCCGCCCACCACCACCCGGCACTGCACCGCGTCCGGCGTGCCCTCTTCCACCCGGAGCTGGATCATCCCGTCGTCCATCCAGATGAGATCGCCGGGGCGCACGGCGCCGAAGTACTCCGGGTGAGACAGCGTGGCGCGCTCGGCGGTGCCGACGACCGGCCGCGCCATGAGGGTAAATTCGGCGCCGGATTCCAGATCCACCCGGCCACCCCCGCCCACGCCGAAGGTTCCGAGTCGCACCTTGGGGCCCTGCAAGTCTTGAAGAATAGCGATCGGCCGTCCCCAGCGTTCCTCGCCTTCCCGCAATCGGCGCACCACGTCCGCGTGCTCGGCGTGCGTCCCGTGGGAGAAGTTCAGCCGGGCGACGTCCATCCCCGCCTCGACCAGTTGGCTCAGCGTCTCCGGGTCGCTGCTGGCGGGCCCGATGGTGCAGACGATCTTGGTCCTACGCATCATTTGATATGGGGGGCCCCGACATGGCCCCCCATCCCCCCACACGCTCGGAGCGCCCCGGGAAACCCGTGGCGCTCCTCGAATTCAGTCGCCGCGACCGAGGCCCCGACATGCCTCCTACCCTCCCGACGCTCGGAGCGCCCCGGCGGCGGCGTGGCGCTCCTCGACACCGCTGCCGGCCAGAACCGGTCGCAAGAACTGTCCGGTGTACGACCGGTCCGCCTGCGTCACGATCTCCTCCGGCGTCCCGATCGCCACCACGCGCCCGCCCGCGTCGCCACCCTCGGGGCCGAGGTCGATGATCCAGTCGGCCGTTTTGATGACGTCCAGGTTGTGCTCGATGATGACGACGGTGTTGCCCTGGTCCACCAGCCGGTTCAGGACTTCCAGCAGCTTCTGGATGTCGGCGAAGTGCAGTCCAGTGGTCGGTTCGTCGAGGATGTAGAGCGTCCTACCGGTGGCTCGCCTCGACAATTCCGTTGCCAGTTTCACTCGTTGCGCCTCTCCACCCGACAGCGTGGTGGCGGACTGCCCGAGCCGGATGTAGTCGAGCCCGACGTCGTCGAGCGTCTACAGCTTGCCCTTGAGGACCGGCACGGCGTCGAAGAACTCGCGCGCCTCCCGCACGGTCATGTCGAGCACCTCGGCGATGCTCCGCCCCTTGTACCGGATGTCGAGCGTCTCGCGGTTGTAGCGCTTGGCCTTGCACACGTCGCACGTCACGTAGACGTCGGGCAGGAAGTGCATCTCGATCTTCACGAGCCCGTCGCCCTGGCACGCCTCGCACCGCCCGCCCTTGACGTTGAACGAGAAGCGCCCGGGCTGGTAGCCGCGCATGCGCGCCTCGGGGGTGCGCGCGAACAGCATCCGGATGAACGTGAAGAGCCCCGTATAGGTGGCCGGGTTCGAGCGCGGCGTACGCCCGATCGGGGTCTGGTCGATGTCCACGACCTTGTCGACGTGCTGGGCGCCTTCGATGCGATCGTGCGCGCCCGGCCGGTCCTGGGCGCGGTGGAGCATCTGGGCGAGCGCCCGGTAGAGGATGTCGTTGACCAGCGTGGACTTGCCCGAGCCCGACACGCCGGTGACGCAGGTGAACGTGGCGAGCGGAATCCGCACGCTGGACACGCGCAGATTGTGCTCGCGCGGGTTGTGGATGGTGAGGAAGGCGCCCGAGCCCTTGCGTCGCGCCGTCGGGCGGGGGATGGCGAGCGTGCCCGCGAGGTAACGGCCGGTGAGCGAGGCCGGGTTGGCCATGATCTCGTCCGGGGTGCCGACGGCCACCACGTGGCCGCCGAGCTCGCCGGCGCCGGGTCCCAGGTCGATCACGAAGTCCGCCGAGCGGATCGTCTCCTCGTCGTGCTCGACGACGAGGACGGTGTTGCCGAGGTCGCGCAGCCGCTTGAGCGTGTCGAGCAGCCGGCGGTTGTCACGCTGGTGCAGGCCGATGGACGGCTCGTCCAGGATGTAGAGCACGCCGACCAGGCTCGAGCCGATCTGCGTGGCCAGGCGAATGCGCTGCCCTTCCCCGCCCGCCAGCGTCGCCGCCGGCCGGTCGAGCGTGAGGTACTCGAGCCCGACGTCCTTGAGGAAGCCCAGCCGCTCGCAGATCTCCTTGAGCACGCGGCGCGCGATCACCGCCTCCCGCTCGCTGAACGTCAAGCCTTCGAAGAAGGCCGCCGCCTCCCGGATGTTGAGCCGGACCACGTCGCCGATGGACTGGCCGGCGATCTTCATCCCGAGCGACTCCGGGCGCAGCCGCGAGCCGCGGCACGCCGGGCACGGACGCTCGGCCATGAACGTTTCCAGCTCGCGACGCGTGTCCTCGGAGTCCGTCTCCCGATACCGGCGCTCCAGCACCGCCACCACGCCCTCGAAGCCGCCACCCTTCTCGCCGTGCAGGATGACCTCGCGGGTCGGCTTCTTGAGCTTGGCCCACGGGGTTTCGAGGTCGAACTTGTGGCGCTTGCCGAGGACCTGGAGCGTCTGGCGGAAGTACGGCGAGTCGCGGCCGGCCCACGCGGCGAGCGCACCGTCCTTGAGCGAGCGCGCCGGGTTGGGCACGAGGCGGTCGGGATCGATCTCCCAGCGGGTGCCGATGCCGGAGCACGTCTGGCACGCCCCGTACGGGCTGTTGAACGAGAACATGCGCGGCGAGACCTCGGGCAGCGAGATGCCGCACCGCGCGCAGGCCAGCCGCTCCGAGAAGACCATCGGCTCGCCGCCGTCCGGCTCCACCTGCACCACCCCGTCGGCCAGACGCAGCGCGGTCTCCAGCGAGTCGGCCAGCCGCGTGCCGAGCGTGTCGCGAACTACCAGCCGGTCCACCACGACCTCGATCGTGTGCTTGCGGTTCTTGTCGAGCTCGATCTCGTCGGTCAGCTCGTGCACGGTGCCGTTGACCCGCACGCGCGAGTAACCCTGGCGCCGGAGATCGTGGAAGACCTTGCGGTATTCACCTTTGCGGCCGCGGACGATCGGCGCCAGCAGGAGCAGCCGTGTTCCCGCCCGCAGCGCGAGCACGCGGTCGACCATCTGCTGCACGGTCTGCGCCGAGATCACCTTGCCGCATTGCGGGCAGTGCGGAACGCCGATGCGCGCGAAGAGCACGCGCAGATAGTCGTAGATCTCGGTGACGGTGCCGACGGTGGAGCGCGGGTTCTTCGACGTCGTCTTCTGCTCGATGGAGATCGCGGGCGACAGGCCCTCGATCGAATCGACTTCCGGCTTTTCCATCTGCTCGAGGAACTGGCGCGCGTAGGCGGACAGGCTCTCCACGTACCGGCGCTGACCCTCGGCGTAGATGGTGTCGAAGGCGAGCGAGGACTTGCCGGAACCGGACAGGCCGGTGATGACGACGAGCTGATCGCGGGGGATCTCGAGGTCGACGTTCTTGAGATTGTGCTCGCGGGCGCCCCGGATGACGATCCGGTCACTGGCCATGTCGGCCTATTGTGTCAGTCCCGCCGCGTGCCGGCAACATTCACAGAGGCGACGCGACGTTACGCACGGTCGGCCCGTTGCAAGCGGGACACCGTCCAGGCGAGCGGAGCCGCCACCAGCGCCGGGTAGCGGGCCAGCGTCTCCCCCAGCGAGCTCCCGGCCGAGAAGCCACGCGCGGCAAGGACGGCGGCCGCCAGCGTCACCGCGCCCGCGAGC
>JBGPXN010000017.1:0-45675 GCA_041492755.1 Methylomirabilia bacterium | reverse complement strand
GGCGCGCCTCGTTCACCGGGGCGCGCCCGACCATGGCCCCCGTACCCCCCACGTTCGGCGCGCCCCGGGGAAACCCGGGGCGCGCCCTCGTTGACCGGGGCGCGCCCGACCATGGCCCCCCGTACCCCCCACGTTCGGCGCGCCCCGGGGAAACCCGGGGCGCGCCCTCGTTGACCGGGGCGCGCCCGACCATGGCCCCCCGTACCCCCCACGTTCGGCACGCCCCGGGGGACCCGGGGCGCTCCTCGTTCCGGCTACACCTTGTGCCAGTGGGCCGGGCGCCAGAGACTGGAGTCCCCGCCCGACAGGTCCATGCCGCGCAGGCGCGCGTTCACCGCGCTGACTCCGTTCCACAGAACACCGCGCAGGCGAGCCAGGCGGCGAGGTCACACGCGGTACACGTATTCCTTGCCCGCCTCGCGCTCGCAATCGGGCGGATAGCTCTTCCGTTTGTCGGCATAGTACCGCTGGCGATGATCGCCCTCGGCCGTGCGGTTGTACGTCACGTAGAGCACCCGGCGCCCGTCGGCGGTGAGGTTGGGCCCCGAGCGGTGCGGGACGAACGAGTCAAAGAAGATGGCGTCGCCGGGCTTGGTCGGGTACGGCACGAACACCATCGGCGCCATGTCCTCGTCCGTCAGCGGCGTCCATTCCTTTCCGATCAGGCCGCGCGTGTGCTGCCCGGCGCTGAGCTCCAGGCAGCCGTTCTCCAGCGTCGCGTCGTCGATGGCGACGAGCACGGTGACGAAAAGGCTGGCGTACGTCGACCACCCGGCCTGCTGATCTTGATGGGGCTTGAAGCCGTCGCCGCCCGCCATCTTGAAGTTGATCTTGTCCTTGAAGAGGACGGCCGGCTCGCCGAACAGCTCGGCGACGCGTGCCAGCAGCTGCTCGCCATCGAAGAGCGCATGGAGTCCCCGGTGATACGGATAGAAGTTCTCGATGCGACTGATGAGTCGCCGGCCAGGCTCGGTCAGGCTCGGCTCGCCATAGACCATGTGCCGGGCCGCGACCTCGGGCCAGGCTTGCACTTCGTCGACCCAGGCTTGAAGCGCCGCGACATCGGCGGGTCCGAACATACCGGACACGACCACGAACCCGTCGCGTTCGTACGCCGTCAGCTCCTTGCGGGTGAAGTGCTTCGACATGAGCGCAGACTCCTTGGGAACCGAATTGGTCCGTCGCGATCATACGGGGTGAGCGCCCGCTCGGCCAAGAACGTCGGCGAGACGCCGTGACGACTTCAGTCGCCTCGGCGGCTTGGCCTGGCGCCTCCGGAAAACACCTCGGTGACCGGCGCTCGGGGCGATCAGAAGCTCTCCGAGGCCGAGGTCATACTGTAGGTCTCCGCAAGAAAGGCGCGGGTGCGGGGCGCTTTGGTGGCGCCGCCGCGAAGCTCCGCGTGGAGACGTCGGAGCGCGAGCTCGTCGTCCACGTCGAACCAGGTGCCCAGCAAGCGCGCGCGCAATCCCAGCTCGTCCACCCGCGCCCGCGTGGCCGCCAGCACGGCGTCGGTGCTCCAGGGAATCCCGCTGAACAACTCGGGGTGCGACGCTCGCACGCCGACGAGGTAGTAGCCGCCGTCGTCGCACGGGCCGAGGACGACGTCGGCGTCGGTCCTGACGAGAACGTCTGCCGCCTCGCTCACCCAGTGCATGGGCAAGGTCGGGCTGTCGCTGTCCATGGCGAGCACCGCTGGGTGCCCATCTTCGAGCAGGTCCTTGACCAGCGTGATCAGCCGCTCGCTCAGATCGCCCGTCGTTTGCGCGATGAGCCGAACGCCCGAGGGCGCGAGCGCCGCCATCTCGGCGCGGGCGGTCGCGGGCGTGAAGGCCACGACGGGGTCGATGCCGGGCAGTGCGGCCAGTGCCTCGAGTCGGTCGAGGAGGAAGCAGCGATAGAGCTCGGTCGCCACCGCGGGCGTCAGCGCTTCGTGTAGCCGCGTCTTCACGGGCCCGGCGCCCGGCACCCGCGCCATGACGGCGACAGCCGGCTTCACGGTGCCGACTTCATGCCGTGACTGCCGAGGTCACAGGATGCCGCGACCGTTCGGTGGGCCGAGAGAGCTCAGGAGGCAGCCGGGCGTGTCTTGCGCGTCGTCCACTGGTGATCCGGACGCCGCGCGATTCGCGCCGCCAGCAAGCGCTCCGCGCGGTCCATGTCGCCGGCGCGGAAGCACGCCTCCAGCAGCGTGTCGTGGAACACGTCGCGCTGCGCCCGGCTGCCGCCGAGCTCCACGATGCGCGGCGTGAGCGGTTCGATGGCGCGGATGGTGTCGGCGTACTCGGCGCGCGCGAAGGCGTGGATCCCCCCGATGAGCGGCAGCACGACGTCGGCGATCAGCCCGGTTCGGTCCTTCGCCGTCCGCGCCCGCAGCATGTCCACCTGCTGGGCGGCCGTCGTCCAGTCTCCCCCGCCGGCCAGCGCCATGGCCAGGTGCACGGCGTGGAAAAGCAGCCCCTGGCGATCGAGCCGCTCGTGGGCGATCTCGACGAACGGGACCCAGCGCGTCCGCACGTCGTGCCCGGCGAGCATCAAGCGCCACAGGAGCGAGAGCGAGTCGTGCAGGTTGCCGGCAATCGAGGACGGCTCGCGCTCGAACACGCTGTGCGACATCGCGAGCACGCGCCCGTACTCACCGCGGCTCAGGTGCATGAGCGCCAGGTGCCAGAGGAGGTGGTTCCGGAACCAGCCGAGGTGCGTGCAGGGCTCGATGCGCGCCGGCAACGCGTCGACGCCGGCATCGAAGGCGGCCTGCTCGAACAGCGCGTGGGCGAGCGCGTGCACGCCCCATGCATCCCGGGAATTGGCGGCGAGCGCCTCTTCCGCGAGCCTCACCGCTTCGGCGCAGCGGCCCGCTTGCTCGAGTGCGAAGGCGTGCAGGCCCGGCAGGAACGGCCCGCCGCCCACGCGCCGCATGAGGTCCGTGGTGAGATCGAGGAGGTCGGGGAACCGTCCCTGCCAGAACCAGATGAAGTACAGGCGCTGGGCGATCACGAGGTCGCGGGGCCACGCGGCGAGGTGCTCGCGCATGAGCGTCTCGGCTTCCGCGACCTTCCCCGTCACCAGCAGCGCGAGCGCTTCCACGTGGCTCCGCTCGCGCGGCGAACCGGCGGCGACGCGCGCCCGCGCCTCGGTCACCGCCGTGCGGGCCTCGGCGAACCGCTCCTCGAGGAACAGGCACACGCCGGCACCGGCATGGCCGAGCGCGAGACCCGGATCCTGGGCAATCGTCGCCTGGAACATGTCGAGCGCGGCGCCGTCCCATCCCAGCAGGCCGTGAGCGGCGCGGTCGTACGCGGCGCCGGCGGTGGACGAAGCCGTGGTGACGGGGAGGCCGTACGCATCGGTCGTCATCGCGCGGTCACCTCCACCCGCGATGACGCCAACCGTGGCGGCGGCCGCAGCGAGGGGTCATCCATCAACGCACTGGCGATGAACTTCACGGCCCGTCGCTCCGCCCACGGGCGCGCCCGCCACGGCCACGCGCCCTCCCAGAACCCGACGTGGCCGCCGCGCGCCGAGAACTCGGCCTGCACACCTGACGGCAGCGTCTTGGGATCGGGCAGGCAGGTCCGAGGAATGAACGGATCGTCGACGGAGCCGAGGAGCAGGAGCGGCCTCCGGACGGCGGCCACGTACGGCCCGCAGCTCGCGCGCGTCCAGTAGTCGCGGGCGTTCGCGAAGCCGTGGAGCGGCGCGGTGACGGCGGCGTCGTATTCGTGGAACGTTCGCGCCCGCCCGACCGCGGCCACGTCGACGAAGCCGGGATGGACGCGGGCCTTCGCCATTACCTTGGCCCGCAGGGTCCGCAAGAAATTCGCCGTGTAGATCCACTTACCGAAGCCACGACGGTCGAGCGCCTCGGCGCACGCGCCGAGGTCGAACGGCACGGAGATCCCGACTCCCGCCCGCACCGCCGCCGGCACGCAGTCGCCCCCCTCGCCGAGCCATTTCACCAGCACGTTGCCGCCGAGCGAGACCCCGACGATGCCGAGCCTGACGTCCGGCTCGCGCTCGATCAGCCGCTGCACGACCAGGTCGAGGTCGGCGGTGTCGCCGGAGTGATAGAAGCGCGGCAGCCGGTTGAGCTCGCCGCTACAGGACCGGAAGTTCAGCGCGACGCCACGCCAGCCGAGCGCGCGGACGAGCTCGAACACGTCGACGACGTAGTGCGAGCGCGCGCAGCCCTCGAGCCCGTGCAGCACGAGCACGAGCGGCGCTCCGCGCGCGCCGTCCTGCCAGTCGAGGTCGACGAAGTCGCCATCGCGCGTGGTCAGGCGCTCCCGCCGCAGCGGCAGGTCGCGGCGGCGGAAGAGCGGACCCCAGAACGTCTGCAGGTGCCGGTTCCGGCACCACCAGGGCGGCCGATACTCGATGACTTTCCCTGCCCTTCCTGGATGACGACGGCCCGGCTCGAGTGACTACTCCTGCCCTTCGAGGATCAGCTTCACCACCTGCGGCACCATCTGCCGCGCGCGCTCATCGAGCTGCGGCTCGGTGAGATTGGCGATCGGATGCTCCATGACGAGGAACTTGTAGCTCGGCACGCCCCACTGCTCCGCCATGGCCCGCCCGGTCACCTCGAACACATGGGTCACGATCGACGCCGAGGGCACTCCGGCCTTCTCCAGCAGGATTCCGTCGAGCACACTGCCCGACGAGCAGGACCCTCAATCACCGACGCCGGCGACCATGACGTCGCAGGTGCTGGTCACCTCCTCGATGATCTCCTGGTGGGCGGGCACGCTCGAGTTGTGCTTCCGGAACATCTTCACCTCGGCGGCGCCGTGCTCGCTCTTGAGGATGTCGCCGATCTTCTTGAGGAGCTTGTCGGAGTTGAACTTGGTGTTCTCGATGAGCGCGATACGCTTGCCGAGCAGCGAATCGGGCCGCGGCTTGAACGCGATCGTCTGCGTCACCGCCTCCGTGGTGGGATCGAGGAGCTCGATCATCGCTTGACCTCCTTGGTGATGGCCTGTGAGGACCGCTTGCCGCCCCAGCCCGGGATGTAGCCGGAGAACGCGCCGGCGCGCCCGCCCGCGGCCACGACCAGGATGTCGTCCGGCGTCTCCACCAGCGGTCGCATCGCCTTCTCGTCCGCCGGCGTGAGCTCGCCCGACATGCGCTGCGTGCGCTTGAGGTGGGCGTGCGAGTTCTGGGTGTGCTCCCACACGAACTTCCGGATGTCGGCCTTCGTCCAGCCGTCGGCGGCAATCGTCCGCATGTGCTCACCGGCGATGACGAGCACGTACTGCGGCTGGCCCATGACGCCGCCCGAGATGCGCATGTCGTCGGCGAGGGTCGTGAGCACGCCCTCCGCGGTGTTGGACAGCTGGTTGTAGAACTGGTGCGGCCCGTTCGCCGCGAACACCGTGACCGTGCTCTGCTCGGGGCGGAACCCCCGCTCCACGTGCAGCGGCGTCCACGGGCTCTCCGCCTCGTTCTCCGCGATCACGTAGGAGAGCTTGCCGGGGTTCCCGAGCGTTCCGCGGTCGAGCAAGCCCGGCCGCGAGCCGCACACATTGCGCATGACCAGCCGCAGCGCGCGGCCGATGGTGGCGTTGGAGCGCCAGCCCGGCCCGAAGAGGTTGTCGCCGGCGTTCACGTCCAGCTCGCGCGCGATGGGACCGTTGACGATCGTGAGCACCGCCGCCCCGCCGGTGGACGTGCCCGGACCGTGGTATCCCCAGCGCGGGTCGCCGATGCCCTCCACCGCGGCGATCACCACCGGCATGTACTCGGGCCGGCAACCCGCCATGAGGGCGTTGATGGCGACTTTTTCGGCGGTGATCGACACCGAGCGGTTCTCGATGAACGCGATCTGCTGGTCCGGCCCCAGCTTGGCCGCATCCAGCATCTGGCGGACGCGCGCCTCCGTGGGCGGCACGACGGGAAGCCCGTCGGACCAGCCCCGCTGGAAGCAGAACTCGACGAGGTCGGCGTCGTCCTGGACCTTATGCCGCTTGGACGTGAGCGTTGCGGGCATCGTGGCCTCCTCCGGTCTGGCCGCCAACGCTACCACCGCGGCGCGGTTCGCTGCAAGGCGACGCTCGCTTTGGTCTAGAATCGCGCTTACCGGCGGTCACGAAGCGTAAGGAGTCTCGCATGCAGTTCGGCCTGTTCATGATGCCGCTCCACCCTCCGTATCGGTCGTTCGCCGATGCCTACGACCGGGACATCGATCAGATCGTGCTCGCCGATCAGCTCGGCTTCCGGGAAGCGTGGGTGGGCGAGCATCTGACCGAACGCTGGGAGAACGCGCCCGCGCCCGATCTGCTCATCGCCAAGGCGCTGGCGTTGACCAAAAACGTGAGGCTGGGCACCGGCGTCACGCTCCTGGCCCTCCACAACCCCGTGTACCTCGCGCATCGCGTCGCCATGCTCGACCACATGGCGCGCGGCCGGTTCCAGTGGGGGATCGGTGGCGGCGCCATCCCGACCGATATGTCGCTGTTGGGTCTGGACGCCACCACCCTGCGCGCCCGCTCGGCCGAAGTGCTCGAGGTGGTGCTCAAGCTCTGGGCGTCGGAAGGACGGTTCAGCCATCACGGCAAGTTCTTCGACGTCGAGACTCCGGCGTTCGATCCCGTGAAAGAGCGGGGCTACTACATGAAGCCGTACCAGAAGCCCCATCCGCCGATCGCGGTGGCGGCCAGCACTCCAGACTCGACTTCCATGCGAATGGCCGGCGAACGCGGCTTCATTCCCATGTCGAGCTCGCTCCTGTCCCGCCGGTATCTCGGCGACCACTGGCGCCTGGTGGAAGACGGTGCGAAGAGCGCCGGGCGGCCGGCGGATCGGAGTCAGTGGCGCATCGCGCGCGACGTGCTCGTCGCCACCACCCCGGCCATCGCCCGTGAGCGGGGCCGCGCGGTCCTCGGACGGAACTATGTGAGCCATCAGCGGCCCAATCGCCTGGGCACGGTCCAGATGGCGACGACCAAGCTGGACCCGGCGCTGCCTGACGAGTCCGTCACGGTCGACTACTTGATGGACAACCTCTGGATCGTCGGCGACCCGTCGGAAGTCGCGGAGAAGATCCATCAGGTTTACGAAGAGAGCGGCGGATTCGGCACGTTCCTGTCGATCACCACGGACTCGGACGACGCCGGCTGGGACCACGAGAGCTTGCGACTGTTGATCGAGCAAGTGGCGCCCCGGGTCGCCCACTTGGGGTAGTCCACCCGCCCCGCCCGGCGGCCCCTGGCCCTCGGGTATAGTGGGCGGCGTGCAACCCTACGCGAGTGGTCTGGACCGGCGCCCCGCGAACCACGCGCCGCTCACGCCGTTATCGTTCCTCCCTCGCGCCGCCGCCGTCTATGCCACCAAGACCGCCGTCATCCACGGCGACCGATCCTTCACCTACGCCGAGCTTCAATCCCGCTGCCGCCGGCTCGCCTCGGCGCTCGTCCGTCGCGGGATCGGCCGCGGCGACACCGTCGCCGTCATGGCGCCCAACGTCCCGGCCTTGCTCGAGGCGCATTACGGCGTCCCGATGGCCGGCGCCGTCCTCAACGCGCTGAACTACCGGCTCGACGCGCGCACCATCGCGTTCATCCTCGACCACGGTGAGGCGAAGCTGCTCATCACCGACCGCGAGTTCTCGCCGACGGTCAAGGACGCGCTCGGCCTGCTGAAGCGGCCCATCGCCGTGATCGACATCGACGATCCGCTCCACGCCGGCGGGGTGCTGCTCGGCGAGAAGGACTACGAGGCGCTGCTCGACGAAGGCGATCCGGGCTTCGTCCCGCCACCGCCCGCAGACGAGTGGGACCCGATCTGCCTCCTCTATACGTCCGGCACCACCGGTAACCCCAAGGGCGTGGTGTACAACCACCGCGGCGCGTACCTGAACGCGCTCGGCAACGCGGTCGCCTTCAACCTCACGCCGCGCTCGGTCTACCTCTGGACGCTGCCGATGTTCCATTGCAGCGGCTGGACCTACACGTGGGCGGTCACCGCGGTCGGCGCCACCCACGTGTGTCTGCGTCGCGTGGATCCGGCCCTGATCTTCCCCGCCATCCGTCGTCACGCCGTCACCCACATGTGCGGGGCGCCGATCGTGATGACGACGCTGATCCACGCGCCGGCCAACGTGAAGGTCGCGTTCGATCACGTGGTCGACATCGGGACCGGCGGCGCGGCGCCGCCGTCGACGGTGATCACGGCGATGGAAGCGCTGGGCTTCCGCGTCACGCACCTCTACGGACTCACCGAGGTCTACGGGCCGGCCACGCTGTGCGCGTGGCAGGACGCGTGGGACAGCCTGCCCCCGGCCGAGCGGGCCGGCCGCATGGCGCGCCAGGGCGTCGCCTACCCCACGCTCGAAGGGCTGATGGTCGCGGATGCCAGGACGTTGACGCCGGTTCCGCGCGACGCGGCCACGGTGGGCGAGATCATGCTGCGCGGCAATACCGTGATGGCCGGCTACCTCAAGAACCCCGCCGCCACCGACGAAGCATTCGCCGGGGGCTGGTTCCATACCGGCGACCTCGCGGTCTGGCATCCCGACGGCTACGTCGAGATCAAGGATCGCTCCAAGGACATCATCATCTCGGGCGGCGAGAACATCTCCTCGCTCGAGGTGGAAGAAATCCTCTATCGCCACCCCTCGGTGATGGAGGCCGCGGTGGTCGCCAAGCCCGATGAGAAGTGGGGCGAGACGCCGTGCGCGTTCGTCACGCTGACGCCAGGTGTCGCCGCGGTCCCGGCCGCCGAGATCATCCAGTGGTGCCGCGACAACCTCGCCCATTACAAGGCGCCCCGGCACGTCGTCTTCGGACCGCTGCCCAAGACCTCCACCGGGAAGATCCAGAAGTTCGTCCTCCGCGAGCAGGCGAAGGACGTCACCTAGGCCGCGCGGCATGCGGCTGGCCGTCCGCCAGAAGCTCGTCCTGCTGAGCCTGCTGATCGTGGTGGTGGTCTCGTTCACGTTCACGCTGCTGCACCTGCGCTTCACGCGCCAGCTCGTGGAGGAGGACCTGGCCGAGCGGGCCGTGGTGTTCGCGCGCGAGATCGCCGCCACCATCGGCGATCGGCGTGAGCTCGAGAGCGGCCCGCTGCTCGAGCGACAGATCGCGCAGATCATGGACGCGCGCACCAGCGTGCTCCAGCTCGATATCCTGGTGTTCACCGGCGACGACGTGCGGCTGATCGCGACCAGCAACCCACGCGCGCGGCTGCCCCTCACGCGGGCCGACACCACGCAGGTGCGGCGCCGCCGGCCGGTCTCGCGGCTCATCGCGGACCGCGACGGCCGCTACTGGGAGGTGATGGCGCCCGTCGTGCTCGACGGTACGGTGGCCGGGGCGGTGGCCGGCAAGTTCTCGGTGGGGCGCGCCGACCAGCTCGTCACCCGCTCGGCGACGTGGGCCTTGCTGCTCACCGCCGCGTCCGTCGTCGTCATGGGCGTCCTCATGAGCGTGGCCGTCCAGTTCGTGGTCAACCGTCCGATCGGCCGGTTCCTGGCCGCGATTCGGGACGTGCAGCGCGGACACACGGTGGCGGCGGTCGACGTGCGGACGCTCGACGAGTTCGGCGTCCTCGCCCGCCACTTCAACGAAATGATGGCGCGCATCCACGACTTCAGCAACGAGCTGCAGACGCGTATCAAGGAAGCGACCCACGAGCTGGAAGGCCGCTATCGCGAGGTCGAGCGGCTGAACGAGCTCCTGTTCGCCATGCAACGCAGCCTCGGCCACGCCGAGCGCCTCGCCCTGTCCGGTCGGATCATCGCCGAAGTCGCCCACGAGCTCGGCACCCCCCTGCACTCGGTGGCCGGGCACCTGGAGCTGCTCCGCCAGGACCTGCCCCCCGCGCTCGCCTCGGACGCCGTGCTCCGCCGACTCACGGTGATCGAGAGCCAGCTCACGCGGGTCACCGAGATCATCGCGCAGCTCATGGACCTCTCGCGGCGCGAGCCCGGCCCGCGCGTTGCCGTCGATCTCAACCGCCTCGTGCAGGACACCATCGAGCTGGTGCGCCCCGGCTTCGTGAAGCACGGGCTGGCCCTGGACGTCACCACCGACCCCGCGCTGCCCCACGTGCTCGGCCACGCCCACCAGCTCCAGCAGATCGTCTTGAACCTCATCACCAACGCGATGGATGCCACGCCGCCGGGCGGGCGCGTGTCCGTCACGACCTCGCGGCGGCCCGGGGTGGCGGAGCTGGAGGTGCACGACACCGGACGCGGCATCCCCGCCGCCCAGCAGAAGCTCATCTTCGAGCCGTTCTTCTCCACCAAGAAGCCGGGCCGCGGCACCGGCCTGGGACTCTTCATCTCGGCGCAGATCGTCCGCGAGCACCAGGGACGCATGGACCTCACGAGCGCGGAAGGACGCGGCAGCACCTTCCGCCTGCAGCTGCCGGCGAGCGCATGAGGTCTCCCCGCTGATGCCGGCCGCCGCGCTGCTCGTCGCCGACGACGATCTGGTCGCTCGAGATCTGCTCGTCGAGGTGCTGGCGCGGGAAAGCTACCGCGTCCGCACCGCCGCCGGCGGCGCCGAGTGCATCCGACTGGCCGAGACCGAGCCCTTCGATCTGGCCCTGGTCGATCTCCGCATGCCGGACGTGGACGGCCTCGACGTCCTCCGCCGCCTCACCGCGCTTCGGCCCCCGGTGCCGGTCGTGATCCTGACCGCGTTCGCCACCATGGAGACCGCCATCCAGACGATCCGGGCCGGCGCCTACGACTATCTGTCGAAGCCGTTCCGGATCGACGAGATCAAGGTCGTGGTCCAGCGCGCGCTGGAAGCACAGCGGCTCGTCCGCGAGAACCTCCGCTATCGCCAGGAGTTGACCGAGCGCTACGCCGTGGAGAACCTGATCGGTCGATCGCCCGAGATGGTCGCGATCTACAAGCTGGTGGCGCGGGTGGCCGCGCTGGACACGACGGTGCTGATCCAGGGCGAAACCGGCACCGGCAAGGAGCTGGTGGCCCGCGCCATCCACTATGCGAGCCCCCGCGCCGCCCGCCCGCTCGTCGTCGTGGACTGCACGGCGCTGCCGGAGACGCTGTTCGAGTCGGAGCTGTTCGGCCACGAGAAAGGCGCGTTCACCGGCGCGATCACGAGCCGGTGCGGACTGATCGAGAGCGCGGACGGCGGCACTTGCTTTCTGGACGAGGTGGGTGAGCTCTCGCCCACGCTCCAGGGCAAGCTCTTGCGGGTGCTCCAGGAGCGCGTCGTGCGTCGCGTCGGCGGCAACGAGGCGATGTCGGTGGACATCCGAGTGATCGCCGCCACCAACCGCGACCTGCGCAAGCGGGTGGAAGGCGGCGGTTTCCGCGAGGACCTCTATTACCGGCTCAACGTGATCACGGTCAACGTGCCGCCGCTCCGTGAGCGGCCACACGATCTCCCGCTCCTCGCCCAGCACTTCCTCGGGAAGTACGCGCACGCCGCCGGCAAGTCGGCCACCGGCCTCGCCCGGGAAACGCTCGCCGCGCTCTCCGCCTACGCCTGGCCCGGCAACGTCCGTGAGCTCGAGCACGTGGTGGAGCGCGCCGTCGTGCTCGCCTCGTCGCCGCTGATCCTGCCGAGCGATCTTCCGCCGGAAGTCCGCGCGACCCCCGTGCCGTCGTTGTCCATACCGCCCGGCCGCCCGACCCTCGACGAGCTCCGACGCTGGTACCTCGCCACCGTGCTGGAGGAGGTCGGCGGCAACAAGGCGCGGGCCGCCGAGATCCTCGGCATCGATCGGCGCACGCTGTACCGCATCCTCGAGCGCGACGGCGAGGAGGCCGGCGCCGAGTGAGAGCCGCCGCGCTCCTCGCGGTGCTGGCGGTCGTCGCCGGCTGCGCGGGGATGGATGCTCGCCGCTCCGGCGCCCTCGAAGGGATCCTCGCCCCGAGCGTGCAGCTCCGCGTGGAGCGCGGCGGCGGCGGCCGCCGGGCCGGCTCGGGTGTCGTCATCGCCGCGGACGAGACCGGCTCGTGGATCGTGACGACCCGGCATTTCCTCGAGCCGACACGCCCCCTGGTCGTCTCCGTCACCACGACGCGAGGCTCGACACGGGTGGCGGGCACGGTGCTGGCCGTCAGCCCGGACGCCGATCTGGCCGTGGTCGAGGTCAAGGGCGTGGTGCTCGTGCCCGCCGTTCTCCAAGATACGGCGCGGCTCGCCGACGAAGTCCGCGTGGTGGCGTTCCCGTGGGGACGCCGGCTGACCGTGGTGAGCGGGATCGTGAGTCAGATCGTCGCCGAGGACGGACCCGTCGCCGTCGAAGGACCGGTGCGCATGGTCGATGCCTCGGTCAGCTACGGCGCCAGCGGGGGCGGCGTCTTCGACGTCACGACCGGCGGGCTGCTCGGCATCGTCCAGAGCTACCGGACGGCGCGCGTCAGCCTGCCAACCGACCCGGACAAGACCATCGACATCCCGGTCGCCGGGGAAACGACCGTCGTTCCGGCGACGGCGATTCGACGGTTTCTCGCAACGACGACGGTGCCGATCGGGCGGTGAGCCCGCGGGCGCGGAGCGCACCCGCGGGCGTGAACGACCTTACTCGCTGACCTCGATGATGGTGATGACGTTCTTGCCGTCCCGCTCCTCGAAGGACACCTTGATCTCGGCTCCTTCCTTCAGCTTGTCCATCGGCAGGCCCTCGGCGACCCAGAGCTTGGTGCCGTTGTCGAGCACCACGACCCGTTCGCCGGCGTCGAGGGTCTGGACCTTCCCGGACATGTCCGCCGCGGACACGGCAGCGACCGACGACCCGAGCAGCACGGCCAACGTCAGTCCAACGACTTTCTTCATCAGCGTCCCCCTTCGTGATTGGTGACAACGGGCGCGGAAGCTACGCAACGTCGATGCCACCCACCCGCGCCACGCGACGACCGCGCGGGTGCTCACGTGCACCCGCCCGCGGGCCAGACACGACGTGGGCAAGTGTGGCGGGATGGCGGGCGGGTGCGGCGTTTCGCCACGCTCTTCGCGACCCGCGGCACCCTCACGCTGCACTTGCCGGCGCCAGCGTCCTCGCCTATTCTCCCCGCCATGAGTGCAAATCCCGAGACCTTCCAGACTTTGCACGAGATCGTAAAGGTGGCGCGCGCCCGGCTGGCGCCCGGCCCGTGGGACTACCTGGTGGGCGGCGCCGAGTCGGAGACGACGCTCCGGCGCAACCGCCAGGCGATCGACTCCCTCGCCTTCCGCCCGCGCGTCCTGCGCAACGTGTCCAAGATCGACTGCTCTTCGACGTTCCTCGGGCAGCGCGTCCGGATTCCCGTGATGCTGGCGCCCGTCGGATCGGTCGAGAGCTTCGACCCGGGCGGCGGCGCCACCGCCGCGCGCGCCGCCAGGGAGTTCGGCGTGCCGCAGATGCTGAGCTCCGTGTGCAATCCAGGTCTCGAGCCGGTCGCCGCCGCCGGCGGCGAGGGCGCGTTTCGGATCTTTCAGCTCTACGTGCGGGGCGACGACGTGTGGGTCGACGAGTGGGTCAAGCGCGCCGTCGACTGCGGCTACGCCGCCTTCTGCCTCACGGTGGACACGGCGAGCTACAGCCGCCGCGAGCGCGACATCGCCAAGCGCTTCGTCAAGCCCTGGCGCGCGGCCGCGACCGGCCAGGATTTTCAGTCCGCGCTGAACTGGGACAACGTCAAGCGCTTCAAGGACACGCACACCATCCCACTCGCGCTCAAGGGCATCGCCACCGCCGAAGACGCCGGGCTCGCCGTCGAGCACGGGGTGGAGATCGTCTACGTCTCCAATCACGGTGGCCGGCAGCTCGATCACGGCCGGGGCTCGCTGGAAGTCCTTCCCGAAGTGGTGGCGGCCGTCGGTGACCGCGCCACCGTCATCGTCGACGGCGCCTTCCAGCGCGGCACCGACGTCGTCAAGGCGCTCGCCCTCGGCGCGCGCATCGTGGGTATGGGCCGGATGCCGTGCTTCGGACTGGCCGCGGCCGGCCAGGAGGGCCTGGTGCGAATGCTCGAGCTGGTGGAGGACGAGATCCGCATCTGCCTCGGCCTGCTCGGCGTCGACTCGGTGAGCGGCTTGAACGCGTCGTACCTGCACGAGGCGCGACCGGTGACCGCTCCCCACATCACCAGTGCCTTCCCGCTCCTGCACGAGGGGTATTAGCGCGCAGCCGAAGGAGTCCGTGATGCTGAACCCGTTCCGCCCGCCGGAGCTCATCAAGGCCGAGACGTTCCTGTCCCTGCCCGCGAAGTTTCGACGCAAGCGCCGGAGCGCGTGGGCCGATCCGAACCGCCAGGGCGCCGAGGTCGACAGCTTTCTGGAGGGACCGTCGTTCGATCGCGCGGGCAACCTCTATTTCGTGGACATTCCGTTCGGGCGCATCTTCCGCATCACGACTCGGGGCGACTGGGAACTGGTGACCGAGTACGATGGCTGGCCGAACGGGTTGAAGTTCCACAAGGACGGACGCATCTTCATCGCCGACTACCGGCGCGGTCTGATGGTCCTCGATCTCCCCACCGGGAAAGTCGAGCCGCAGCTCGAGACCGCGTACAGCGAGGGCTTCAAGGGGCTGAACGACCTGCACTTCGCCGCCAACGGCGACCTCTACTTCACCGATCAGGGCCAGACCGGGATCGCCGATCCGACCGGGCGCGTGTTCCGACTGCGGGCCAACGGCGCGCTCGACCGGCTCGCCGCCAACGTGCCGAGCCCGAACGGGATCACGCTCAACACGAAGGACAACCAGGTCTACGTCGCCGTGACGCGCGCCCAGCAGATCTGGCGGCTGCCGTTGATGGCTGACGGCCAGCCGTCGAAGACGGGCGTGGCCATCCAGCTCTCGGGCGGGCACGCCGGGCCGGACGGCATCGAGATGGACGCGGAGGACGGGCTGCTCGTCTGTCATCTCGGCGTCGGGATCTGGCGCTTCGACGGCAATTGCCTGCCCACCCATCTCGTGCACGCCGACGGCCACCGGCTGATGACCAACATCGCCTTCGGTGGACCCGGCGGCAAGACGCTCTACATCACCGACTCGATGAACGGCGAAATCCTCACCGCCACCCTGCCGGTCGCCGGCAAACTCGTGTACGGTCTGCAGTAGCGGCGGTCATCCGCCAACGCTCCGGCACCCGAACACCCCGCGGCACTGAGGAGTGATCGATGGCTGACGCCGTCCACCTGGGAAGCGGCAAGGTGCGTGAGCTCTACGCCCTCGACGACGAGCGCCTGCTCCTCGTCGCCTCCGACCGCATTTCCACGTTCGACGTCGTGCTGCCGACCGAGATCCCGGACAAGGGCCGCGTGCTCACCGGCCTGTCCGGCTTCTGGTTCGCGTGCACGCGGAAGATCTGCCCGAACCATCTGCTCGCGATCCGCCCCGACGGGCGGTCCACCGAGTGCCGCCGGCTGGCCATGCTCCCGATCGAGTGCGTGGTCCGGGGATATTTGTCGGGCTCGGGCTGGAAGGACTACCGCGCGACCGGAGAAGTGTGCGGCCATCGACTGCCGGCGGGGCTGCGCGAATCCGACCGGCTGCCCGAGCCGATCTTCACCCCGGCCACCAAGGCGCAGACCGGCCACGACGAGAACATCCCCCGGGCGCAGGCCGCCCAGCTCGTCGGTGCCGAGCGCTTCGCCGAGGCCGAGCGCCTGTCGCTGCGGCTCTACGCGTTCGCGGCCGACTATGCCCGCCAGCGCGGCATCATCATCGCCGACACCAAGTTCGAGCTCGGCGTCGATCGCGACGGCCGTCTCGTGCTCGGCGACGAAGCCCTCACGCCCGACTCGTCCCGCTTCTGGCCCGCTGACCAGTACGCGCCGGGCGGCCCCCAGCCCTCGTTCGACAAGCAGTTCGTTCGCGACTTCTGCGAGAAGACCGGCTGGAACAAGACACCGCCCGGTCCGGAGCTTCCCGCCACCGTCGTCGCCGGCACCCGGGCCCGCTACGTGGAGGCGTTCGAGCAGGTGACCGGGATCCGGTTCGCCGACTACCTCGCCGACCCGCAGGTGGTCCTTCGGTAGCCGCTCAGCGGAAGGCGGCGAACACCTCCTCGAACGCCTGCATCTGACCGCCGCGCGTGGACGACGGCACCAGGATCAGCGTCTTGATGCCCGTGGCGTACCACGCCTCCACGCCATCGCGCACGTCCCGCGCGGAGCCGTAGAGCGTGACCGCCGAAAGCCAGCGATCGGACATGAGCGAAGGGATGCGCGCGTCGTCGTTTCGCGCGATGGCGTCGCGGATCGCGTGCATCTCGTCGGCGAATCCCGCCTCGATCCAGTAGTTCTGGTAGTTCGGCAGCTTGACGTAGTGGATCAGCGTCTTGCGGTTGACGGCGGCGGCGGCCGCGCGATCGTCGTCGATGCACGTCGGGACCATGTCACCGATGAAGAACTTCGGATCCTTCCGCGTGGACTCCCCCAACTCCCGCAGCGATTCCGCCATGTGGGTGCGGGCGCCGTTGGCCCACACCGCCCCCTGGGCGATCTCGCCGGCCAGCGCCACCATCTTCCGTCTCAGCGTCGCGAGGACGATCGGCGGCAGCTCGCCGGCGGTGCGCAAAGCCCGAACGTCCCCGACGAATCGTCGGACGTCCTCCAGCGGCCGGCCGGGACGAATGCCCAGGCGCTCGTGCGTCGGCCCGTGGCTGACGCCGACGCCGAAGCGGAAGCGGCCGCCGGACAGCTCGTGGATCAGCGCCGCCGTCTGGGCAAAATCGTGCGGATGCCGCGTGTAGATGTTCGCGATGCTCGTCCCGAACGGGATCTCGCGCGTGGTGAGCGCGAGCGCCTCGCACAACGCGAGCCCGTCGCCGAGGCTCGGACAGTAGATCCCGCTGAAGCCTTCGGACTCGATCCGCTGCGCGAGGGCGACCGTCGCCTTGCGGCGCCCCGGCACCGCGGCCAGGCTGACGGCCGGCTTGCCGATCACGCCCGGCTCCCCTCGAGCGGACCGACGAACAGCCGCGCGTAGAGCGCGCTGATGATCTCGTCGACTCCCGCGCCGGCGTAGACCTCGAAGAACGGCGACTTCTGGAACTCGAAGAAATCGGCGGTCCCGCGCCGGCGCGTCTCCTCGGCGCTCTCCCCCGGCCGCGCCGCCCGGATGCGGCCGACGATGCGGTCCTTGTCGTAGATCGTTGGGAACTCCACGTAGTCAAAGGTCAGGTATTGCTGGAACGTCATCCCGGAGGCGAAGCGCTCCGGGGTGACGACGCTCGCAGTCTGGGCCATGGGGCTCTTTCCTTCCCGGCTCCGCGCGCTCAGCCCAGCAGATCGATCCCGACCACTGCGCTGAGCTCGCGAAGCGCGAGGTCGGGATCGGCGACCTTGATGGTCGTCATGCCGAGGGCGCGGGCCGTCTTGAGGTTACGGCCGATGTCGTCGAGGAACGCGGCGCGCGCGGGCGCTCACCTCGACCCCCCGGGCCGCGCAATCCGACTCGAACGGCTCGCGGAACGCGTCCAGCGTCAGCTCACCGCGCTCCAGTCGTGACCAGACGCCATCGTCTCCGGCCGCCACGATCGCGCGGTTGATGGCGTCGGCCGGGAGCCCATGATCACGCTCGTAGCGCGCGATGGCCTGCAACGGCGATCCCGTGACCACGCCGCCGACGTCGAACACCACGGCCGCGATCCCGCTTCCAGGCGCGCGCGTCACGTCCGCCGGAAGCGAACGACGCCGTCGGGGCCGGCCAGGCGCACCACGCGCCCCTCCGACTCGAGCAGGTTCAGGTGCGCGAGGACTTCGCCGATGGCGAAGCCGAGCTGGTGGGTATCGAGCTCGCGGGCAAACAACCGTGGGATCAGCTCGGCGGCCGGGCGGGGCTCGCCGAGGGCGTCGAGGATCCGCGCGAGCCGATCGTCGTGATGCCTCCGCAACTGCTCGAGCCGGGCGTGCAGCCCCCGGAACGGCAGCCCGTGCGACGGCAGCACCAGCGTGTCGTCCGCCATCGGCGCGAAGCGCGGCAGCGAGTCGAGATACCTACGCAGTGGGTTCCCGAGCGGCTGATCCGCCCACACGCTCACGTTGGTGGTGATCTTCGGCAGCACCTGATCGCCGGCCACCAGCACCCGGCCTTCGGGCCACGACAGGCACGCGTGCTCCGGCGAGTGACCGTACACGGTGAGCACGTCCCACCGGCGTCCCGCCAGCGTCAGCGCGTCGCCGTCGCGGACGCTGCGATAGGACGGCGCCAGCGTGGGGACGACCCCCGGATAGTGGTTGCCACGACGGCGCAGCCGCTCCAGCGACTCCGCGTCGACGCCGTGCTGGCGGTAGTGCGCGAGACGCCGCTCGGTAGGCTCGCCGCCGCGATCCTGCCACGCGAGCTGCGCGGCGAACCATTCCGCCTGCGTGCACCAGAGATCCACGCGCCAGCGCTCGGCGAGCCAGCCCGCATTGCCCATGTGATCCGGATGGAAATGGGTCACCACCAGCCGCGTGATCGGCCGGCCCTCGAGGCCGGCGCCGAACACCCGTTCCCACGCGTCACGCGTGGGCGGCAGTCCGATCCCGGTATCGACGACCGCCCAGCCGCCGTCGTCGTCGATGAGCCAGAGGTTGATGTGATCGAGCTTGAAGGGCAACGGCATGCGGAGCCAGCGCACGCCGGGCGCGACGTCGCGCGCCTCACCGGCCGGCGGCGGCGCCGGCCACGGGTACTCGAGCCCGGAGGTCTCGGGAATGGCCGGGGCGCTCATGGAATCAATTCAGGAGTGAGACGGCCGCGGTCGGCGAAGACGTCGGATCGAATGGGCATGACGCACATTGTCAGAGCACACCGACGCGAGGTCAACTCCGGGCCGAGACCCGGTCGAGTCATACCACGGCGAGTGCGGCGTAAACGTGCGTATCCGCGGCGATACGCTTGCAGAGCGCGTCCATTCGCGCCATCCTCGAACGATGGCGCGCATGACCCGGCCGCCGTACTGGAACATCTGGTGGACCGTGACGCTGATCAGCGGGGCCTTCACCATCCTCGTCGCAATCCTCGAAGCGCTCGGCGTGCTGCGCGACCTCGGCTTGGTGCTCGGTGCCGTCGGCGTGATCCTGACGTTGATCTCGGGCCTCACCGCTTCCACCCGGTCGTCGGTCACGGAGTTCCGTGGTGAAGCGCTCCCGCGTCTCGATGTGATGACCGGACGCCTCGACGGAATGGCCGACGGGCTGGACAGAATGGGTGGTGGCCTCGATGGAATGGCCGGCGGCCTCGACGCGATGACTGGACGCCTCGGGGCCATGGCCGAGGGTCTCGAGGCGATGGCCGGAGGCCTCGACGCGGTGGCTGGACACGTCGGCGCGCTGGTCGGGAGTTTCGACACGATGGCCGGACGAGTCGGGGCAATGGCCGGAGGCTTCGAGGCAATGACTGGCCGCCTCGACGCGACGGCGGGCCGCGTCGACGCGATGACGGGCGGCATGACAAGTGGCTTCGACGGCGCCGCCTCACGCCTGGATCAGATCATTCGGCTGCTCGACGAGCGCCTGCCGCGCCCCGCCGCCTAGCCGCCATCCCGCCGGCGGCTAGGGCCGCGGGTCGCGACGCAGGTACTCGATCAGACGGCTGTAGTCCCGCCGCGCCCAGTCCTTCCGCGTCGCGCGCTCGAGATAGCCGAACACGGCCCGGCCGAGGTGAGCGCGGACGCGAGCACGATCGGCCAGGCCGAGCGCCAGCTTCGTATCCTTCCGCAAGATCGCGACCGGCGCGCCGGCGTTCCATTGCCGCGAGAGCACGAAGCGAACGAGCTTCACTTCAGTGTGATACCCGCGCGCGTTTCCGGCATTGAACACGCCGACGATCGTCTCCAGGGGCGGGCCGAGCTTCATGCCGATCACGGCCGACTTCGCAGGCGCCGACGAAGGCGATGTTGGCCGCGAGGTTGTGCCGTCTTCCTCACCGCGTCACCTGGCCAGCGCCTTCTGGACGAACGTGTTGTCGAACAGGCTCTCGGGCGACATCTTCATGTCCGCGGGCACGGCGCCGAACGTCCGCATGGTCTCGATGACCCGGGCCACGCCCTCACGCGTGACGAGGGAATCCGGTGGAAACGCCCCCCGTGCGTGCTCGAACGACTCCGCGTAAATCCTGGAATCGCCGGCCAGCTCCTTGGGCAGCAGTTTCGCCATGTCGTCGCCCGACGAGCTCGTGATCAGCTTGTTGGCCTTGACCAGCGCGTTCACCATCTTCTGCACGGTATCGAACCAGCTCAGAAGTCGGGGAGCACGAACGCGCCGATATCGTAGATCACGTGCACGCACGCCGTGAACGTCGTGGACGTGCGTTGCTTCAGGACGCCGAGGGCCAGGCCCACCGCGAAGATCATCAGCATGCCCGGAACCTGATATTGCACGTGCACCGCCCCGAACAGCAGCGACGTCATGACGACGCCGAGCCGGGGCTGCAGCGCGCCGCGGAACAGCATCTCCTCCCCCACCCCGGCGGCGATCGACACGAGGACACCCCCGAGGATGGGTGGGAGGCCGACGAACTCGTACTGGAAGCGCTCCTCCAGCGCGTGCACCGTCGGCAGCAGCCGGCTCTCCGCGTACTCCATGGCGCCGACGACGACGTGGAACGCGGCCGCCACCACCAGCGCGCCCAGCACGTGCCGGAGACGGAGGCGGCGCAGATCGAGCCGCGCGAGCGATTGCCGCGGGCCGCGGGCCAGGAAGAGTCCGACGCCGGCGAACGCGAGCGCGGCGTCTCCGAGGATGGAGGTGAACGGCTCCGTTGGGTAGAAGGGAATCGTCGCTTCGGGCTCTTCCTGCAGCGCGGTGAACAGGAGCACCGAGCCGACCAGCGTCAGGACCACCGCGACGGCGGTGACCGCGTGAACGGCCAAGGACGGGTCGAGCCCCAACACGCGAAACACCGGCGCTCGCACCGGCCGCGCGATCCCGATCAGCGTCAGCGTGCCGACGGCGACGAGGAGCACGATGAGCAGGCCGGGCTCGAGGTCGACCAGGCCCAGGCCGCGCGACCAGACGAAGCCGGCCAGGCCGAAGGAACCCACCGCCATCAGCACCGCGAGCAGCCGGCGCGCGCGCGGCGACGTGAGCTTCGCGTCCACGACGCGCGCCAGCGCGAGCGCCGTCATCAACGGGACGGGCATGAGCAGGTCTCCGGCCACGCCGGAGATCTCGGCGGTGACGTATACCGCGCCGAGCGCCAACCAGAAGATGACGCCCGGCCAGAGCGGCGGCGGCGACGGCGACGGCGACGGCGGCGCGACGGGCTCCACGCCGGGGCCCGGCGCTCCGGCCGGGTCGCCGGGCTCGAACTCGCTCACTCGGCTCCTCCTCCCCCGCGCGAGGATAGGCGCGGCGAAGCGCCGGGCAAAGCGAAATCAGGCCAATGCCGGATGCAGGCCGACGGGTCGGCGAACGTACCGTCCGGATGGACGGCCCACGACCTTGCCGTGCTCGAACCCGACCTGCCCGCGGAGCAGCGTGTGCGTGGGCCAGCGTTACCCGATGTCGGGCGTGGTGCGCAGCGCGTCGTTGACGCGGTTGGTGAAGTTGGCGATGGCGATCACGGCGGTCAACTCGACGATCTGGTCCTCACTGAAGTGCTTGCGCAGATCCTCGAGGGCCGGGTCCCGCATCACGGCCGCGCTCCGGGTCACGCGATCGGCGAACAGGATCACCGCCTTCTCCTTGTCGTCGAAGAGCGGGCTGCGCTGATAGAACGTGAGCGCCTGGATCTGCTCGTCGGTGATCCCGATCCGCTTCGCCGAAGCGGAGTGGGCGCGCGTTCAATACTCGCAGCCATTGGCGATCGAGGTTTTGAGGTAGGCGAGCTCCTTGTAGCGCGGCTCGACCGTCCCCTCGTTCATGATCGCGCCGTAGAGACCCAGCACGTTCTTGAGCACGTTGGGCCGATGCGCGAGGGTGCCGAAGAACGCGGGCATGCGGCCGAAGTTCTTCGTCAGGTCGTCGTAGATCGGCTTGATCTCGTCGGCGGCTCGTTCCTTGGGAAGCGGATTGACGACGGTCATTCGTATCCCTCCTTGCCACACCCCCGACCTCCCGCGTCGGAACGGGGGCCGACGGGGGTGGGCGCGTCGATGGTACACCGCGCGGCCGACCTCTTTCACGCGCGCGTGTTGCTTCACGTCGTCGGCTTCACTCTTGTCCGTCCCGTCTCCTTGACGAAGACGCCCGCGAGAGCTGCCACCAACTGCAGCGCGGCCGCGAGCAGAAAGGCGACCGTGAAGCCACCCGTCGCGTCGACCACACGGCCGAGCACCACGGGAAAGACCATCCCGGCCGCGAACGAGGCGGCGTTGGCGACACCGGAGGCCGTCGCGGCGATGGCGGGCCGCACCAGCTCCACCGCGGACACGAAGGGCAGGATCGTCCCGCCCACGAGGAGTCCGATCAGCAACGCCCCCACCGCCGCGCTCACGAGATCGAGGCGCGGCGCCGCCAGCGCGAAGAACGCGCAGACGGCCGCGGTCGCGACCTGGCTGGCCAGGAACAGCGGCTTGCGGCGGCCGTGGTAGTCGCTGAGCCAGCCCGCCAGGGGCCACGACACGATGGTGCCGGCGGTGATCAGCCCGGTGATCGAGCCCGCCTGAGCCGTGGAAGCGCCGAGCGTCGTGACCAGGAACGCGGGCAGAAAGGTGAGAAAGCTGAAGTAGCCACCGTACGACAGGAACACGTTCACGCCGAGCGGCCAGAACGCGGGGATGGCCAGCACTGCGCGGAGACTCCCGCGAGCGGGCGGGGTGGCGGCGGCGGCGGGCGGCGCCGTCACCACGACGGCGATCAAGACCAGCGTGAGGACGGCGGGCAGCACGGTGACTCCGTAGGCCACGCGCCACCCCCACAACGTACTGAGCCACGGCACGACGAGGAGCCCGAGCGTGCCGCCGATGCCACCGCCCGCCGACATGAGGCCGGCGGCACGCGCCCGTTCGTGGGCCGGAAACCACTCGGTGACGAGTCGCATGCCCGGGACCCAGACGGCGGCCGCCCCCAGGCCCACGAGCATGCGCGCGGCGATGCTGGCCGCGAAGCTTCCGCTCGACGCGAAGGCGAGGGCGCCCAGCGCGAGCAGGCCCATGCACACGGCCATCACGCGCCGCGAGCCCCAACGGTCGGCGATCACGCCGATGGGCACCTGCGCGAGCGCGTACGTCCAGAAGTACGCGGTCTGGATCGTGCCCGCCGCCGTGTACGTGATCCCGAGGTCGCTCACGAACGTCGGAATGAGCGGCGCGAACGCCATCCGCTGCATGTGCGTTTGCATGAACGCGACGACGGTGACGGCGAGGACCGCCCACCGATAGGCCGAAGGCATGACGTGGCCTTCTAACACGTGTCGACTCCGGGCTCCAACTCGTCCCGGAAGAGGCGCGGCATGAATTCGGTCGAACGACACGACGGGTATAGGCTTTGCTCGGATCAGGAGGCGCTTTTCACGTCACCGATCTCGACCAGGCTCTCCCCCCGCTCAAACAACTGGAATGCGGTAGGCAGGGCGTCCCGCAGGACCTCACGAAGGCGGGCGTTCGACGTATTACCGCACGTGATCCATAGCACCTGTGGTGACGGGCCCAGTCGCGCGAGCAAGTCGGGGAAGTCGGCATCCTTCGTCATGAGGATCACGCCCGCCTCGCGTGCCGCTCGAAAGACCACGTGATCCTTCGCGTGGCGCAAACCGCGGTCGCGAATCGCGTGCGTTTCTACCTGACAATGCTCGGAGATCCAGGGGGCAAGGGCCGGGGACAGTTGCGCATCGATCCAGATCCTCAACTAGCGACGATCGGGTGATCAACTCGCCGACTCGCGAAACGCAAGCACGCCTGAATGTCCTCAAGCTCCAGGTCCGGGAGGTCTCGCAACACCTGTTCGGGCGTCAGGCCGCTCGCCAGCAGGTCGAGAACATCGGTGACGCGGATACGCATTCCGCGGACGCAAGGGCGCCCCCCGCATTGCTCAGGATCGACTGTGATTCGCTCTGTCAGATTCGCCACTCCACCCTCCTGATCCCTTGTGCCCGCCACGCCAGGTCGACCGCTGCCAACGTCAGCGTTTGGGCCTGCGCCGCCCGGCCGCTGAGACGGTCCGTGAATGCGGCACCCGAGCATTAAACCCGGATTTGAGGTCGCGTTCCAATTGCTGTGCTGCCGAACGTCTCCCGCCCCAGACCGCCGCACACCGGCAAGTACGGGAAGCAACTGTTCCCACCACTCTTCCTCCGAGCAGGGGCTGCGCAATATTTCGGGCGTGTGCCACGGGAAGCCCCGTTGAAGATGTGGTCTCAGGCGGTCGGGGGTAATTCCGAGGTCGGGGTATACCGCGCGCCTTCCTGATGCACACGAATGTGCCAGTAGAAACGATCGTCGCGCTGAGTGGTCCACATGTCCGGCAACCACAGATCAGAGAACTGCTCACGTCGTCGTGACCAAACAGCCCCTTCACCTTGCCGATCGTCGTGGCTCCCGAAGTGCCGCATCATAGCCCTCTCCGCTCATCCCCAGCAACGCTCGCGTCCACTGTCTTGAATCGGATACGGCAGAGGTATCCGCGCTCGAACTGTCGTGATGGGGCGCACCGGCTAGCCTCTGGGCCTGTTCGACCGGCCAGCCTGGATCGTGCTGGCGAGCAGCGCCGCCAGCGCGACGCCAGTGGCGGCCACGAGGAACGCCTCGGAGAACGCCCGGTCGACGCCGCGCGCCGTCCGGCCAACCGCGAAGACTTCAGCAAGGATCAGCACGCCCGCGACGACGCCCAGCGTGCGAGCCATGAAGGTGAGCCCGCCGGCCGCCCCCTGCTGGCCCGGGGGGAACGACGCCATCACGAAGGCCATAAACGGCACCTGGAACACGCCGATGCCGAGCCCCGCCGCCAGCAGCGCTCCGGCCACGACCGCCAGCGATGTGCTGGGTCCCGCGCCGGCGAGCGCGAGAAGGCCGAGCGTCTCCAAGACGAGACCGATCATGATCGGCCACCGCGGCCCCACGCGATCGGTGAGCCACCCCGCCACCGGCGCACCAACCGCGGTGCCGAGCGGCGTGAGCATGAAGAGCACGCCACCGATGGACGCGTCGAGTCCGCGACGCTCGACCAGGTAGAACGGCGCCAGCAGCCAGATGGCGAAGATGCCGGCGTTGGCGAGGAAGGCGAGCGCGCACGCGTGCAACACGGGGCGGCGGATGAGGTCGGGGAGCGTCACCGTGCGTGAGCGCGTCCCGCCCCGCGTCGCGGGCAGGCTCATCGACGTCCAGACGAACGTGGCGAGCGCGAGCGGAACGCGGACGTGAAAGACCCACCGCCAGCCGAGCGCATCCACGATGACGCCGGCGACGAGCGGCCCTACTGCGAAGGCAACGCCGATGGCGGCGTTGAGGAAACCGAGCCGCCGCCCGCGCTCGCTCGCATCCGCGCCCAGCGTCACCAGCGCCGGCGCGGTTCCGTATACCAGCCCGCCCGCGAACCCCTGCACGACGCGTCCGACGAGCAGCCAGCCGAACGCGGGGGCCGCGCCGCACACGGCGAAGCCAAGGGCGCTCAGGAGCACGCCGGCGGTGAACACGCGGCGGTGACCGAGACGATCGCCGGCGGCGCCGCCGGCGAAGGACGTGATCGCGTACGTGAACACGTAGCACACGATCGCCCAGCGCACCTGCTCCGGGGGCATGGCGAACGCGGCGGCCATCGCCGGGAGCGCGATGTTGAGCATCGAGTCGAGCGAGACGACGGCGACGCCGGCGGCGGCGATCCAGCGGGACATGACGGTGCCGTATGATGTCACGGATGACCTGGCCCGACCCCGCCGGCTGGGCGGTGCTGATCGCTGGCGCCGTCGTCGGCTCGACCATCGGCGGTGTCGCAGGCTTCGGCACCGGCCTCATCCTCCTGCCGCTCGTCACCTGGACGCTCGGCGTCCGCGCCGTCGGCCCCGTCCTCACCGTCACCATGCTCGTCGGCAACCTCTCGCGCATCTGGTGGAGCCGCCACGAGATCGACGGCGCGGTGGTCGTGCGCTTCCTGATCGGCGCCGTGCCCTCGACCGCGCTGGGGGCCGCCCTCTATGCCGGGGCGCGCAGCGAACGGCTGCGCCTGGTCATCGGCGGCTTCCTGCTGACCTCCGTCGTGCTCCGACGCGTGCTCATGTCGGGGCGCTTTCAGATCCGGCTGGGATATTTCCCGTTCGTGGGCGCGGGCTTCGGCGTCCTGTCGGGGATCGTGGTGACGACGGGGCCGGTGGTGGCGCCCTTCTTTCTCGCCTACGGTCTGCGCCGCGGCGCCTTCATCGGGACCGAGGCCGTGTGCGCGGGGGTCATGCACCTGACCCGGGGCCTGACGTTCGCAGCCTTCGCCGTGCTGACGTGGGACGCCGTGGCCATCGGCGTGGTGCTGGGCCTCACGATGTTCGCCGGCTCCTGGTTCGCGCGGCAGCTCCTCGATCGCATGAGTGACCGCGTGTTCCTGGCCATCGTCGAGGTGTTCCTCGTGCTCCTGGGCTTGCAGTTCCTGTTCGGCTCGGGGTAAAAACGCTCGCCATGGACATCCGACCCGGCGCCACCGCCGACGCGACGATGACGGTCACCCCCGATCGCACCGCCGACAGCATGGGCAACCCCGGCGCCAAAGTCTTGGCAACGCCGTGGGTGATCGCGCTCCTCGAAAACGCCGCGGCTGCCGCCCTCCACCCGCATCTCGCCCCCGGGCAGGGCACGGTCGGCACCATGGTCGAGATGCGCCACCTCGCCGCCACGCCCCTGGGCATGACCGTGCGGGCGACCGCGACGTTGCTGGAGACGGATGGCCGCCGCTTCCTGTTCTCGGTCGAGGCGTGGGACGCCCAAGACAAGATCGCGGAAGGCCGGCACGAGCGCTACCTGGTGAGCGACATGGCAACGTTCATGGAGCGCGCCATGAAGAAAGGACAGGCCTGATGCCCATCCAGATCAACAAGAGCATCGTCGGCAAGGAGTACCCGCCCTACCCGGTGACCGTCGAGCGGGGCAAGATCAAGGAGTTCGCCCGCGCGCTCGGGGATGCCAACCCCTTCCATCTCGACGACGAGGTCGGCCGCGCGTCGGAATGGGGCGACGTCATCGCGCCCCCGACGTTCGCGGTGACGTTCCGCGACGAGCGGGCCGACTCCGCGGCCATGCTCCGCGACCTCGGCACCGACATCTCGCGCCTCCTGCACGGCGAGCAGGAGTTCGAGCTGTACGGCCAGCTCCAGCCCGGTCACACCTACCTGTGCCGCGCGAGGATCCTCGACATCTACGAGAAGGACGGACGCAGCGGCCCGATGGCCTTCGTCGTCCGCGAGACCACCATCACCGACGGCACGAACGAGATCGTGGCCAAGATGCGAAACATCACGGTGATCCGCCTGTGAAATACGGCCGGCGCTACGTCGAGGACGTGCAGGTCGGCGACGAGCTGACGCCGCTGGTGAAGGGCCCCCTCCAGCAGATCCAGCTCACGCGCTACGCGGGCGCCTCCGGCGACTTCAATCCCATCCACCAGGACGACGAGTTCGCCCGCGCCGCCGGCATGGGCGGCGTCTTCGGCCACGGCATGCTGACGATGGGCTTCGTGGGCCAGGCGCTCACCGACTGGGCCGGCGCCGGGAGCGTACGGAAGTTCGGCGTTCGCTTCACCGCGCTCTCACGGCTGAAGGACACGATCACCTGCAAGGGCCGCGTCATTTCGAAGTCCGCCAAAGACGACGTCCATCTCGTCGAGGTCGAAGTCTGGGCCGAGAATCAGAAGGGTGAAAAGCTGGTGACGGGCAAGGCAACGGTCGCGTTGCCGTCGCGCGGCACAGGTCTCGGTGCTCGCTAGCCGCCGGGCATTTCTCCACGGGCGGCGACCCACTCGCGCAGCGCCTCGCGGGTCGAGTCGAAGGCGAGTTGCGGCCACGGGATCCCGGCCGGCGTCATCCATTCGAGCAGATCGTTCTCGTGGCAGGTCGTGAGCGTGCCGCCCGTGACGCGCGCGCGGTACACCACGATCACCGGCGAGCCCGGGTACGAGTAGACGTCGTGCAGACCGTTCAGCTCGACCTTCAGCCCGGTCTCTTCGAAGGTCTCGCGGATCGCCGCGTCGGTCACCGTCTCACCCCAGTCCACGAACCCGCCGGGAAACGTCCAGAGCCCGTGGCCCGGATTGATCGACCGGCGCGTGAGGAGAATGCGTCCGTCCTGCTCGGGCAGCGTCGCCGCGACGAGCTTGGGGTTGAGGTAGTACACGAACCGGCACGCGCCGCACACGGGATGTTCGCGATGATCGGGCGGCACCGGCTCCCAGGCGAGCGCACCGCCACACAACGGGCAGAAGCGCGCGGTCTCGGGCGCGAGCGCGCGATGCGAGTGGTGCGGATCCACGGCGCCGAGTCTAGCACGCGCGCCGTTGCGGGCTGCGCACGCGCCCGTGACTGAGCGGCGGGCCTCGCACGCCGATCTTCGCGCCGCCCGAGTGTGGGCGGGCATCGACGTCGGCGGACGCGTCAAGGGCTTCCACGTGGCCCTCGCCGCGTCGTGGCCGGGCCCCTGCAGATCCGCACTCCCGAGGACGTGGTCGCGTGGCTGGCACCGTGGCGGCCGTTGCTGGTTGCCGTCGACAGTCCACGACGGCCGGCCGCCGACGGTCGTCGCTCGCGACCCGACGAGAGCCGGGTCGCCCGCGAGGTGTGCCCGCTCCGCTACACGCCCGATCGCGCCGCGCTGGACGCCAACCCGCGCTTCTACGAGTGGATCCACCACGGCTTCGCGCTCTACGCGGCGCTGATCCGGGCGCGGCTGCGCGCCGTCGAATGCTTTCCGACGGCCGCGTGGACGTGCTGGCTCGGGCCGCGTGGCCGCGAGCCGAGGGCGCGATGGTCGGCGCGCGCGTTACGGCGGCTCCGCGTGGGTGGCGTGCCACGCCGGATCGGTCAGGACGGTCGCGACGCGATCGGCGCGGCGCTGGTCGCGCGCGCCGCGGACGCCGGGGCCGTTCGCCGGTACGGCGACATCGTCGTCCCCGCGGTCCTTGCCGGGCGCGCGGACCGGGCGCGGGCTAGGGCCGGCCGAGAAGCTCTTTGATGCGCGCCAGCGGCACCTGGTCGACCACGCGGCCGGTGTCGGGCTCGATCCGCGTTGCCGTCCACGCCGCGGTGGCCGAATCGCGACTCACACTGAACTTGCCCTGGGCCTGCCCCACCAGCCGCAAGTCGGGCCCGTCGCGGCGGAGGAACAGCAGGACGCACTCCCCGGGCGCAAAGGTGGCGCTTCCGCCGACGACACTGCCCCCGGCGGCCGTGAGGCCACCGAGCTCGCGAACGACCAGGGCGCCCGGTGGCGTCGTGCCCTTCAACACTTCCGTCGGCTCCACCTCGACGGCCGTGAAGGTCCTGCCGGTGGGGTCACGCTCGACCCGCACAGCGTGCACCGTCCCGAGCACGACGACGTCCGCCGCCCCGGCCAGGTTGGAGACGGCGATGGGGACCACGCTCGCCGCATCCCCCGTCGATGGAAAGAACACACCCGCGGCCAGGAGCCCGGCGGCGAGAAACCGAAGCGTTGACGCGCATACCCTCTTCACGACACTCTCCTGATCATCACGTCACCAGACAGAAGCCGGCGAGTCAAGTCACCCACGCCACGCCAGTAGCGCGCAGAGATCGGAGAGAGCCATGCGTATCGACCGGAAGCGGCTGGAGACGAGCATCGAGGAGCTGGGGCGGATCGGCGAGACACCGCGGGGAGGCCTCACCCGGCTGGCGCTGACCGACGAAGACAGGCGGGGGCGCGACCGGATGGTGGAGTGGATACGCGCGGCCGGCTTGCGCGTGAGCGTCGATCGCATGGGCAACATCTTCGGCGAGCGCGCGGGCACCGCCGCGCTCCCGCCCGTGATGATGGGCTCGCACGTCGATTCCGTCCCGACCGGCGGCAAGTACGACGGCCAGCTCGGCGTGCTGTGCGCGCTGGAAGCCATCCGCACGCTGAACGATCACGACACGCGCACCCGGCATCCGGTGATGCTGGTCATCTTCACCAACGAAGAGGGGGCGCGGTTTCAGCCGGCGATGATCGCGAGCGGGGTGATGGCCGGCAAGATCGCGCTGGAGGACGCCTACAACGCCCGCGACCGCGATGGCATCCGCCTCGTCGACGAGCTGGAGCGGATCGGCTATCTCGGCCCCGAGCCGTGCGCCCCCCGGCCCTTCCGCGCCTATCTGGAACTGCACATCGAGCAGGGGCCGAACCTCGAAGCGGAAGGACTGTCGGTCGGCGTGGTGGAAGGCATCGTCGCCATCTCGTGGTCGCGACTGACCATCCACGGCGTGCAGGATCACGCGGGCCCCACCCCGATGCGCATCCGGCACGACGCGCTGGTGGCGGCGGCCGAGGTCGTGACCGGCGTGCGCGGGATCGCGCGGCAGCTCGGCGGCGACCTCGTGACCACCGTCGGCTCGCTCACGGTCACGCCCGACATCGTCAATGCGATCCCGGGCCGGGTCACCCTCTCCATCGACATGCGCGACCCGACCGACGCCGCGCTGGATCGCGCGCGCCCCTTGCTGGACGCCGTGGTGCGGGAGGCGTGCGAGCGCGAGGGCGTTCGCTACGAGCTCGAACACTACTGGCGGGTGCCGTACACCCCCTTCGACCCCGACGTGGTGGCCACGGTGGAGCGAGCCGCCCGGAGCACGGGCGCCGGCTACCGCCGCATCCTGTCGGGCGCGGGCCACGACGCCCAGTACATGGCGGCGATCGGCCCCGTCGGGATGATCTTCGTGCCGTCGCGGGACGGGCGGAGCCACTGCGAGGAGGAGTTCACGCCCATCGACGACATCGAGCACGGCGCCAACACGCTGCTGCGCACCGCTCTCGATCTCGCCGGGCTCGAGTAGGAACAAGCTATTCGGGCGGCAAAAGGGCATCCCCGATCACGTACGAAGTCGCCGGCCGGATGTGCGGCCGCACGCGCAAGCGAACCGCGACCGGCAGGTGATCGGAGGCGACGCGGGCGAGCCGGCTCCGATGGACGTTGAACGCTTCACCCTCGAGCTCGACGTCCCAGTAGATGCGGTCGAGCGCGAACAACGGGAACACGGCGGGATGCGTGCGGCGCATTCGCCGCATCGGCGAAGAGAACTCCCGCCGCAATCCGCGCGTGACCGGCCCGCGGTGCCATTCGTTGAAGTCACCGACGAGCACGCGCGGCCCCGCCAGTTCGGCGGACGCGCGGATGAAGTGGCCGAGGAGATCCACCTGCTCCCGGCGCTCGCGGAACGCCAGCCCCAGGTGGACCACGAACACGTGCAGGAGGCGGTCGCCGACGGCGAGGTCGGCGCGCAGGCAGCCGCGCGGCTCGCGCGTGCCGCAGCTCAGGTCGCAGCGCGCGGAGCCCTTGACGGACAGGCGCGTGAGCACCGCGTTGCCGTAGGTGCCGCTGCCGTGCGCCCGTGTCTCGCCCATGACCAGTTCCATGCCGAGGCGCGACGCCAGATACGCCGCCTGGTCGGCGAGCGGGCTGCCGTCGGCCCGGATGACCTCCTGGAGCCCGATCACGTCCGCGCGGAGCTCGCCGATGACGGCCGCGATCCGGTCCAGATCGAGGCGGCGGTCCAGCCCGACGCCGCGGTGGATGTTGTAGCTGGCGACGGTGAGAGGCGTCACGCGGCTTCGGACACGCCGCGCTGGTACTTCACGAAGTGCTGGTAGAGCTGGACGGGATGGTGGATCGGCGCCGGCAACTCGACGCGCGCCGGACTGATGATGAAGGTATGGAGCTCGGCCTCGGACGGCCCGGCATGGGCGCCGATCTCATGGACGAAGGAGACGTCCCCCTCCATGGCCTGGTGGCCGTAGATCACCAGATCGCCCGCGCTTGGCATGGCCATGAGATCGGCAATGCCGCTCACGACGACGTCGAGGTCGGCGCGGCCGGCAAACGGCCCCGGCTCGTCGTGGCCGAGGCGGTAACGCTTCCCGCGCCACGCGCAGACGGGACCCGTGGCCGAGCGTACGAGGACCAGGCCGACACCGACGGCGCGGGAGATCTCCTCCACGAGTCCGGGCCTCCGCTCGTCGATCGTCTCGACGGTGAGCGGCTCAGGCCGGTCCAGGAAGTAGACGAACGCGTTGGGCCCGGCCGCCACGATGCGGACGTCCCCACCCTGAAACGACTCCGGGGTCCGATCGGCCCGGCGCTCGAGTCGGGCGGGAAAATCGCGCTCGAGGTAGTTCAGGAAGCGCTGGAAGATCCCGGGCTCGCGATGACTGCGAAACGCCTTGATCCCGCTGGCGATCCGGCGGCCGGCCGCGGCACGGCGGCCCGGCCTCACCTCGGGCGCGTACAGCGGCGCGAAGAATTCGTCGAAGAGCCGCCGCTCGATCGGCGCGCCGCCGGTGAGTGTCTGGTATGGCCGGCAGTGGACCTGGCCGTGATCGGACAGGATGTAGAGGTCGTACCGGTGCTCGGGCACCCGGCGGGCCACCCGCCAGAGCTGGCGGAGCGAGCGGTCGACGAACCGCAACCCGCGCATGGCACGACGATGCCGCGGACCGAAGGCATGAGCAAGGACGTCGTAGTCGAGGTAGTTGACGTAGATGGCCGGCACGCCGGCGTAGACGTCACGGGACACCGACAGCGTGAACAGCTCACGGATCCAGATGGACAGGCCGACCTTGAGCGCGAGCCACTTCCAGTCGCGCCTCACGTTCCCGAACGGTTTGGCCACCAGGCGCAATACCCCCCGTATCAGCTCGACCAGCGTGAGCACCACGCTCTTTGCGATCACCCATGCCAGCACCAGGAGGGCCGAGAGCAGCGGCAGCAACCCCGCGCGGGTTGGCCGCTTGAACATGGCGAAGCTGAAGAGATTGTTCGTCGCCCCGCCGGTGAAGACGCAGCCGTAGGTGCTGCCGCCGGTCACGATCCCACGTCTGCCCGCGGCCTGATTCGCCTCCACGAACGCGGCGTCACCGGCGCGCGGAAAGTAGACGTCCGTCTGGCGTCGCTTGTCGTGGTAGTGGAAGCCCGGGATGTCGGGCCGCACCCCGTACATGGCCGACATCTGAAACGCCGGAGTGGACGTCGGCATCCCCACCGTCATCGGCGTCAGGCGGCAGCGGCGACGCGCGAGCAGCTTGCGTAGAAACGGCATCCGTCCCTCGCCGATCGCTTGCTCGAGGACGGCGCGGGACAGGCCGTCGATCTGCACGATCAGGAGACGACGCCCGGTGCGGCGCGGCGGCTTGCCGAGGCGGAGGCGGCGGACGAGCCGGTCGATGAGACTCTGAACGTACAGGACCAGCCCGTCGAGACCCATCGGCTGTATTGTAAACTTCCTCGCAATGATTATCCCTCCCCGTGCCGGCGCCGACACGCTGCGCGCGCGCGTTCGTCGGTTCGTCGACGACGACGTCCGCCCGCAGGCGCCGGCGCTGGAGCACGCCGACGCCTATCCCCACGACCTGGTCGCGCGCATGCGCGACCTCGGACTGTTCGGGGCGCTGGTGCCGGAGGCGTACGGCGGGCTCGGACTGGACGTCACGACGTACGCGCAGGTGATCGAGGAGCTCTGCCGCGGGTGGATGTCGCTGGCCGGCGTGATCAACAGCCACACCATGGCCGCGCTCATCGTCCTCCACCACGGCACCGAGGAGCAGCGCCGCCGGTTCCTGCCCCGCTTCGCCGCCGGCGCGGCCCGCGGCGGGCTCTGTCTGACCGAGGCCCACGCGGGCTCCGACGTGCAGGCCATCCGCACGGTGGCGCGCCGGCGCGGTGACGTGTACACGATCGACGGCGCCAAGATGTTCGTGACCAACGGCCGCGAGGGCAACACGTTCGCGCTCCTCGCCGTCACCGATTCCGCGGCGACGCCCCGGCACCGCGGGATGTCGTGCTTCGTCGTGGAGAAAGGCCATCCCGGGCTGCGCGTGGTCAAGAGCATCGGCAAGCTCGGCTACAAAGGCGTGGACACCGCCGAGCTGCTCTTCGACGGCTTCGAGACACCGGCCGCCAACCTCGTGGGCGGCGTCGAAGGCCGCGGCTTCAAGCACGTGATGAGCGGGCTCGAGGCCGGACGCATCAACATCGCGGCGCGCGCGGTCGGCGTCGCCCAGGCGGTGTTCGACGACACCGTCGCCCACCTCCGCGCGGAGCCCGCCGCCGTCGACACCCCGCTCCTCGCCGACATGGCGGCGAAGCTCGGTGCGGCCCGCCTCCTCACCTACTGGGCGGCCGGCATGAAGGACCGCGGCGAGCGCTGCGACCTGGAAGCCGGCATGGCCAAGCTCTACGCGTCCGAGATCGCGCAGGATCTCGCCGCCAGCGGCCTCCGGGTCATCGGCCCCACGGCCACGCTCGCCGCCTCTCCGCTCGAGCGCTACTACCGCGATACGCCGCTCATGATCATCGGCGAGGGCACCAACGAAATCCAGCGGACGATCATCGCCCGCAACCTTCTGCACCGCTACGGTGAGCGCCTGGGCGCGCTGACGTCACGCGAGGGCGAGCCCGAAGATCGACGACACATGGTCCTCGCCGTCCGTCAGTTCGTGGAGAAGGAGATCGTACCGGTGGTGGCCGATTACGACGGGGCCGGCGAGCTTCCGGCCGCCGTCGTCGGCGCCCTCGCCGATCTCGGCGTGCTCGGCGCCGTCACGCCGGTCGAGCAAGGCGGTCTCGGCCTCGAGGAGCCGACCGTCGCGATGCTGCTCGAGGAGCTGGCGCGCGGCTGGGCCTCGTTGGCCACGGTGGTGGCGGCGCACCTCACGGTCGCGCGCGTCGTCGCCGCTCACGGCGGACGCCCGCAGCGCGAGCAATGGCTCCCGGGGCTGGCGCGCGGCGAGCAGCTCGCCGCCGTCGTGCTCGGCGGGACGTTTGCGGCTCGCCGCGCCGGCGACGAGCTGGTGGTTCACGGCACGGCGCGGCTCGTCGACAATGCCGCGCGGGCTCATCTGCTGCTCGTGGTGGCAACGGCCGGCGCTGGCGAACCGATCGTGTGCCTGCTGCCCCGGGCCACGCCCGGCGTCACCGTGGGCGCCGCCGAAGCCAGTCTCGGTCAGCGCGCCGCGGGTGGTGCGGCCGTCACTCTCGACGACGTCCGGGTCGGGCCCGAAGCGATCGTCGCCGTGGGAAGCGCGGCGGCGACCGCCGCGGAGACGGCGCTGGCCTTCGCCAACCTGGCTGCGGGCGCCAGCGGTGTCGGCCTCGCCCAGGCCGCGTTCGAAGCCGCGCTGCGCTACTCGCAGCAGCGCTCGACGTTCGGCAAGCCGATCTGCCAGCACCAGGCGATTCAGCTCAAGCTCGCCGACATGGCCACCGCCATCACCGCGGCGCGACTGCTGGTGATCGATGCCGGCGCGGACGCCGACCGCGCAGCGCTGGCGCGGATCCAGGCGGCGGACATGGCCGCCAGCGTCACGCTCGAAGCGATGCGCATCCACGGCGGCTACGGCTACACGACCGAGTTTCCCGTCGAGCGCTTCTATCGCGACGCGGCCCGGCTCGCTCACGTTCCGATTCCGGCCGACCAGGCCCGCCTCCACCTCGCGCGCCGGCTGCGGCGCCGGCACGACTGAGCCCCGGGCGCGACCATGGCGTATGGGCGGTATTTCGAGGAGTTCAGGGTCGACGAGATCATCCGTCACTGGCCGGGACGCACCATCAACGAAGCCGACTGCACCTGGTTCGCCCTCCTCACCATGAACCAGCACCCGATCCACAGCGACGCCCACTACGCGGCGACCCACACCCAGCACGGCCAGCGCGTCGTGCTCGGCCCCCTCGTGTTCTCGATCGGCATCGGCATGACCGTGGCCGACGTGTCGGGCCGCGCCATCGCGAATCTCGAGATCGAGAAGATCACCCACGACCACCCGACCTTCATCGGCGACACGCTGTACTCGGAGTCGACGGTGCTCGCCCTCCGGGAGTCGCGGCAAGGCGATCGCGGCACGGTGACGCTGGAAACACGGGTCACCAATCAGCACGGCGTCCGGGTGATGACGTTCCGGCGCACCGCGCTGGTGCCGAAGAAGAATCACGCGACGCTCGGCGAGGGCCAGCTCCCGGCATGAGCCGCGCGCCCCTCGCCGGTCTGCGCGTGCTGGCCATCTCCCAGTTCGGCGCCGGCCCCTTCGGCACCCAGCTGCTGGCCGATCTCGGGGCCGAGGTGATCAAGATCGAGGACCCGGGCGTGGGGGGCGACGTGTCGCGCTACACGGGGCCGGACGCGGCCGACGGCGATTCGCTCTTCTTCCAGTCGTTCAACCGCGGCAAGCAGTCGGTGACGCTCGACCTCCGCCATTCCGACGGCCGCGCCGTGTTCCTCGATCTCGTGCGCGTGGCCCACGCCGTCTACAGCAACCTGCGCGGTGATCAGCCCGCCAAGCTCGGCCTGACCTACGAGACGCTCTGCGCGGTGAACCCCGCGATCGTCTGCTGCGCGGTCTCCGGCTTTGGCACGACGGGGCCCCGCGCGGCCGAGCCGGCCTTCGACTATCTGATCCAGGGCTACGCCGGCTACATGGCCCTGACCGGAGAGCCGGACGGGCCGCCCGGCAAGTGCGGGGTCTCGGTGATCGACTTCGCGGGCGGCTACGTGTCGGCGGCCGGCCTGCTCGCGGCGCTGTGGGACGCGCAACGGAGCGGCGTCGGCCGCGACGTCGACGTCTCGCTGCTCGACACCGCGGTCAGCATGCTGTCGTATCTGGCGACCTGGACCCTCAATCGCGACTGGCAGCCCGCGCGGGTCGCCGACTCGGGCCACCAGGCCATCGTGCCCGCGCAGAACTTTCCCACCCGTGACGGATGGATCGTCGTCTTCTGCAACAAGCCGAAGTTCTGGGACGCGCTGCTGGAGGCGCTGGAGCTGCCCGAGGTCGGCGCCGACCCGCGGTTCGCCACGTTCGCCGATCGCCTGGCCAACAAGACGGCCCTCATCGTGCTCCTCAAGTCGCGCTTCCAGCAGCGCACGACCGCGGAGTGGCTGGCGCGAATGCGCGGCCGCGTGCCGTGCGCGCCCGTGAACACGCTGGCCGAAGCGCTGGTCGACGAGCAGGTACTCGCGCGCGACATGATCATCGAGGTCGAACACCCGGAGCTCGGCACGATCCGCGAGGTGGCATCGCCGATCAAGACGCCGGGCGCGGTGACGTCACCCGCGCCGGCGCCCCGCCTCGGTCAGCACACCGACGCGATCTTGACGTCGCTGCTCGGCTATGCCCCCGAGCGCATCGCCGCGCTCCGGGCCGGCGGTGCGTTCGGGACCCCGGTGGGATAATGGAGCCGCCGGGGACATGACCACGGAGCAGGCGCGGCCATACGCCGAGACGGAGGAAGTCACCGCGACAGCAGTCGCGCCGCCCTGGATGACCATCCTGCACAACTGCGAGTGTCACACGTTCGAAGAGGTGGTCCGCCAGCTCCAGAAGGCCATCGCCTGCTCCGAAGCCAAGGGTTGGGAACTCGCCTGGCAAGTCCACAACACCGGCAAGGCCGTGGTGAAAGTGGCCGCCGAGGTCGAGTGCGTGCGCGTCGGCAACATCCTCGCGTCGATCGGCCTCGTCGTGACCGTCGTCCAGTCCTGAGCAGCTCTCACGCCTGACCGTTTAGGAGCCGCCCATGCCCGTGCCGCCCGGCCCTTCCTGGAGCGATCGCGTCCGTGTCGTCGGGTACAGCGATCTGGATGGCCGTCCCGGCTTCAAGCTCGCGATGCAGGAGGTCGGCAGCCGCTTCTATCTCTATCTCGGACATCTCTGGCATCGCGGCTGGTCCGTCATGGACGTCACCGACCCGGCATCGCCGCGCCTGCTACGATTCATCGACGGGCCGGCAAACACGTGGACGATCCAGGTCCAGGTGGCCGAGGGCCGCATGGTGACCGCGCTCGAGCGGATCGGCACCGGCTGGGGCGACGATCCGCGCGCGCCCTTCGAGACGGGGATGCTCGTGTGGGACGTGCGCGATCCCGAGAAGCCGGTGCGGCTCGGCCACTGGGCGACCGGCGGCTCGGGCACGCATCGCAATTACTACGACGGTGGACGCTACGTGCATCTCGCCTCCGGTCTGCCCGGCTACACCGGCAACGTCTACCAGATCGTCGACATCGTCGATCCGTCGCGGCCGCGCGAAGTCGGCCGCTGGTGGGTGCCCGGCCAGTGGCGCGAGGGCGGCGAGACCGGCGCGCCGCCGGACACGGGACTACACGGCGGCCCGTACACTGTCGGCGATCGCGCGTACCTGCCCTACGGCGCGGCCGGCCTCGTCATCCTCGACGTCGCCGACGTCACCGCGCCGCGGCTGGTGAGCCAGCTCTCGTTCTCGCCGCCGTTCCAGTCACGCATCGCCGTCCACACCGCGGTGCCGCTGCCGGATCGCAAGCTCGTCGCCGTCAACTCCGAGGCGATCGCCGAGGACTGTCGCGAGCCGCTCGGCTTCGCCGGTCTCGTCGACGTCAGCGACGAGGCGGCGCCGCGGCTCGTCTCCCTGTTCCCGCTCCCCGCGCCGCCCGCCGATGCGCCGTGGAAGAACTTCTGCGAGCGCGGCGGCCGCTTCGGTCCCCACAATCAGCACCAGCCGCAGCATCAGACGGTGCTGTTCGATCGCGACGACGTCGTGTTCCTCACGTACTTCAACGCGGGACTGCGCGTGATCGACATCGCGGACCCGCGGCTGCCGCGCGAGGTCGGCTCGTTCGTGCCGCCCGATCCGCTGGTCCGCCTCGGCGTGCTGCCCCGCAAGCTCGTCGCGCAGTCGGAGGACGTGCTGGTGGACCGGCGCGGCTTCGTCTACCTCACGGACAAGAACCACGGGCTCTACGTCTTGCGGTGGGAGGGACTGGACGGGTAGATGAGGGGACAGCCGTAGTCTCTACATCACCGGTCCGATGATCCAGGGCGCGAATTCTTCCTCCCCCACTTCCGACAGCTCGCTCTTGCTCCGCTTGCCGGAGGCGACGGCGATGATCTCCTCAAAGATCTGGTGGCCCACCGTCGGCAGCGGCGTGCCCTCGAGGATCACGCCGCAATTGACGTCCATGTCCTCTTCCATGTGCCGGTACATGAGGGAGTTGGTGGCGAGCTTGATCGACGGCACCGGCTTGCAGCCGAAGACCGAGCCGCGGCCGGTGGTGAAGCAGATCATGTTGCAGCCGCCGGCGACGAGGCCGGTGATGGAGACGGGATCGTGGCCGGGCGTGTCCATGAAGACGAAGCCGCGGGTGGTGATCGGCTCGCCGTACGCCTTGTCCTTCAACGCGTAGGTCGTGGTCATCGGTCGCCTCCTCGCATGGGCCGACACTATACCGCCCCCGGAACGGGTGGGGTGATCCGCAGCGGTCGTCACCCCGCCGGCGGCTTGATGCGGAGCGGCCCCGCGGGCTCCAGATCGAGCTGGATGGTCGTGTGATCGATGCCGAAGCGCGTGTGGACCACCGCGTGCAGCGCCTGCAACAGCCGCTCGCTGTCACGCAGGTCCGTCACCACCACGTGCGCGCTCATCGCCTCGTGGCCGGAGGTCAAGGCCCACACGTGGAGATCGTGGACGCGCCGGACGCCCGGCACCTGCACGATGGCCGCCTCGACTTCCTCCAGCGACAGATGCGCCGGCGTGCCTTCCAGCAACACGTTCACGGCCTGGGTGAGCAGGCGCCACGTCCGCGGCACGATGAAGATCGCGATGCCCGCGCTCATGAGCGGGTCGACGAGGTACCAGCCGGTGGTGACCACCACCAGGCCGGCGGCGAGCACGCCGAGCGAGCTGACGGCGTCGCTGAGCACCTCGAGATAGGCGGCGCGAACGTTGAGGCTGCTGCTCGCGGCGGGGCGCAGCAGCCAGGCGGCCACGAGGTTCACACCGAGCCCGAGGGCCGCGACGCCGAGCATGAGGCCCCCCTGGACCTCGCGGGGGGCGCGCAGGCGGTGGTAGGCGCCGAGCAGAATTCCACCCGCCAGCACGAGCAGCACGACGGAGTTGACGAGGGCGGCCAGGATCTCGACGCGATAGTACCCGTACGTCTTGGCCGGCGTCGGCGGGCGGGAGGCGATCCACACGGCGAAGAGCGCGAGCCCGAGCCCGCCGACGTCGGTCAGCATGTGGGCGGCGTCCGCGGCCAGCGCGAGGCTGTCCGCCCACACCGCGCCCATCGCTTCCACGACCATGAAGCAGCCCGTGAGCACGAGGGCTCTCACCAGGGCGCCGCGCGAGGCCTGCGCGCCGTGCGCGGGCGAGTGGGACGTCATCCGGCGGATCGTAGCAGTTTGCGGTGGTAAAATCGCCACGCCGATGACACTCATCGTCGATCGGTGGATCGATCTGCACGGCCAACGCTTCCACTACACGGAGACGGGCGAGCCGGGCCGTCCCGCGGTCGTCTTCCTCCACGGCATTACCGGCCACGGGCGCACCTGGGACGAGGAGGCGCGATTGCTGGCCGACCGTCACCACGTGCTCGCGCCGGACCTGCGCGGTCACGGTGATTCCGCCCCCGCCACCGACGGCGATTACACCGTCGCCACCATGGCGGACGACCTCGCCGCATTCGTCGACGCGCTCGCCCTTCCGTCGATCGCGCTCGTGGGCCTCTCGCTGGGCGGCCGCGTCGGAATCGCCTACGCCGCTAACCATCCCGCCCGGGTGACCCGCTTGATGGTGATCGACATCGGACCCGACATCGCGGAGGCGGGCCGCCGCCGGGTGGGCGCGCTGATGGCGGCGTCACCCGAGCGCTTCGAATCGGTCGAGGCCGCCTACCGCTACGCGCGCGCCGCCAACCCGCGGCAGGACGAAGCGCTGCTGCGCGCCCGCGTTTCGCACGCGGTGCGTCCCGGGCCCGACGGCGGCGTGGCGTGGACGTACGACCGCGCCATCCGCGACGCCATGCGCAGCGGGCGCTGGCACGATCCCACCGAGCTGTGGCCGCTGTGGCGCGCGATCACCTGCCCGACGCTGCTCGTACGCGGTGCCGATTCGGATGTCCTCTCCCCCGAGGACGCCCGGCGCATGACGGAGACCTCACCTTGGGCGCGGCTGGTGGAAGTTCCGGACGCGGGCCACACCGTCCCCGCGGATCAACCCGCGGCGTTTCGCGCCCTGCTCCGCGAGTTCGTGTCGGAGGTGGCTCGGGTGGCGGGTGGCGTCTCGCGATGACTCGGCTGGTCGGGTACGGCGCCACCGCCCTCGTGATGGCGTGGGTGATCGCGCATCTGCTCTACCTGGGCCCCATCCGCGACGCGACCGAGCTGACGCTGGCATGGCTCATCACGCTCGGCGCCGCGTCCAGTCTCATCGCCGCGGTCACCGTGTTGCTCGCGGCACTCGTCCTCGGTGGGGGCAGCCCGGCCTGGCTGCGATTCGTCGAGGCCGCGCGGACGGCCGCCACCGTGATCGGATGCGCGCTCGTCGTGGTGGGGCTGTTGCACTATCGTGACACCGAGCCGCGCGGCGAAGTCCGCTGGATCGCCGTCGGTGTCGCCGTGCTCCTCGGCGCCGGCATCGTCCACGCGTGGATCGTGCGCACACGCCTGCGGTTCCTTCGCTAGTGTTCCGGTCGGGAAATCATGTTAAGAACCCGCAACACGCGACGCGGGGCCGATGGGCGGGTGCGACAGGGGTCGAAGGACCCGTTTCCCGCCGCGGGGCAACGGACGCACTAGCGCTGCTGGCGCTCCCCCGATGCTCAACGCTCGCGGAGTTTCCTCGCCGCCTCCGCCCGCATCTGCTGCATGGCCCGCGTCTCCTGATCGGAGTAGCGCTCCTCCTGCCATGGATCGGCGTGCATGTGATAGCCGTTCTGCTCCCAGAAGCCGGGCGGATTGACGTCCAGGAACTCGAAGCCGCGCAGCCACTTCGCGCTCTTCCAGAAGTAGAGCTTGGGAACCACCAGGCGGAGCGGACCGCCGTGGTCGGGCTCGAGATCCTTGCCGTCGTGCCTGAGCGCGAGCAGCACGTCGTCGTCGACGAGGTCCCCAAGCGGAAGATTGGTGGTGTAGTCCGGGTCAGCGTGGATGAGGACGAAGCGCGCCTCCGGCCGGACCTGAACGCGCCTCATGATCTCGCGGATGTGCACGCCTTCCCAGCGGTTGTCGAGCTTGGACCAGCGCGTGACGCAGTGGACGTCGGAGGTGAGGGTGACCCGCGGCAGCGCCAGAAGCTCCGCCCACGTCCACGCGACCTCGCGCTCGACGAGCCCGAAGCACCGGAAGGACCAGCGTGCCGGATCGAACCGCGGCGTCAGGCCGTACGTGAGCACCGGCCACTTCGTCGTCAACGACTGCCCGGGTGGGACTCGGTCGGCGACTTCGGGCTGGACCCGCTTCATGCGTCGTGACCTCCAGATCTCGGACCGCAGAGGCGCCGTCGAACCGGCTCATGATACACCGGCGTCGGCGCGCATCCGTCCTCGCGCGGCCCGCCGCCGCCGTCCCGGAAAGCGACGATGCCATGCGGCGAAGGATTTATAATAAGTCGGTAGCGATGCAGACCCACCAGCGATTGCCGCCCGGCAGGACCGTATGACCGGTTGACCTCGAAAGGACATTGGAAATGAACGGAGAACGGAAGCTGGCGTTGTTCATCGATTTCGAGAACATCGCCCGCGGCGTCAAGGAAGCGCAGTACAAGCAGTTCGAGATCAAGCTCGTGCTCGAACGCCTCCTCGAGAAGGGCAAGATCATCGTGCGCCGCGCCTATGCCGACTGGAACCGCTTCACCGAGTACAAGCGGCCGTTTCACGAGTGGGCGATCGAGCTCATCGACGTCCCGCAGAGCCGGTACAGCGGGAAGAACTCCGCCGACATCCGGATGGTGGTGGACGCGCTCGACCTCGCCTATGGCAAGACCCACATCGACAGCTTCGCGCTGGTGTCGGGCGATTCCGACTTCTCGCCGCTCGTGTCCAAGCTGCGGGAAAACGACCGGTACGTCATCGGCCTCGGCGTGAAGTCCTCCTCCTCGGACTTGCTCGTCGCCAATTGCGACGAGTTCATCTTCTACGAGGACCTCATCCGCGACACCAAGAAGACGAACCTGTTGCGGGGGCTGCCCGAGAAGAAGGCGGAAGCGATGGCTCAGCTCATCGACGCCATCCAGGCCTTGCAGCGCGAAAACAAGGAGACGCTGTGGGGTTCGATGGTCAAGCAGACCATGATCCGCAAGAACCCCGCGTTCAACGAGTCCTACTACGGCTTCTCGACCTTCTCGAAGCTACTCGAGGAAGCCGCCAAGCAGAAGATCGTCACCCTGCAACGAGACGAGAAGAGCGGCACGTACGTGATCACGTCGCTCACCGAGGAAGGCCGCGCGGCGTGATGGACCGCCGCGGCGCCCTGGTCGTCATGGGGGCCGGGCTCCTGCTCGGCGCCACCGCGGTCCCGGCCCAGGTCAACGTCACCGTCCAGCCCTTCATGACGATGGGGCCGGCCACGGCGCCGGTGACCATCGTCGAGTTCTCCGACTACCAGTGACCGCACTGCCGTAACGTCCAGCGGGCGCTGGCGCAAACGCTGAAGGAATACGAAGCAAAGGTGCGTCTGGTGTTCAAGGACCTGCCGCTGCCCATGCATTCGCTGGCCCGGGGCGCCCACGAGGCGGCCCGCTGCGCCGGCGCCGCCGGCAAGTACTGGGAGTACCACGACCGCCTGTTCGCGGCCCAGCCGGCCTTCGAGCGCGCCGACCTCGTACGCTATGCCGCCGAGATCGGCGTCGACCGGGAGGTTTTCGCGCGCTGCCTGGACGCCGGCATCCACGCGGCCGCGGTGAGCGAGGACGTGGCGCAGGCGCGCGCCCTCGGGGTGCGGAGCACTCCGACGTTCCTGATCAACGGCCGGCCCCTGGTGGGCGCGCATCCGGTGGAAAACTTCCGCGCGGCCATCGACGAAGCGCTGGCGCAACGCTGATGGCCTTCGTGACGGTGGCGCGCACGGACGACGTTCCCCTTGGACAGGGCACGCTGGTCGAGGTCAACGGTCTCATCGTCGCGGTGTTCAACGCGGGAGGCGGCCACTTCCACGTGACGAGCGCGCTCTGCCCGCACGAGGATGGCCCCCTCGCCGAGGGATGGATCGAAGGCGACGCCGTCGTCTGCCCCTGGCACGGCTTCGACTTCGAGTTGGCCACTGGCCGGTGCCGAGTCGCCGAGGATCTCACCATCACCGTCTATCCGGTGCGGCTCGTCGGCGACGCGGTGCAGGCGGACGTGCCGTGACGACGGCCCCGACGAGCCTCTACGTCGACCCGGCCGGCGTCGACTGGCAGACACGCCGGCCGGGGGTGCACTGGAAGATCCTATGGGAAAACGGGGACCGGCGCGCGGTCCTGGTGCGCTACGACCCGGGGGCCACGGTCCCGCGCCACCGGCATCTCGGCGACGAGCAGATCTTCGTCCTCGAGGGCAGCGTGACCGACGACACCGGCACCTGCGGCGCCGGCAACTACGCGCGGCGGCCGCCCGGATGCGTGCACACCGTGACCACGCCCCAGGGCGCCCTCGTGCTGGCTCTCATGTCCGGGAGCACCGAGCCGCTGTCCGGGTGACGTTCCCGGTTTCTCCACGGGCCGTTGCCTCCACCCAATTACCACCTAAGGCGGGTTGCGAGCCGGCTCGGGAATGTTACGCTCAGCGTCATTCGCTTACTGCCACCGAACCGCACTTTCGGTGGCATGGTGTTTGCCTCGAAATACCACAAGGATATTGTCGTGTCAGAACGAGCGGTCAAGCACGTGAGGAAGTTTCTGGGACAGCGCCTCCGGGCTCTGCGAAAAGAGCACGCCCTCAGTCAGGAGCGGCTCGGGGAGCGGTCCGGCCTCAGCGGAAAGTTCATCGGCGAAGTGGAGCGCGGCGAGAAGTCCATCTCGGTGGACAGTCTCTATCGCGTCGCCACCGCGCTGGAGGTGCCGCTGCGCCAGCTCACGGACGTTCAGTCCAACAAGAGCTCCCACGTTCCCACCCCCGAGGCCGAGCGCATCTTCGCGCTGGTCGCGGCGCGGCGCCCGGCCGAGCTACGCAAGGCGTACGAAGTGCTGCGCGCGATGTTCGCCGGCGCCCGCTGACCGCTCGCTCGGCCGAAGTTCTTCACCGCCGGCGAGGTACCGCGTCATGACGGTTGACCAGGTGTGGCTCGGCGTCGGCCTGCTCGGGCAGGCGCTGTTCTCCGCCCGCTTCCTCGTGCAGTGGATCGCCTCCGAGCGCAAGAAGGCGAGCGTGGTGCCCACGCCGTTCTGGTACTTCTCGATCGGCGGCGGGGTGACGCTGCTGGCCTACGCGATCTACCGCCGTGACCCTGTCTTCATCATCGGTCAGTTCGCCGGCCTGTTCGTCTACGCGCGCAACCTCTACTTCATCTACCGGCGCCCGATCGCGGCCGGGGTTTGAGTGGGGGTCCGGCGTCCGCCGGCGTGCGCTAGAATGGGTCAGCTTTTCCGCCGAGGTGAGACATGTCGCCGACCGTGAACTGGGCCCAGTGCCACACGCGCCCCATCCTCATGATCCCTGGCCCCACCGAGCTGCCGTGGCCGGTGATCCAGGCGATGAACCTGCATCAAGACCCCGAAGGACGTGGAGCCGGCCGCCGTCGTCGCCCGCATGCGTGACCAGTACGGGATCCTCATCGGGACCGGGCTCGACCGGATGCGGATGACGACGCTGCGCATCGGCACGATGGGTATCACGGCGAGCCCGCACTACGTGCTGCCCACCCTCGGCGCGCTGGAGCTCGCCCTTCGCGATCTCGGCTACAAGGCCGAGCCGGGCGCCGGCGTCGCGGCCGCGCAGGCCGCCTTC
>JBGPXN010000123.1:0-13214 GCA_041492755.1 Methylomirabilia bacterium | reverse complement strand
GTGCGAAAGAGAAAAATGCACCTGGCGCAATTCCTCGTGCATGGGCCGACCTATCACAGCCTCGCCATGTGGCGGCATCCACGCACCGCCGAGGCGAACTACGACTGGACGCGCCCGGAGCTCTATCAGCACATCGCCCGGGTCTGCGAGCGCGGCAAGTTCGACATGGTCTTCTTCGCCGACCTGAACTACATCTCGGACACGTATCGAGGGGCGATGGACCCCGCTATCCGCCACGCGACCCAGGCCCCGGAGCATGACCCCATCCCGCTGCTGTCGTGGATGGGCGCGGCCACCTCGCGCATCGGGCTTGGCGCGACGTTCTCCATCAGCCATTCCCACCCGTTCTACGCCGCGCGCCTGTGGGCCACCCTCGATCATCTGACGCGCGGGCGCGCTGCCTGGAACGTGGTCACGTCGCTGAACCACAACCAGTCCGCGAACTACGGCGAAGCGCTCCTGCCGGCCGACCAGCGCTACGAGCGCGCCCACGAGTTCATCGAGGTCTGCCGCAAGCTCTGGGATAGCTGGGAGGCGGACGCCGTCGTGATGGACCGGAAAGCAGGCGTCTTCGCGGATCCGGCCAAGGTGCACCGGATCGAGCACGTGGGCCGGTTCTTCAAGTCGCGCGGGCCGCTGAACGTCGTGCGCTCGCCGCAGAACGGCCCGGCGATCTTACAGGCGGGGAGCTCGCCGAAAGGCCGGTCGTTCGCGACGCGGTACGCCGACGCGATCTTCGCGATCCAGCCGAACATCGCGGGCGCCAAGGCGTACTACGACGACGTCAAGAGCGGGACCGTGAGGGAGGGACGCAGGGCCGAGGCGTGCAAGATCCTGTTCGGCATGCAGCCGATCATCGGCGCGACGGCGGAAGAGGCCCGCGAGAAGCAGGAGCTGCACAACAGCCTGGTGCCGCTCGAGGGCGGCCTGGCGATCCTCTCCGGGCACCTCGACTTCGATCTGTCGCGCCTGTCGCTCGACGAGCTGATGGCCTTGCGGACCGAGCCACAATTGCAGCGGATGCAGACGCGGTATCGCACCATGACGGGCGAGCTGCTGACGGTACGCGAAGTGGCGCAACGCCACGGGCAAAGCGTCGGCCTGCCCCAGATGGTCGGCACGCCTGCGCAGATCGCCGACCAGATGGAAGCCTACTTCGACGAGGTGGGCGGCGACGGGTTCATGCTTTCGCCGATCTACACGCCGGGCGCCATCGAGGAGTTCGTCGATCTCGTGGTGCCGGAGCTGCAACGACGGGGGCGCTACCGCCAGGACTACACGGGGACGACCCAGCGCGACCACCTGCTTCAGGAGGACTAGTCTGGATTATTCATGAGCGACGAGCGGGAGGCCGGGCGGGTGGCGCAGGGCAGAGCCCCGTGGGGCTGGCGGAGTGGGCCCCCCTCGTCCCGTGCGCAGCCCGAAGGGCTGCGTTGCGAGCTCACTTGTTCCACCACTTCCAGTTCTCCTCCTGGGACGTCTTGGGGATCCGATCGATGATGGCGTTGATGAGCCGGTTGTCCCGCCGCTCCACCCTCATGATGTACACGTCCGTGATGACCTGCTGGTACCGGTCGAACTGGATCGGGCCGCGCGGGGGCTTGATCTGCGTCGCCGCACTCCGGATCGCGTCGCGGAACTTCGCCCGGTCGCCGATCTCGCCCTTCAGCGCCTCGACGGCCGCGCCGACGAGCTGCCCCGACACGTAGCCCAGCTCGACGTAGCGGGTGGGCCAGGCGTTGTACCGAGCCTCGTAGTCCCGCACGAAGGCCCGGCTCTCCGGCGTGTCCAGGGCGGCGCTGTAGTGGCCGATGCTCACGATCCCGAGCGCGGCATCGCCGAGCGTCGGCAGCAGCACGTCGTCGACCAGCGTGTTGTACGCGAAGAGCGGAAGCTTGCCGGCGAGCCCGTATTCCCGGTATGCCTTCACGAACCGGATCGAGTCCGCCCCGGCGAACCAGGCGTAGACCGCGTCCGCGCCGAGCCCGGCCACCTGGGCCATGAACGGAGCGAAGTCCGCGGTGTTGAGCGGCGCGTAGATCTCCTTCACGATCTGCCCGCCCGCGGCGCGGAAGGCCGCGATGAAGGCTTCCACCGAATGCCGTCCGGCCACGAAGTCCGAGGCCATGACGACCACTTTCCGGTGCGGGGTCTTCTTCGCGATCCAGGTCCCCATGGGATAGTTTCCCTGGTCGGTGGTCTCGACGACGCGGAAGATCCACGGACTCGCCTTGCCGGGCGCGGTGATGTCGCGGGTGAACGCCACCGGGATGATCAGCGGGATGCCCTGCTCGTTCACGTAGTCGCGGATGGCGAGGGCCACGCCGCTGTGAACCGGGCCAATCAGCATGTCGACCTTGTCGCGCTCGACCAGCTTGCGCGTCTTGGTCAGACCCACGTCGGGCTTGGCCTCGTCGTCCTCCTTGATGAGCTGGATCTCGCGCCCGCCGGCTTTGCTCCCGATCTTCGAAAGATAGAACTCGACGCCCTTGCTGGTTTCCTGACCGTTGACGGCGATGACGCCGGTGTAGGGCAGGAGCAATCCGATCTTGATCGGCGGTTTCGCGGCCTGACCGAAGGCCGTCAGGTGAAGGCCGAGCATCACCGCCGACATCAGAAGCAGTCGTGCGATCCATTGCATGGTCATGGCTCCTCCAAGGGACGGCAGCGTGCGCGGCATGCCTTCCTCCTGAGCGCCGCCTGCGCGCGGCGGCGGGGTCGCTCGTCGGGGTGTGGCCGCTACTCTATATCACGGCGGTACTGACCGGGAGCACGCGCTCACTGGTGGACCAGCCCGTGTACGAGTCGACGCCTGGAACTTGGCGGCCCTGCCTTGTCGATCCGAGCCCTCCTCGTTCGTCCATATGGTGACCGTGAAACACGAGGGGAGGCAGGGCATGGTCTTGGAGAACAAGACGGCCGTCGTGTTTGGCGCCGCAGGGCAAGATCGGGAGCCAGGTCGCTCGGATATTCGCTCGGGAGGGAGCGTCGATCTGGCTGCAAGCCGCAGCGGGAAAGACCTTGCTCAAGCGCACGCCGACCGTGCCCGAGACCGCCGAAATCATCGCCTTCCTGGCCTCGAACCGCGCCAGTACACTCACGGGACCATCGTCAACGCGTCGTGCGGTCAGGTTCTGGACCGATGAAGACGAGGAAGCGAGTGGACGTCGAGCGTGAGATCTCGAGGAGCGAACAGCAGGTCAAGAAAGGAAAGGAGAGGCTGGCCAGCCTCCGCCGGCGTCTCCCGGCGCTCGACGTCGAGGACTACACGTTCGTGAGCGCCAGGGGAGACACGGTGACGCTCTCGTCGCTCTTCGGCGACAAAGACGAGCTCATCGCGATTCACAACATGGGCAGAGCTTGTCCCTACTGCACGATGTGGGCGGACGGGTTCAACGGCCTGGCCAGGCACTTGGAGGATCGCGCCGCCTTTGTCGTGGTCTCGCCCGATCCTCCCGAGGAACAGGCGAAGTTCGCCGCGAGCAGAGGATGGACCTTCCGAATGGTGTCTGCCCAGGGCAGCGTGCGGGAAAGCGCGCGGCCTGGAACAGCATGAGCGCGAGCAGGGCGTGGGCCTTCGGGAGGTCCGTCCGCGGGCGCTGCGTGAGGAGCGCGGCCAGACGCATCGCCTCTTCGCACAGCTCGCGGCGAACGAGATCTGCACCCTCGCGAGCCAGGTAGCCTTCGTTGAACCAGAGGTAGAGCACCTCGAGCACCGAGTCCAGGCGCGGCGGAAGTTCGGGCGGGGGAGGCAGCGCGAACTCGATGCCATGGTCGCGGATCTGGCGCTTGGCGCGGACGAGGCGCTGCGCGATCGTCGGTTCCTCGACCAGGAACGCCCGGGCGATCTCGCCGACGCTGAAACCGGCGACGGCTCTGAGGGCGAGCGCCACCCGGCCTTCGCGCGGGATCGCGGGGTGGCAGCACATGAGCATCATGCTCAGCACGTCGTCACTGAGCGCGGCGGGTACGATCTCGCCGTTCGTGCCGGGCTCCGTCGCCTCCCAGTCACGCAGCATGTGCTCGGCCTTGCTCGTGAAGACGGCCTGGCGCCGGAGAAGGTCGATCGCCCGGTGCTTGGCCGTCTGCACCAGCCACGCGGCCGGCCGCCGGGGCACGCCCGAGTACGGCCACTGCTCGAGGGCCTTGACGAGGGCGTCCTGGACGACGTCCTCGATGAGGTCGAGCTGGCCGGGGCCGCGTAGACGACCAATTACTCAGCGGCTGGCGGTTTTGGATCGCCGGGGTTCCGGTCGGTTGAGCGAACCCGTGTTTCAGTCACGACCACGCTTTCGCCATGTTACTCACTTGGTCAGAGAGCACTAGCGCCTTCAGAACACGACGCGACTAAAAGACGCAGGTGCTGAACGCGCTCTCGCCGGAGGACGAGCGCTCGCATCGTGGGACGAATGCGGGGAGCTACCCGGTGGCGGCGGCGCGCTCGAGGTAGGCGGGGTCGTAATACCGGGCAGGGTCGGGAGGCGGGCTGGGAAGCAGTCCCGCGTCGACGCGCAGCTCGAGCACGGTCTGCACGCCGGCGACGTCGATGGCAGCGTCCCGGGAGAGGCCGTCGCGCGGGTGAGTGAGGGCGGCGTACGAGCGCGCGGCGAGGTCGTCGTCGAGCGTGAACTCGCGCGCGAGATGGGCGATGGCGGCGGCGCGGTTGGCCGGGGCGAGCGCCCACTGGATGGCCTCGCGGTAGGCGCGGACGTACGCCACCAGCGCATCCGCGTGGGCCGCGGCCCAGCGCCGCGTGGTCACGCCGCAGGAGGCCTGGTAGGCGGGCACGTGATCGCGCGCGCGCGCGAGGAGCGTGAAGCCACGGTCGACGGCCTGCTCGGTGAAGGGCGCGGTCAGCAGCGCCATGTCGATCTTGCCGTCGAGCAGCGCCCGCGTGCGGGGCTCGTGGCCGCCCGCCGCCACCGCCTCGTAGTCGTCCTGCCCGAGGCCAAGGTCGCGCAGGATCCGGTGCGCGACGAGGGCGAAGCCCGAGACAGGGTCGTCCACGCCCAGGCGGCCGCCGCGGAGGTCAACCGCAGTCCGCACGCCCGGGCGGGCCACGAGGCTCAGGATCCCCCGGTGGAGCCCCATGAAGGCGAAGAGGTCGGCGCGGTGCGACTCGACCTCGTACACGACGTCGTCGGCGGACAGGACCCCGACGTCCACGCCGCCGCCGAGGAGCGCCGCAGTCATCATCTGCGAGCCGCGGGTGTAGGCGATGTCCAGGTCAAGGCCGTGGCGCGCGAACACGTGCCGTTCGACGCCTGCCGTGACGGGCAGGTTGTAGGCCGAGCGGAACAGCATCACACGCAGCGTCGCCATGGCGGCCTCATGTCCTGGCTGCTCGGATCAGCTCGCGCAGGCGCTCGGCTCGCAACGGCAGCGCCGTGATCTTGACGCCCAGCGGGGCCAGGGCGTCGGCGACGGCATTGGCGACGGCAGCGCCGGCGGCCACGATCCCGTCCTCGCCAGCCCCCTTCACGCCCAGCGGGTTCGTCGGCGACCGGTCCTCCTCGCGGATCCACAGCTCGATCGGGGGCATGTCGGCGGCCACCGGGATGTGGTACTCCATCAGCGTCCCCGCCACGAGCTGGCCCTCCGCGTCGTAGACCAGCTCCTCGTGGAGGGCGGCGCCGAGCCCCTGGGCCAGGCCGCCGACGATCTGGCCTTCCACGAGCATCGGGTTGATTGAACGGCCGATGTCATAGGCGATGACGTAGCGCAGGATCCGCGGCACGCCGGTCTCCCCGTCGACCTCGACGACGGCCAGGTGCAGGCCGTGGCCGTACGTCATCTTCTCCTGCTGGTAGTACTCGAGCGCTTCCAGGCCCGGTTCCATTCCGGCCGCGAGCGCTCGCGTGGGCGCCGCCGCGCGCGCCACCTCGCGCATCGACAGGGCGCGGTCGGCCACGCCCCGCACGTGCACGGCGCCGTCGCGTAGCTCGAGGTCCTCCGGGTGCGCCTCCAGCTCGCGTGCGGCCACCGCCCGGATCTTGTCGCGCACGCGCTCGGCCGCGCGCAGCACGGCGCTGCCGCCCATGACCGTGCCTCGGCTGGCGAAGGCTCCGACGGCGTCCGGCAGCATGTCGGTGTCGCCATATCGCACGGTGACGTCCTCGTAGGCCACGCCGAGGACGTCGGCGCTGATCTGGGCGAAGATCGTCTCCACGCCCTGGCCGACCGACGGGACACCGGTGTAGACGACGACCTTGCCGGAGCCGTCGACGAGAACGCGGGCGGTTTCCCAGGGGCCGAGCCCGGACTTCTCCACGACATACGCGAGCCCGATGCCGAGGTGGCGGCCGACCTGCCGGGCTCGTGCCTGCTCCTGGCGGAGCTCGCGGTAGCCCACGCGATCGAGCGCCCACGCGAACAGCCGCGGGAAGTCGCCGCTGTCGTAGACGACCTTGCGGCCGAGCGTGGTGGTGCCGACCTCGTAGGGCATGGCGTCGGGCGGGATGAAGTTGCGGTGCCGGATCGCGGCCGGGTCCATCCCGAGCGCCCCGGCGGCCATGTCGACGATACGCTCGCGCACGAAGCTCGCCTCGAAGCGGCCGGGCGCGCGGTAGGTGCCGGCCGGCGTCTTGTTGGTGACCACGCAGGTGACCTCGGCCCGGTAATGGGGGATGCGGTAGGGTCCGGGCAGGTAGCCGGCCGTGTTGTTGGGCGCGGTGGCGCCGTGCGTCCGGATGTAGGCGCCCATGTTGTTCCAGAACCGGTCATGGATGCCGAGGATGGCCCCGTCGCGGCGGAGAGCGACGGCGATCTCGTGGTGCTGCTCGCGGGAATGGTTGGCGGCCTGAAGGTGCTCGCGACGGTCCTCGATCCAGCGGACCGGCCGCCGGGTGCGGAGAGCGAGGAGGGCGACGAGGAAGTCCTCGGGGTACAGCTCTCCCCGCACGCCGAAGGCGCCGCCCACGTCCATCTGGAGAAAGTGGACCTGGTGCTCGGGCAGCCCCACGTGCTCGGCGATGACACCCCGGTTGAAGTGGGGCACCTTCGTCATGCCCCACATGTTCAGCACGCCTCGCCCGGGGTCCCACTCCGCCACCGCGCCGCGCGTCTCCATGGGCACCGCCGTGTGCCGCTGCACGTAGAGGGTCTCGCGCAGGACGAGGTCCGCCTCCCTGAGGGCGCGGTCGACGTCGCCGTAAGCGACGGTATAGGTCGCGACGACGTTGGTCTCCTCCGCCTCGAACAGGAGCGGTGCCCCGGACTCGCCCGCCGCCCGCGTGTCGACGAGCGCCGGCAGGGGCTCGTACTGCACCTTCACGTGGTCGCGCGCGTCCTCCGCGAGGTAGCGGTCCTCGGCCACGATCGCGACGACCGGCTCACCGACGTAGCGGACCTTGTCGCGCGCCAGCGGGTGCTGCAGGTAACGATTCATCCGGCCGCTGTCGGACATGCGCATGGGGATGGCGCGCGCCAGCTCCGGCACGTCGGCGAAGGTGACGACGTCGACGACGCCGGGCCGCACGCGCGCAGAGGACACGTCGATGGCTCGGATCCACGCGTGGGCGTGCGGGCTCCGGACCACGGCCAGATGCAGGGCGCCGGGACGGTGGACGTCGGCGACGAAGAAGCCCTGGCCCTGCACCAGCCGCTCGTCCTCGCGTCGCTTGAGACGCTGGCCGACGTAGGTCATGCTCGAACGTTACTCGACCAGGTTGCGATAGTACGTGGAGAGCGGCCGATCACCCTCGAGCCCGGTCGTCTTCAAGAGCTCGATGGTGGCCTTCCAGTCCTCCTCCGCCATCCAGCCGAGCGGCTTGCCCTTGGTGGCGGGCGTCTGCATGTGCTCGATCACGAGCGGCAGCCCCAGCTCGGCGAAGCGTCGGTTGGTGTCGGGGAAGGCGGCCATCAGGGCGTCGACCCCTGCCTTCTGGTCATCGATCGCCTCCTTCCAGCCGCGCATGGTTGCCCGCAAGAATCCGTGAACGAGGTCGGGCTTCTCGGCGAGCGTCTTCGTGCTCACGAGATAGCCGTTACCGAGAACGTTGATCCCCCAGTCGGCGAAGAGCTTGATCTTGGTCTCGGGGTTCTGGGTGTAGGCGCGCAGGAAATCGCCGAACCGGAAGCCGGGGATCGTGTCGACCTTGCCGGAGAGGAGCGCCGGCACCTTGGTGGCGGCCTCGACGGCGATGATGCGGTACGACGACTCGGGAACGTTGTTCTTCTTCAGGACCGCCTGCAGGATCGCGTGCGATGACTCGCCGGGCACGAGACCGATCTTCTTGCCCTCGTAGTCCTTGGGCGAGCTCATTTGCCGGCCGACGGTGATGGCGCCGTTCGGCCCGACCGGGGTGGGGTTGGCCACCATGATCACGGGCGCGCCCTTGGACAGCGCCAGCGCCATCACGCCGGCGTCGGCGAAGCCGAACATGTCTCCGCCGGTGGCGACGAGCTGGACCGTGGAGCCGGAGCCCTTGCCCGGCTTCACCTCGAGGTCCAGCCCTTCCTTCGCGTAGTAGCCGCGCCTGGCGGCGAGGAGCGGGCCGATGTGATGGGGGCCCGGCACCCAGTCCAGGCGCAGGGTGGCGGCGACGGCGGCCGGCTTCTGGGCCTCCGCGACGGTGAGGGTCAGGCAGGCCGTGACGGCGAGGAGCAGGGCGAGGGCGCTGAGCACGTGGCGCATCCGCATGGTGGACCTCCCTGTCGAGCGTTCCGGCCCTCGGAGCGGGGGCACGGCGGTCATGGGGCGGCATCGAGCCGCGTGCCCGGCTGCACGCGCTGCGAGATGTGCCACGGCAGCAGGAGCCGCTCGGCCGCTTCCATGGCGAGGTAGAGGACGACGCCGAGGGCAACGAGGGCGAGGATGCCGCCGAAGAGCAGCTCGGTGTCCATGTTGCCGTTGGCGTTCAGGAGCAACCGGCCGATGCCGTTCTCGGCGGCGATGAACTCGGCCACCAGCGCCCCCACCACCGCCAGCGTGATGGAGACCTTCATGCCGGCGAAGATCATGGGCAAAGCGTTCGGCAGCCGCGCCAGCCAGAAGAGCTGGAGCCGGCTCGCGCCCGCCGCGCGGGCCACGTCGAGCTTCTCGGGCTCGATCGACGCGAGTCCCACCGCCGAGTTGATGACGATGGGGAAGAACGCGACCAGGAACGCGATCAGCATCTTCGCGGTGAGGCCGAAGCCGAACCAGAGGAGGAAGAGCGGCGCCAGCGCCACCTTCGGCACGACCTGGGAGCCGATCAGCAACGGGTAGACGGCCTGGTTGAAGGCCCGCCAGGAGACCAGCGCGAACCCGAGCGGCACGCCCACGACCACGCTGAGCCCGAACCCGAGCAGCGTCTCCCAGAGCGTCACCATCAGTTCCCGCAGCACCAGCGCGCGCAGCTCGACCGTACGCACGACGATGCCGCTGACCGAAGGCAGGAGGTAGCGCGGCACCCAGCCGAGTCGCGCGGCCAGCTCCCAGACGGCGAGGAGCACGGTCACGGTCGTGAGCGGGTAGAGCCAGGCGCGCGCGCGGGTGGAGATCATCGGGCGCGCAGCACGCCCCACGACGCGAGGATTGAGCGGATCTCGGACGTGTAGCGGCCAAACTCCGAGGTCCCGAGGACGTCGAGCGTCCGGGGACGGGGCAAGGCGATGGGAATGGTGGCTCCGATCCGCCCGGGCCGGGCGGACATGACCACCACGCAGTCGGACAGGAACACGGCCTCCGGGATGCTGTGGGTGATGAAGAGGACCGTCTTGCGTTGCCTCGAGCAGAGGTCCTGGAGCTCCAGGTTCATCTGTTCCCGGCTCAGCGCGTCCAGGGCCGCGAAAGGCTCGTCCATCAGCAGGAGCGGCGGGTCATGCACGAGGGCGCGGCAGAGCGCCACGCGCTGTCGCATCCCCCCTGACAGCTCGAACGGGTACTTCCGCTCGAATCCGGTCAGACCCACCAGGTCGAGCAGCTCGAGCGCCCGCCGCCGGAAGACGGCGCGGTCCAGGCGCTGGATCTCCACGGGCAGCAGGACGTTCTCGAGCACGCGGCGCCACTCGTAAAGCGTCGGGTCCTGGAAGACGATGCCGGCGCCGACGTACGGCCGATCGACCGTGACACCCCCGATGCGTACCGATCCCGAGGTGGGGGGCAGCAGGCCGGCGACGATCCGCATGAGCGTGCTCTTGCCGCAGCCGCTCGGACCGACGATCGAGGTGAACTCGCGCTCGCCGATAACCAGAGTGACGGGGTCGAGGGCCGCGATCGTCCCGTCCTGCGTCCGATACCGCTTGGAGACCTCAATGGCCTCGACCAGCGGTTGGAGGGCACCGTCGGGCTGGGCGATCGCCGCCTCGCGCGTCCTCACGGACATCCCGGACGAGGCGCCGTCGGAGATCATCATGCTGGAGTGGCCCGAGGATAGCCGACAGGGCGAACGCCGGTCAACGTGGGGTAAAATTGTGAGCCCCATCGGCGGCGGGGGCGACATGATGAACGTGCACGGGTGGTTCAGGAGCGTCAAGGCGGAGCTGATCGCGCGGTGCCCCTACCGCGAGTCGGAATACTTCAGGCGCTTCGGCGAGGGAGTGCTCACGAAGGCACAGGCGTGGGGGCACGTGAGCCAGAACTACCTCATCGTCGTCTACTTCCCTCGCATCTTCAGCGGCATCCACGCCCGGTGCGACGAGTTGGACGTCCGCAAGGATTGCGCCAAGCATCTGCTCGTGGAAGATCTCGGCTACTTCCGCGGGAAGATCGGGGCCACTCCCGATCACGTGGAGCTCTACAAGTGGATCGGTGACGACATGGGCTATCCGCGCGACGTGTACGATCGCCTCCGGCCCCTGCCGGAGACGGCGGGCATCATCGACTACTGCGTCGAGCTGTCCCAGCGGGTGCCGTGGCCAGCCGCCCTCTGCACGACCGCCCTCTTCGAGGCGGAGGTCATCGAGTTGTCTCAGCTCGTGGGCCGCAGCCTCGTCGGGCACTATGGCTGCCGACCCGCGCACGGCGGCATGAATTACACCGTCCACTTCGAGGCCGAGCAGGAGGAGTCGGAGGAGACCGAGAAGGCGATCCTCACGTACGTCCGGACCGACGAGGACCGCAGGACCGCCGAGAGCTCCATGCGCAAGCTCCATGCGCTCCTCGAGAGCTACGCGAACGGTCTGAAGCGCGAATATCTCGGCTGACGCCCCCGGCGGGCGCCTGCGGGGAGGAAACCATGGCGCTGATCCCCCTCGGTACGCAGGGAAACTTCGTCCACGTCTATGACTTTCGCGTATTTCACATGTCTTGCCTGCGGGCCGGCAGCGTAAGCTCGGGACCGCAGCGCACGCCGGACACCTCGGGGGTCGAGTAACATGAACAGCGCGAGACGTCGTTCGATGATCGCAAAGGCCGCGCTCGCCATTGCCGTCGTGATCACCGTCGTCCTGGGCGCCGCGGGAAGCGACGCGACCGCGGCGCGGCCGGCGCAGTGGACCGTGGTCGTGTCCGAGAAGACGGGCGGCGCGGATCCCCTGAGCGAGCACGGGACCAACTCCCAGTACTACCTGATCCCGCACGTGGTCGAGCCGCTCGTGCGGATCGAGCTCGTGGCCGAGGAGCGCGCCTGGGGCGTCGTGCCGGTGCTGGCCGAGAAGTGGAGCTTTCCCGATCCGAAGACGTTCGTGGTGGAGGTGCGGCGCGGGGTCAAGTTTCAGAACGGCGAAGAGCTCACGGCCGAGCACGTGAAAGCCGCGTTCGACGCGTTCGTCTCTCCCGAGAAGCCCGGCCGGCGCGGCGTGGTCCTGAAAGCGCTCGGCAAGGCCGAAGTCCTGGGCAAGTACACCATCCGGTGGCAGCTGCCGAAGCCCGATCTCTCCGTGCTCGCCGCCGCCTCGCACCTCCTGGTGCCGCCGCTCGCGCGGCACTCGATGACGCGCGAGCAGTTCGAAGCTAAGCCGATCGGCAGCGGGCCGTACAAGGTGCTGGACTGGCCGAAGGACGGCACGGTGCGGCTCGAGGCGTGGGACGGCTATCGTGGCGGCAGGGCGTTCCCGGAGAAGATGATCGTCCGCCACGTCCCGGAGCCGTCCACCCGGGTCTTCGAGCTGGCCGCGGGGACGGCGCAGGTCGCGGCCGCGATCCCGATCGAGACGATTCCGATGATCCAGGGCAACCCGAAGCTCGAGGTCGTGAGCCTGACCGGCGGCTCGGCGCTGTCGTACGTCATCAACCTCTACAAGACGACCCCGCCGCTACGGGACAAGCGCGTGCGCCAGGCCATGAACTACGCCGTCGATCGCGCGGCGATCGTCAAGGCGATCCTGGGCGGCCGCGGTGCGCCGATGCCGGCGCCGCTCTGGTCGGGATGGCTGGGCGCGAGCGACGAGGTCCGCCCGTACTCGTACGACCCCGAGAAGGCGAGGGCGCTCCTGACCGAGGCCGGATATCCCGACGGCTTCAGCTTCCGCTGGACCGTCACGCAGGGCGTGTTCCCGAAGGACGTCGAGGTCGCCCAGGCCGTCGCCAATCAGCTCGCCAAGGTCGGGATCAAGGCGACGGTCCAGCCCGCGGAGCGGGCACGGATCCTGGCCGAGCGGAACGAGGGTGAGTACGACGTCACCGAGCTGATCTGGACGATGTACTGGCATCCCGCGATCATGCTGCACTTCACGCTCAACGCCTCGTATCCGGACGCCAAGCTCACGCCGAAGTGGGGACCGGTCCCGCCGGAGCTCGCCACGGCGCGTGGCCTCATGAGCGAGGCGGCGGCGGCAACGAGCCTCGCCGACAAGACCCGGACCTACGCGCGCCTGAACCAGTTGATGCGCGACGAAGCGTTCTGGCTCTTGGTCAACACGGTGGACTCGCTCTGGGGCATCCAGAAGGACACGGGGTGGCGACCGTACCCGGCGGCGTTCCCCACGTACGACGACTACTGGCACCGCACGGGCCGGAAGGCTCCGGAGAGCGCGACGGTGCCGTCGGTCCCGACGAAGTAGTGCGCGCGTAGTGCGAGCCCCAGACCGCACCGAGGTCGCGTGCGGAGGCTGATCGCTCGCCGCCTGGTCCAGGCCGCCGCGGCACTGATCGCGGTCTTGCTCGTCGTGTTCGTGTGCCTGCTGGCCACCGGCGACCCCGTGGAGATGCTGGTGCCTCCCGACGCCACCGACGCCGACAAGGCGGCGATCCGACGGGCGTACGGCCTCGATCAGCCGCTCCTCTACCAGTTCGGTGCCTTTCTCTGGCGGGCCGCCCAGGGCGACTTCGGGCGATCGTTCTTCTCGGATCG
>JBGPXN010000067.1:0-22357 GCA_041492755.1 Methylomirabilia bacterium | reverse complement strand
GCCTACGACGAGACCTACCATCTGGCGACCATGGCCCGGCAGCATCTGCGGCAGACGGCGTGAGCGGGCTCCGAAAAATGCTTGACGAGCCCATAGGAGGTCCCCACGCTCGGCAGCGCCCCGGGGAACCCGTGGCGCTCCTCGATTCAAGCTCTCAGGGCCGGACGCTACTTGCCGTGGAAGAGGTTCAGCGCCGAGCCCTTCCGGAACCACTCGAGCTGCGACGCGCCGAACGAGTGCGCGAGCTCGAGCGTGTCGGTGGTCCCACCCGCGTGCTTGACGACGCAGTCCACCGGCTTGCCCGCCGCCATGTCGGCCAGGCCGACGAGGCTGACGCGATCGGTCTCCTGGATGCGGTCGTAGTCGGCCGGATCCCGGAACGTGAGCGCGAGCAGCCCCTGCTTCTTGAGGTTCGACTCGTGGATGCGCGCGAAGCTGCGGGCGATGATGGCGGTGCCGCCGAGCAGGCGCGGGCACAGGGCCGCGTGCTCGCGGCTGCTGCCCTCGCCGTAGTTGGCGTCGCCGACGACCACCCACTTCACCCCCTTGGCCTGGTAGTCCCGGGCGATGGCCGCGATCGGCTGCGACGTCTCGTTGGTCACCACGTTACGGCCCTTGCCGGCCTCGCCGGTGTACGCGTTGATCGCGCCCATCCAGGTGTTGTCGCTGAACTTCCCGAGGTGACCGCGGAAACGGAGCCAGGGACCGGCCGGGGAGATGTGGTCGGTGGTGGTCTTGCCCTTCGTCTTCATCAGCACCGGCATGTCGAGGAAGTCCTGACCGTCCCACGCCGGCCACGGCTGCATGAGCTGCAAGCGCTCGCTCTGCGGGTTCACCTGGAGCGTGAGGGCGTGGCCGTCCGGCGGCGGCGCCACATAGGAGTTGCGGCCGCGGTCGAAGTTCCGCGCCGGCACCTCGGGCGCCGACCTGGGTGGGATGAACCGGAACGGCTTGCCGTCGGCGCCCATGAGGCTGTCGGTGAGCGGGTTGAACGACAGGCGCCCGGCCACGGCGAGCGCGGTCACGATCTCCGGGCTGCCGATGAAGTTCATCGTCGTCGCCTGGCCGTCGTTGCGCGCCGGGAAGTTGCGGTTGTAGGAGGTGACGATGCTGTTGGCGACGCCGACTTCCTTGGTCCGCTTCCACTGCCCGATGCAGGGACCGCAAGCGTTGGCCAGGACGATGGCGTCGATGTCCTTCAGCGACTTCATCTGACCATCGCGCTCGATGGTGGCGCGCACCTGCTCCGAGCCCGGCGTGACCATCATCGGCATCGCCGGCTTCACCCCGTGCGCCTTCGCCTGCTCGGCCACGTCGGCGGCACGGCTCATGTCCTCGTAGGACGAGTTCGTGCAGCTGCCGATCAGGGCCGCGGAGATGGTGTCCTTGAACGCGTTCTTCGGGTCGGCGACCTCGGCGGCGAGCCTGGAGATGGGGCGCGCGCGATCGGGCGAGTGCGGGCCGACCACGTACGGCTCGAGCTTCGACAGGTCGAGCTCGACCACGCGGTCGTAGAACTTGTCGGGATTGGCCTCGACCTCGGTGTCGGGCGCGAGCAGATGCTGGTACTTGAGCGCCAGCGGCACGAGATCGCCACGGCCCGTGGCCTTCAGGTACGTCGCCATCTTCTCGTCGGCCGGGAATATCGACGTCGTCGCCCCGAGCTCGGCGCCCATGTTGGTGATGGTCGCCTTGCCGGTGGCGCTGATCGTGCGCGCGCCCGGGCCGATGTACTCGACGATGGCGTTGGTGCCGCCGGCCACGGTGAGCTGACCGGCGACGTAGAGAATCACGTCCTTCGGCGCCGTCCATCCGCTCAGCTTGCCCGTCAGGTACACGGCGATGTGCTTGGGATAGAGCACCTCCCACGGCAGCCCCGCCATGACCTCGACCGCCTCGGCCCCGCCCACCCCGACCGCGCACGCGCCGAGCCCGCCGCCGTTGGGCGTGTGCGAGTCGGTGCCGATGATCAGGTGGCCCGGGAACGCGTAGTTCTCGAGCACGACCTGGTGGATGATGCCGGCGCCCGGGCCCCAGAAGCCGGCGCCGTACTTGGCCGCCGCCGAGCGCAGGAAGTCGTAGACTTCGGTGTTCTCCGCGAGCGAGTCGCGCAGGTCGGCCTCGCCCTCGACGCGCGCCTGGATGAGATGGTCGCAGTGGATCGTGGTCGGCACGGCGACGTGGTCGCGGCGCGTCTGCATGAACTGCAGCATGGCAGTCTGGCCGAGCACGTCCTGGAGCACGACGCGGTCGGGGCGCAGGAACAGGTAGCTCCGTCCCGGCTCCATCTCCTGGTGCTCCGGGTCATCGAGGTGGCCCAGCAACACCTTGTCGGCGAGGGTCAGCGCCCGGCCGAGCCGGCGGCGGACGATCGCGAGGGTGCGCTCCATCGTCTCGTACATCTTCGCCGCCATCTCGGGAGTCGATTCGATCGTCACCATCGTCGTCCGCCTCCGTGCTCAATAGCCTTGCTGCATCCACCACTCGGCGATCTCGCCGGGGCGGGCAATCCACACGTTCTTCTTGCCGAGGATGTGCTGGACCAGCCGCTCGAGCATCCGCATGCGCGACGGGCGGCCCATCACTTGAGGATGGAACATCAGGTTGAAGAAGCCGCCCTCGTCCCAGGCGCCCTCGAACTCCTCGCGCCAGATCTCGTACACGTCCTCCTGGCTCCACACGCCGTTGCCGACGGCCGGGTTGCCGCTGAATCCAAAATAGATCCAGTCGTCATTGACCCAGGTCGTCGGCAGCTCGATCAGCTCCCCGTGGGCCGTCTTGTGACGGTACGGCAGATCCTGATCCATCAGGTTCGAGTGATAGATCATGCCATGCTTTCGCAGCAGGTCCATCGTGTGCGTGCTCGGGTCGCAGGACGGAGTCCGCGAGCCCTTCGGCTCGACGCCGAGCACCCGCTTCATCACCTCCAGCGCCTTGACCATCAGCGCTTCCTCTTCCTCCCGCCCGGACAGGAAGAAGGGCTTCTCGTGCAGGTACCCGTGATGGCCGATCTCGTGGCCCCGCTTCAGCACGTCCTCGCACATCTCGGGGTAGCGCTCGATGATCCAGCCCGGGATGAAGAAGCCGATCTTGAGGCCGTACTCATCCAGAAACTTCATGATCCGGGGCATGGCCGTCTTGGGGCCGTAGGCGCCCATCGACATGTGCAGCGGCCGGTGCTCGAGCGCGGGATCGCGCGCCATCCACAGCGTCTCGCCGTCCACGTCGAACGACAGCATGACGCAGCACCGCGCGCCGTTCTTCCACGTGATCGTCCCGTCCATCCCTGGGCCTCCGTCCGATGTGAGTACCACGTTTCTCCACGAATTCCCCGACCCATTTCACGGCCTGAGACCGTCGCGCCGGCTGCGCCAGTCCTCACCGCCCGCGTTGGCGCCGCCGATACCGCGGCCACCGCTTCCCCGAGGCTGGCGCGCGCCTCGTCGGGCAGCGGGCATCGGTGACCAATGATAGCGTGCTCGTGGGGTGTGCTTGATTCTCGACAATGCCACCCCTAGAATCCGAGCACTTCTTGCCCGGCGGCGAGACGAGGGCCGATGGCGTGGCCGACACATCGCGGAGATCGAACTGACGAAGGGAGAGGCTATGAGTTACGTGAAGGCTGCGCTTGCGGTGCTCGCGCTCGGGGCGCTGGCGTTCGGCATCAGCGCCGTCGAGGGACAGTCCCTCAGCGGTGAATACAAGATCGGGGTGCTCGAGCCCCTCACCGGCAATCTCGCCGTCCAGGGCAAGCTGCACCTCGAGGGTTACGAGATCATGCGCGACCTCATCAACAGCCGCTTCGGCGGCGTGATGGGCAAGAAGCTGGTCCTCGTCAGCGGGGACGCCGTCGATCCCACCGCCGCCGCCTCCGAAGCCACGCGGCTGGCCACCCGTGAAGGCGTGAAGATCATCACGGGCACGTTCTCCTCCACCCTCTGCGGCGCGGCCAGCGAAGCGGCGTCCCGGCAGAACGTCATCTACTGGGAGACCTCCTGCGTCGACCCGCGGTTCACCCGGCGGAATCTCAAGAACGTGTTCCGCACCGAGATCGACGGCACCGGGTTCGGCTGGTACAACGTCGAGTTCATCGCCAAGCACCTGGCGCACCGCCTCGGCAAGAAGCCCAACGAGCTGCGCATCGCGTACCTCTCCGAGGACTCGTCGTACGGCCAGAGCGTGACCGAGTCCGCCCGCCAGCGCGCCAAGCAGGAATTCGGCATGCAGGAGGTGGCCGCCGAGTTCTACACGTTCAGCACCAACGACCTCACGCCGGTCATCCTCAAGCTGAAGAACGCAAACCCGGACATCCTGCACCACATCGCGCGCGACCAGGACGCCATCCTCTTCTGGCGCCAGGCGCGCGAGCAGAACTTCCAGGTCAAGGCGGTCGTGCACGCCGGCGCGACGGGGTACGGCAATCCGGGCTTCGGCAAGGCGTTCGGCAACGACGCCAACGGCCCGTTCGCGCTGCTCGAGCCCGGCCCGGGCCTGATCATCGAGAAGTTCCGGCCCGACGGCCAGCGGATCGAGCGGGCGTTCCGAGAAGCCGTGAAGGCGAAGACCGGCTCGGACGTGCTGGCGGGCGGGCATCAGCTTGCGGGCGGCGGCCTCTGGGTCCTGAAGCTCGCGCTCGACGCCGCCAAGACCGACGACCTCGACAAGTTCCGCGCCGCCGTCATGGGGCTGGACCTGCCGGTCGGCTCCGCGGTCAACGGCTGGGGCGTGAAGTTCGACGAGACCGGCCAGAACTCGAACGCGCGTGTGCAGCACTATATATTGCAGTGGCAGGGAGGCCAGCTCGTCACCGTCTGGCCCGAAGAGTTCACGACCAACCGCACCAAGTGGATCCCGCTCGGCGCCTGGGACCAGCGGAAGTAGCGGGCGTAGAGATGGGGGGCCCCGACATGGCCCCCCATTCCCCCCCTACGCTCGGACGCGCCCCGGCGAAGCCGTGGCCCGCCTCGAATTCCGTTCCGCGTACCCGGGGCCCCGACATGGCCCCCCCGTACCCCTCCGGGGCGCGGCTCGACACCGCCCGGCCTTCCTCGATAGTCCGACACGCGTGAGCGACCTTCCGCAGCTCGCGGTCTCCACGATCCTGCTCGGCGGCATGTACGCGCTCATCGCGGTGGGGCTCACCCTCATCTTCGGCGTGATGCGCGTCGTCAACTTCGCGCACGGCGAATTCCTCATGCTCGCCATGTACCTCGCCTTCTGGGCGTTCTCCCTACTCCATTTCGATCCGTACCTGACGCTGGTGGTTTCGCTCCCGCTCTTCTTCGTCGTGGGCTGGGTCAGCTACCGGGTGGTGATGCGGCCGATCATCCACGCGTCGCACAACGTGCAGGTGTTCACCACCGTCGGGCTCTCGATCGCGCTCCAGAACGTGGCGCTCGTGCTCTGGACCGCCGACGTCCGGTTCGTGCGCACCGACTACTACGCGATCGTCTTGAGATTCGGGGGCGCCGCGTTCAACATCGCGCAGCTCGTCGCCTTCGCGATTGCCGTGGTCTTCACGGCAGCGCTCTTCGCGTTCATGCGCTGGTCGTACACCGGAAAGGTCATGCGCGCGACGGCGCAGGACCGCCAGGCCTCCGCCCTGATGGGCATCGACACCGACCGTGTCTACGCGACCACCTGGGCCGTCGGCATCACCTGCGTCGGCGTCGCCGGCGTGCTGCTGGCGCCCGTCTATCCCGTGTATCCCACCGCCGGCCTGCAGTTCGTCCTGATCGCCTACGTCACCGTCGTGCTCGGGGGGCTCGGCGACATGGCCGGCGCGCTGATTGCGAGTCTCGTCGTGGCCGCCGTCGAAGTGATCGGCTCCTACGTGATCGGCACCGCGTGGAAGGAAGTCCTCTACCTCCTGCTCTTCATCGCGATCCTCGTCGTGCGACCCGCCGGGCTCTTCGGTCAGCGCGGCGCCGAACTGCTCGGCACGTGAGGGCGATCGCGCCGGCGCTCGTCTTCTTCGCCGTGGCCGGACTCGCGCCGCTGGTCGTCCGCGACGCCTTCCTGCTCGACGGGCTGATTCTGATACTGATGTGGGGCGCCGCGGGCGCGGCGTGGAACATCGCCGGCGGTTACGCCGGCCAGGTGTCGCTCGGCCACTCCGCGTTCTTCGGTCTCGGCGCGTACGCGGCGGCGCTGTGCGGCACGCGCTGGCAGCTCTCGCCGTGGATCGGCCTCCTGATCGGCGCGCTCGTCGCCACGGCCACCGGCTTCATCATCGGCTACCTCTCGAACCGGCTGCGCGGCCCCTACTTCGTCCTCGCCACCATCGCCTTCTCGCAGGTGCTGCTGATCGGGGCGAGTCGCTGGCGCGGCTTCACCGCCGGCTCCGAAGGCATTCCGGTCCCGTTCCGTCCCGGGTTCTGGACGCTCGGCATCGCGGACAAGCGGGTGTGGGTGTGGATCGTGCTGACGCTCGCGGTCCTCGTCTATCTCGTCCAGCTCTATCTCGAGCGGTCGCGCCGCGGCTACCAGCTCGCCGCGGTGCGTGAAGACGAAGACGCGGCGCTCTCCCTGGGCGTGCCGGCGCGACGGCTCAAGGTCGCGGCCATCGCGGTGAGCGCGGCGCTCACCGCCGCCTGCGGCGCGCTGTGGGCGCAGTACGTCGGGTTCGTCGACCCCGTCTACGTGTTCTCCGTCGACCTCTCCGTCCGCTTCTCGCTGGCCGCGATCCTCGGGGGCCTCGGCACGGCCCTCGGACCGTTCCTCGGCTCGGTGCTGGTCACGACGGTCGAGACGTACCTGCGGGCGCGGTTCGGCGGCATCGGCGCCGGGCTCGTCGGCATCTACCTCATCCTCTACGGCTGCGCGCTCATCGTGATGGTGCGGTTCGCGCCCCAGGGGCTCGTGGGCTGGATCGGCGATCGACGGCGCCACCGCACCGCCGCGCGGGCGACGCCGTGAGTCTGCTGTCCGTCACCGGCGTCACCAAGCGGTTCGGCGGCATCACCGCGAACAAGGGCATCTCGTTCGAGGTCCAGCCGGGCGAGCTCGTCGGCATCATCGGACCGAACGGCGCCGGCAAGTCGACCCTGTTCGAGATCATCAGCGGCTTCTACCCTCCCGACGAAGGCGAAGTCCGGCTCGACGGCGCGCGGCTCACCGGACTGTCGCCCGACGTCGTGTGTCGGCGCGGGGTCGCCCGCACCTTCCAGAAGCTGCGCCCCTTCCCGGGCATGACCGCGCTCGACAACGTCATGGTCGGCGCCCTCACCCGGACCAAGGACGTGCGGCACGCGCGCGAGCAGGCGCGCGAGATCCTGGCCCGCGTCGGGCTCGGGGAGAAGATCGAGGCGCACGGACGCACGCTGTCCACCGGCCAGCGCAAGCGGCTCGAGCTGGCGCGCGCGCTCGCCACCCAGCCGCGGGTGCTGTTGCTCGACGAGGTCACCGCCGGCGTCGACCAGCGGACGATCCCCGGCCTCGTGCAGCTCGTTCGCGACCTGCACGCCGGCGGCCTCACCCTGCTCGTCATCGAGCACAACATGCGGGTCATCACGGCCATGGCGCCGCGGATCGTCGCGCTGTACCTGGGCGAGGTCATCGCCGACGGCACCCCCGACGTGGTGACGCACGACCGTCGCGTCGTCGAGGCCTACCTCGGCCAGGCCTACACGCAATGAGCGACCTGCTCGCCGTCGGGCCGCTCGACGTGGCCTACGGCGATTTTCAGGTGCTGTGGCAGGCGGAGCTGCGGGTGGCGGCGGGCGAGATCGTGGCCGTGCTCGGTCCCAACGGCGCCGGCAAATCGACGCTGATGAACACGATCTCGGGACTGATCACGCCGCGCGCCGGTCACATCACGTTCCTCGACAAGCGCATCGACGGCCTGCCCGCCCACCAAACCGTGGGCGAAGGCATCGCCCACGTGCTCGAGCGGCGACGGCTCTTCCCCTTCCTGAGCGTGCTCGACAACGTGCTGCTGGGCGCCCACAATTCCCGCGCGCGTCCGCACCGCGACGCCACGCTCGCCCGCCTGGAGACGATCTTCCCGGTGGTGCGCGAGCGGCGCACGCAGCTCGCGCACACGCTGTCGGGCGGCGAGCAGCAGATGGTGGCGATCGCCCGCGGCCTCATGGCCCGGCCGCGCCTGCTCATGATCGACGAGCCGTTTCTCGGACTCTCGCCCCGCATGGTCCAGGAAATCGGCGCGATCATCCGTCGCATCCGCGACGAGGACGGCGTCGCCGTCGTCTTCATCGAGCAGAACGTCGAGCTCGCGCTCCGCCTGTCCGACCGCGGCTACATCCTCGAGTCCGGCCGCACGATCCTGGACGGCACCTCCGCCGAATTACTGCAGTCCGCCGAGGTCAAGCGCATCTTCCTTGGCGACGTCGGCGTATAATCGGCGCTGCACCGACCATGCGTTACGGGTTCTATCTGCCGACGCGCGGAGCCACCGCAACCCCTGACGCCCTCGAAACACTGCTCTCGCGGGCCGAAGCGCTCGGCTTCCACTCCGTCATGATCGCCGACCACATCGTCTTCCCCACGAAGATCGACTCGAAATACCCGTACACCGTCGGTGGCGTGTTCCCGGGCGGCGGCGATGCCTTCGACCAGTTGACGCTCGCCGCGTTCGCCGCCGCGCGGACGCGGACGCTGCGCCTGGTCACCAGCGTGATGATCCTGCCCTACCGGAACCCGGTGCTGACGGCCAAGATGCTGGCCACGGTCGACGTGCTCTCGCGCGGCCGCCTCACCGTCGGCGTCGGCGTCGGCTGGTTGCGGGAGGAGTTCGAGGCGCTCGGCGCGCCCGACTTCGACCGCCGCGGCGCGGTCAGCGACGAGTATCTGCGGATCTTCAAGACGCTGTGGACGACGTCACCGGCATCCTTCAAGGGCGAGTTCTACCGCTTCGAGTCGCTGCGCTTCGAACCGCAGCCCGTGCAGAAGCCGCATCCGCCGATCTGGATCGGTGGCCACAGTCGCGCCGCGCTCCGCCGGGCGGCCAAGCTCGGTGACGGCTGGCATCCCGTCGGCGCGAACCCGGCCGTACCGCTGGCGCCGGCGGAGTTCCGCGGACTCCGCGACGAGCTCTACCGGCCGACCGAGGCGGCAGGCCGCGACCCCCGCGCGCTCGCCATCTCCTACAAGGCCCCGGTCTACGACGTGGCGGCGACCCGGGTGACCGGCCCGGACCGCAGGCCCTTCGCCGGCGCCCCCGAGCAGGTGCGCGAGGACATCGAGACCTACGCGGCGCTCGGCGTCAGCGAGCTGGTGTTCGATTTCCGCAGCGAGAGCCCCGCCGAAAGCCTCGATCGCATGGAACGCTTCGCCACCACCGTCGGTCCCGCCGCCCGCCGCTGAGCGGGCCGGCGTTTCGGGCGCGGCCGGAGCGCTACCGCCGGCGCGCCGACGGCATCGTCAGACCAGGCGCTCCAGGAGGGCGCGCCCCCGGTGCCGAACCGCCGGCGGCAGATGCAGCCGGCTGCCGAGCTCGCAGAGCCGCTTCAAGGCCAGCGCGCGCCGGTTGGCGAGGCGGTCGGCGAGCGTGTTGCGGTCGACCTTCTCGCCCGCGGTGATCGAATCCACGAAGTGAACGTCGCGGAAGCGCGACGACCGGTACAGCCGGCGGCCGACGACCCGCCGGACGCCTGGCCAGCCGCTCGAGTCGTGGAACGCCATCACCCCACCGCTGGCCACCTTCGGGAACCACAGCTCGAAGTCGCGCTCGACCGCTTCGTATTCGTGGGCACCATCGATGAAGATCAGCTCGACCGGCTCGTCCAGGGCACGGGCCGCCTCCTCGGAGGTCTGGACCAGCGGCACGACGACGTCGTCCACGCCGGCGCGCGCGAGGTTCCGCGCGAACTCCTGGACGGTGTCGACCGCGCCCCAGGCGGCGCGATGCTCGGGCGAGCCCGTGTGCGGGTCGACCGCGAAGACGCGCGGGTGATGACCATCCCGAGCGCCACGGGCGAGACACACCGTGGAGCGGCCCTTCCAGGCGCCGATCTCGACGATCACGCCGCGGCCGGCACAGGCGCGGGCGAGCGTGTAGAGCAGCCGGCCTTCTTTGGGCGTGAGCCAGCCGTCGATCTCCGCCATGAGACGGAGGGTCTCGGCCACGCAGGCGGCGCGCGCGGGGCCGTCCGTCACGTCAGGGTGAGGCGAATCGGCGTGTGCGGCGAATTGCGGTCATCTGGGGCATTCTACGGCTCGGCGCCGGGGAGATCTGCGCTGAGGTCTCTACGGCAGCTTCCAGCGGGGAAGCTTCGGCCGGTACAGAAAGAAGTGGCGGAGGACGGCGAAGGGGGCGAACCCGGCCTCGATGAAGGCGCGCACCGACCGCACGTTGCTGTCGTGAACCGCCGCGTAGACGTGTTTCACGCCGTGCTCCCGCAAGGCCGAGCACGTGTGGCGCAGCAGATCGCCGAAGACGCCCCGCCGCTGGTAGGACGGCAGCACGCATCCGTAGTTCAGCTCCGCCTCGCCATCCACCAGGTGGAACATGCGGCTGGGATCGCCGGCCCGATAGACCCAGATCGCGCCCGCCAGCATGCCGTCGGGAGTGACGGCAACCGCGCAGAGGTCGACCCGGTCCACCTCGTGGAGATGGAGCTCCAAAGGCACGCGGCGGGTGTCGCGGCAGCCCTCGCGGACTTCGGCGGCGGTCCAGAGCGCGAAGCTGACGTCGGCGCGCTCGACGGTCTGCTCCTCGGCGTTGGCCGCGAGGAGAATGAACCGCCGGGGCCAGAGATACCCGAAGGCGGCCCAGTACGCCGTCTCCGCCAGCCCCCGTTTGGCCAGACTCACGCGCAGGTGGCGGCCCTGGCGGCCAATAAGACGCAGGCAGCGTTCGACGAGCGAGGTGCCGGAGGGTTGCCCCGGGACATAAGCGATTGACATCGCTGGATCAGGTAGCAAGGCACAGGCCAGGGCTCCGCGTCCCGGGTCAGGCCACGACTCCGCCCGCTCGATCCGCGCTGGAACATTCGTTTCAGGCGAAATCGTTTCACGAAAGCGTCTTCACGAAGCCGTCGACGGCGGCGGTGAAGGCCTCCGGTGCGTCGAGCACGAGGTGATGGTAAGCGCCCGGGATCTCGACGAAGGCGGCGTGCGGGATGAGCCCGAGCATCCGCTCCACCATGTCCGGCGGCAATACCGGACTCCGCTCGGCCCGCACGACCAGCGTGGGCGCGGAGATACGATCGAGCAGACGCCATCCATCGGTGGGCCGCCGGAGCCGATTGGTGTCGGGGTCGAACCGCGCGACCCACCGGCCGTCGCGCTCGACGATCCCCGCGCGCGCGATGTGCGCCAGGAGCGCCGGGTCGGCCGCCGTCTCGCGCGGTAACAGGCGGAACGACGCGACGGCCTCCTGAACCGTCGCGTGGCGCCGAGGCGTCCGCGCTCCGCGGCGCTGCATCACCTCCAGGCGCTCGGCGGGGATCGCGGGTCGCGCGTCGATCACCACCAGCGCGCGCACCCGCTCGGGATGCCACGCCGTGAAGGCCATGGCGTTGTGCCCGCCCATCGAGTGACCGGCCAGGACGAAGCGCTTCCAGCCGAGCGCGTCGACGAGCGCGCGGAGATCGGCGACGAAGTCCTCGGTGCCGTACGCGGGCGGCCGCGCCCAGCCGCTCTCTCCGTGGCCGCGTTGGTCCAGCGCAACGACATGAAAGCGGTCTGCAAAGGCCGAGGTGACACGGTCAAACCAGTGCGCATGAGCGGCGCCGCCGTGCAGAAAACAGAGTCCAGGCGCACCCGGCGGTCCGGACTCGAGCATGTGCAGCGGGATTCCGCGGATTTCGAGGGTACGGTGACGTGCCACGTCACATCCGAGTTGTAAATCTGTCATTTGCAAGTCGCGTTCATGAGTGAAATTCTAGCCGATCGCTCATGACGAAAATTTTTCTTGGTCGCGATTGAACGGTTCGGTATGGTCACGAGTAGCGATGCAGGAAGTTCCAACGTCCTCGAAACGACGCAACCTCTTCGAGGGCGGCCTTGCGCTGAGCCTCCTCCTTCTCGCAATCGTCACCGGCTACGCGATTCTGAATCCTTCCACGGTGCGGGCGCGCGTGCCTCATTCCGCGATCCCCGTCACCATGGCGATCACGAGCGCCGGCCTGCCCGGATCCGGCTCCGTGGACCCGGGCGCGGCGAGCGCTCCCGCGTCGCCGACGCCCGACACAGGCCTCCCCGCGACACCGCCGTCGGTCGAAGAGCCGGCGGCCCCCGCACCCAGTGCGCGTCAGGCGTCGCCTGCGCCACCAGCGTGGCCGACCCAGGTGACCGGGCGGGTGCTGGACGACAACCGAACCCCAGCCGCCGGGGTGTCGGTCGTGCTGGCCGGCACCGAGGTCCGGGCCGACGGGGAGGGCAATTTCAGCATCGCGGGCGGGGCGGGCACCGTCACACCGCTCGTCGTCAAGATGCCGGGCTTCGACCGGGCGATCGTCACCCCGACCTCCAAGCCCCTGGAGATCGTGCTGAAGCCGCGCGTGGTCAAGGCGGCGTACCTCACCTATTTCGGCTTCGCCGACAAGGGCATTCGCGGACGCGTCATGGAGCTGGTCGACAAGACCGAGCTCAACGCCGTCGTCATCGACATCAAGGGCGATCGTGGCTGGATCCCCTACCGTACGGAGGTCCCGCTCGCGCTCGCCGCCGGCGCCCAGGGCGCGGTGATGCTGCGCGACATCGAGGGCATGCTCGCCGAGCTGCGGGCCCGTGGCATCTATACGATCGCCCGCATCGTCGTCTTCAAGGACAACGTGCTCGCGCAGCACCGCCCCGACCTGGCGATCATCGACACCCGCACCGGCAAGCCGTGGATCGACAACGAGAAGCTGGCCTGGGTCGATCCGTTCCGCGAGGAGGTGTGGGCCTACAACATCGCCATCGCGAAGGAAGCGGCGGCCAAGGGCTTTGACGAGGTGCAGCTCGACTACGTCCGCTTCCCGACCGACGGCAAGCTGGCGGCGGCACGCTACGCCAGGCCCAACACCAAGGAAACGCGGCTGCCGACCATCGCCGCGTTCCTGGAGCGCGCCCGGCGCGAAGTCGGCGCCACCGGCGTCTTCCTGGGCACGGACATCTTCGGCTACACCGCGTTCAACGAGAACGACACCGACATCGGTCAGCGGATCGAGGAGCTGGCGCCGCACGTGGACTATCTGTGCCCGATGGTGTACCCCTCGGGCTACCACGTCGGCATCCCGGGTTACCGGAACCCGGTGGCGAACCCGTACGCGATCGTCCACGAGAGCGTGAAGCTCACGCGCAAGCGTTCCGCGCACGCCACCGTGCGGGTGCGTCCGTGGCTGCAAGACTTCAAGGACTACGCGTTCGACCGCCGCATCTTCGGAGTGCCGGAGATTCGCGCCCAGATCAGGGGCGCCGAGGAAGCGGGCGCGGCGGGCTGGATGCTCTGGAACCCGCGGAACGACTACACCGGCGCCGCGCTGCGCCCCAAGAGTCCACTCGCCGCCCGGTGAGCCCGCTCCTGGCCGCCGTCGTCGCTCTCCTCGCTGGCCTGGCCGCTTCCCTGTTGCCCGGCGTCGTTCACGCGCAGTCGCTTCCGCCCAACGAGCTCGGCCGGGTGATGATCCTCGAGTACCACAAGATCGATTACCCGGAGGAGCGCTGGACACGGACACCGGAGAACTTCCGGCGTGACCTCGAGACGCTGTACGCGCGCGGCTATCGCCTGCTCGGGCTCGGGGACCTCCTTGACGGCCGGATCGGCACGCCCGCCGGCACCACGCCGGTGGTCCTGACGTTCGACGACTCTTCGCCCGGCCAGTTCCGCTACGTCGAGCGTGACGGCCGCCAGATGATCGATCCGAAATCCGGGATCGGGATCCTGGAAGCCTTCATCGAGGCCCACCCCGACTTCGGACGCGCCGCGACGTTCTTCGTGCTGCCCGGCGCCAGTCGTCCCAACCGGCTGTTCGACCAGCCCGAGCACGAGGGGCGCAAGCTGCGCTTCCTGGCCGAGAAGGGCTACGAGATCGGCAACCACACCCTGTGGCACGCCAATCTCGGCAAGTACGACGAGGCCACGGTGCGGGGCCAGATCGCACAGGCGCAGGTCTGGATCCAGCGCCACGTGCCCGGCTACAAGATCCGCACGCTCGCCCTGCCCCACGGCGTCTATCCACGCGACGTGAGCTGGGCGTTGCGAGGCACCGCGCAAGGCGCCAGCTACCAGCATGACGGCATTCTCATGGTGGCCGGCGGCGCCGCGCCCTCACCATTCTCGCGCAACTTCGACCCCGTCCGCATGCCGCGAATCCAGGCCGTGGAGCGCGACCTCACCTACTGGCTCGGCTACTTCGACAAGCAACCGGACGAACGCTTCGTGAGCGACGGCGACGCCGCCGTCCTCACCATCCCCGCCACGCGCCGCGACCGCCTCCGCTCCCCCCTCCCGCCCTCGCTCAAGGTTGTCGAGCGCTAGCCCCCCGCGCCCCCTCAGCTCTCTTTCCCCGTCTTCGCGCTAATACATGAGATACGACGCCCGCCGGGTCAGGAAGCTGCTGCGGTCGATCTCGGCCCAGGTGCGCAGCCGCTCGAAGGGCTCGCCCCTCAACAGCGCCCACATGGTCGCGCGGTTCACGAGAAGGTTCTGGACGCCCTCGGCCTTGAACTCACCACGGTGAAACTGACGTAGCGAGGCGGCGAGGGCCAGCCCTACGGTCACGGGGCGCACCGCGTCACGGTCGGTCACGATCATGCGCACGCCGCCACACGCCGTGCGGGCGTAACGATCGCCCGTCGGCGTGAACGTGATGGGCTCGAAGCGGATACCGGCGAGCCCGCGCCGGTTCATCGCGTCGGCGACCCGCATCCCATCCAGCCACGGCGCGCCGATGACCTCGAACGGCAGGTCGGTCCCGCGCCCGACGGACAGGTTCGTCGCTTCCAGCAGCCCCACGCCCGCGTAGAGCAAGGCCTGGGTCACCGAGCGGATGTTCGGCGAGGGGTTGACCCACGGCAGACCGGTTTCGTCGTACCACCGACCGCGCTCCCAGCCGGCGAGCGGGACCACGGTCAGCCGAACGCCGAGCTTCCGCTCGGCCGCCGCCAGCCGCCCGAACTCACCGATGGTGAGTCCGGTCCGCACCGGGAGCGGATGCGGGCCCGTGAACGACCGGAGATCGGGATCCATCACCGGACCTTCCACGACGCGGCCCGTGATGGGATTCGGCCGGTCCAGCACGACGACCGAGAGGTTGTGGCGGGCCGCCTCCTCCATGACGTACAGCAGGGTGGTCAGGTACGTGTAGTACCGCACACCGACGTCCTGCACGTCGAAGACGAGCATGTCCACGCCCTGGAGCATCTCCGGCGTCGGCCGGCGCGCCGGGCCGTAGAGGCTCCAGATCGGCACCCCGGTTGCCGGGTCCTTGCCGTGGGGCACGTCGGTGTTGGCGCTGCCCGTGATGCCGTGCTCGGGCGAGAACACCGCCCGCAGCCGCACGTTCGGCGCCGCCGCGAACAAGTCGATGCCCCGCCGGCCGCGCACGTCGAGCCCGGTCTGGTTGGTGACGAGCGCGATCGACTTTCCCTTGAAGAGCGCGAACCCGTCGGCGACGACCCGGTCGAGCCCCGTACGCACGGGCTCCTGGGCGCGCGGCAGCGCGGGAACCGTCGGGGCGGTGTCCGCGTCGGCGGCGGGCCCGGCGGCAGCCGCGCTCGCCGGCGGCGCTCCACGGAAGAGCGCGCTGCCGACGGCCGCGGCGACGCGCGACCGCAGCTCCTGGATCCGCGCGGCGCCGCCGCCGTTGGGGTGCACGCGGTTGGTCAATAGGATCATGTACGTGCGCGTGTTCGGATCGACCCAGACGGCGGTGCCGGTGAAGCCGGTATGCCCGACCGATCCCGAGGGGAAGAACGGCGCCATCGTTCGGGAGAACGCCGAGGACACGTCCCAGCCGAGCGCCCGGTTGCCATCGGTTTCCGCGACTGGCGTCCACATCAGGCGCACGGTGGCGGCCTTGAGGATGCGCTGGCCATCGAGCTCGCCGCCCGCGAGCAGCATCCGGAGCAGGCGGGAGAGGTCGGCCGCCGTCGAGAACATCCCGGCGTGCCCGGCCACGCCGTCGAGCAATCGCGCGCGCGGGTCGTGGACCCGTCCCTGCAGCAGGATCCCGGCGTGGAACTCGGTGGGCGCGACCCGCGCAAGGACCTTTGCCGGCGGGTGGAAACTCGTATCGCGAAGGCCGAGCGGCTGGAAGAGCAGGCGCGCGAGGAAGACGTCGAGCGGCTCGCCGCTCACCCGGCGGACCACCTCGCCGAGAAGGATGAAGCCGGTGTCGCTGTACTGAAACCCGGTTCCGGGACGGTAGTCCAGCGGCTTGCGGGCGAGAGCGCGGGCGGCTCCAGGGAAGCCGCCACTGAGCGTGCCGGGCGCCGGGATGGACGGAAGGCCAGCGCTATGGGTGAGCATCCGGCGCACGCTCACGTCCTTGTACGCGCGGGCCCGGAACTCCTTCAGATACCGGCCGAGCGGCGCGTCCAGACTGAGCGCGCCGCGCTCGGCCAGCGCGAGCACGGCCAGCGTCGTGCCGAGCGGCTTGGTGAGCGACGCGACGTCGAAGATGGTGTCGGTCGTCATCGGCACGGGATCCGGCACGACGGCGCGGGACCCGAAGGCACGGTGATAGAGCGTCTCGCCATTCCGCCCGACGAGGACGACCACACCCGGGATCTCGCCGGAGCGCAGGGCGTCGGTAACCGCGTCGTCTATGGCAGAAAAATCGGGGATCTGGGCGAGAGCGACACCGGGGGGAGCGAGCAGGACGAGCGCAAGGAGCGCGCACCACGGGGCGACGAGCCGAAGCACGGAAGGATCTTAGCACCGATCGCGGTATTCTAGGTACGAGATGGGTGTTGTTCGTCGCGTCTTCGTGACCGGCGCGACCGGTTTCGTGGGCCGCCACGTGGTCCACGCGCTGCGCGCGGAGGGCTACACCGTGCGCTGCCTCGTGCGTCGCGGCTCCGAGCGGGACCTCCAGGGCCTCGGCGCGATCGAGCGGGTCGAGGGCGACGTGCTGGTCCGGCGCGGCCTCGATGAAGACATGGCCGGGTGCGAAGCCGTCATCCACCTTGTCGGCATCATCCGGGAACATCCGGCCTCCGGGGTCAGCTTCGAGCGGCTCCACGTGGAGGCGACCCGCAACGTGCTGGAGGCCGCCGCCGCTTCCGGCGTGCGCCGCTACCTGCACATGAGCGCGCTGGGCAGCCGGCTGAACGCCCGCGCGCGCTACCACCAGACGAAGTGGGCCGCCGAGGAGGCCGTGCGCGCCAGCGGGTTGCCGTGGACGATCTTTCGTCCCTCGATCGTCTATGGCCGGGGCGACGGCTTCGTCACCATGCTCGCTGGCATGGTCGACCGTCTACCCGTCGTTCCCGTGATCGGCAACGGGCGCCAGCGACTCCAGCCCGTCGCCGTCGAGCACGTCGCTGAAGGTTTCACGCGCGCACTGGCGTTACCGACCACCGAGAAGCAGGCCTACGACGTCGCGGGGCCGGATGTCGTGTCGATGCTGGCCCTGCTCGACATGATCGCGGAGGTCATGGGCCGGCGACGGATCCGAAAGGTGCACGTGCCCCTCGGCCTCGTCCGGCCCTGCACCCGGCTTCTCCATGCGTTTCCTGGCTATCCGATCACACCCGACCAGCTCCTCATGCTCGAGGAGGACAACGTCGGCGACCCCGGTCCGTTCCACTCGACGTTCAGCCTCACCCCGCAGCCGCTCAAGACCGGCCTCGCTCGCATGCTCGGCTGATGTCGCATCCGTTCTTCAACACCTCGCTCCGGCGGTCCGGAGGACAGCCCCGCGATCTTCGCGCTCGCGTCGACATGGAGATCACCGAGCGCCTGGAGGAAGCCGTCGACTTCGTCTGCCTGGACGCGATGGTCCAGCGGCGCCGCGCACGCCAACTGCCCGAGCCGGCCGCCGACAGCACCGAGGACCGCGACGAGTTCAACGGCCGCGTCGAGACGTTCCTGGACCGGCTGCGCCGCGACGTGGCTCCGGACGCGCCGCCCACGATTCAGCGGAAGGTCGACGAAGCCCTCGAACGGGCCGGCACCGAACGTGTACGCCAGCTTCTCGCCGTTCAAGTGGTTCTGGCCAAGGAGCTGCCCGACTACTGGGCACGCTTCGACGCCATTCGTCTCGCCTACGCTGCCGACGCTGTCGACGACGGATCAGGCAGCGAGCGACGGGGCTTGCTCGGCCGGCTCTTCCGGCGCTGACCGGTAGGCGGCCAGAGCCCACAGATTCTCGATGTCGTCCAGGGCTCGGCGCCAGCGCCCGTATCCGTCGATCAGCGACGCCCGCAGCAAGGCCAGCTGAGCGTCCATCTCGTCCAGGCGCTTCCGCAGCGTCGGCTCACGCGACGTTACCGCGGGCAGACACCCTTCCGGGACGGTCGCCGCGAGCCGGTCCAGCAAGCTCTCGAGTTCTCCGCTCAGCACTCGCTCCATCGCGTTCATCCTGCACCTCCGCCCCCGACCCACCGGGGCTAATAACTCAACACATGACGATATATTTAGTCAACCAGAAAGTGCTTCCGCCACGTGAAGCGGCGCGAGCCGGAGTGAGCCACCGTGGAGTCACGCGACGACTGCCGGGCGGGGCCGACGCGCGGGATCCGTCCGCGCGAGGCCGGACTACTTGATGGCGACGGCTTTGACCCGGCGGAAGTCCGTCACGCCGGCGAACGACTTCTCGATGCCGTCCTGGACCAGGGTGGTCATGCCCTCGGCGCGGGCGACGGCCAGGAGCTCGGGGACGCGGGCCTTGGTCTGGATGAGGCGCTTGATCTCGTCGGTGGCCACCAGGAGCTCGTGGATGCCGGCCCGGCCGCGATAGCCGGAGTGGTTGCAGTTCACGCAGCCCTTGCCGCGGAACAGCCGCACGTCGCTGGTGTACGCGTGGCCGGCCCGGGCCAGGGCCTCGGCGCCGTACGCGTGAGCGAGCTCCATGAACTCGCTCTCGCTCGGATGATAGGCCTCCTTGCACTGCGGGCACACGCGCTTGACCAGCCGCTGGGCGAGCACGATCAGCAGCGCGTCGGCGAAGTTGAACGGATCGAGGCCCATGTCGAGCAGGCGAATGACCGTCTCCACCGCGCTGTTGGTGTGCAGGGTGCTGAAGACGAGGTGGCCGGTGAGCGAGGCTTCGATCCCGGTGGCCGCCGTCTCCTCGTCGCGCATCTCGCCGACCATGATCACGTCGGGGTCGGCGCGCAAGAACGAGCGCATGGCGGCGGCGAAGTCGAAGCCGATCCTCGGGTTGACCTGAACCTGGCGCAGGCCGTACTGCGTGATCTCGACCGGGTCTTCGGCCGTCCAGATCTTGCGCTCCGGCGTGTTGATGTAGCCGAGCACCGAATGCAGCGTGGTCGTCTTGCCGGAGCCGGTCGGCCCCACGCACAGGATGAGGCCGTACGGCTTCTCGGCGCCCGCCTTCATCTCCCGGAGGTTGCGCTCCGTCATGCCGAGCTTGTCGACGGGAATGGGCTCGCTGGCCGCGAGGATACGCATGACCACGTCCTCGTTGCCGCCCTGGGTCGGGATGGTGGCCACGCGGAGCTCGAGCTCCCGCTCGGGCAGCCGGAACTTGATCTTGCCGTCCTGGGGCTTGCGGCGCTCGGCGATGTCGAGCTGGGCCATGATCTTGAGCCGCGCGACGAGCGCGCGCCGGTAGTTGCCCGGGATCCTCTGGTACTCCGCGCACGAGCCGTCCACGCGGAAGCGGATGATCGTGTCCTTCTGCGTGGTGTACGGCTCGACGTGGATGTCGGAGGCGTGCGCCTTGTAGGCGTCGATGATGATCTGGCTGGCGAGACGGATGATCGTGCTGTCGTTCTCGTCGACGTCACCGCTGCTACCACCCGTCGCGGCCGCGTCGTCCGCACCCTCCGGCGCGTCCTCGGACTTCAGGGTGCCGATGATCTCGGCGATGGACGCCCGCGACACCGACCCGTCCGCACTCCCGGCACCGAGGTACCGCAAGATGTCCCGGCGCAGCCCGACCACGAAGCGGATGCGCTGGCGTGGCAACAGCTGATTGATGGCATCCACCTTCTGCACGTCTTGGGGATTGTCGATGAGGACGGTGACGGTGCCGTCGGGCTCGCGGCGCAACGGCAACCAGTAGGTCGTCCTGAGGTAGTCGGCTTTGAGCTCCTTCAGGAGATCCGGCGGCGGCACCGTCGCCTCGTCGTACTCGACGAAGGGGACCTTGTAGAACTGGCTGAGGGCGGTGGCCATCTCGCTCTTCGGCACCATGTACTGCTCGACGAGGAGCGTCTCCACGTCGACTTGCTTGCGGCGGGCATCGGCGATGGCCGTGTTCAGCTCCTCGTCGGTGATGAGGTGCTGGGCCAGGAGATAGTCGAATTTCGCCGGACGCCGCTGGGCCAGCTGGGTCTGGTTGTGGAAGGCGATCCCGAGCGTCTTCGCGATACGGGCCACGCCCGCCTCGTCGTCCCGGGTGAACCGCGGCCCCTGCTTCTTGTTCAGGAGCTGGATCACGCCCACCACCCGCAGCTCGTGCAGGATCGGCATGGTCAGCACCTGGCGCGTCCGGTACCCCGTTTTCTTGTCCCAGGAGGCGTCGAAGTGCAGGGCGGCGGCGATCCGGGTCAGCTCCGCGGCATCGTAGGCGTCGGCGACGTCCACCAGCCTGCGGGTGAGCGCCGCGTAGCCGACTATACTCCGGTCGCTGATCGGCAAGCGGATCTCCCGCACCGCATCCAGCGCGAGAAAGCGCGAGTAGAGCTCGCGCTTTTCCGGATCCACGACGTAGAGGGTCAGGCGGTCGGCGTCGAGCAGCTCGAGGATCTCGTCCTTGATCTGCAAGAAGATGACGTCGAGCGTCTTGGCGGCGTGGATGCGATCGATGAGGTGCACGAGCTTCTGCTCGTAGGCCAGGCGATCCGTGAGGGACTGGACGCTTTCGAGCTGGGCCACCCGCACCTCCCCGGCCCGTTACCAGGCGCCGGCCTTCCGCCGTTCGCGTCGTCCGCGGGCGCGTCGCAACAGTCTAGCAGACCCCTCCCGGAACCGAGCCGCGCCTCAGGTTTGGGGCTCGTACCGACCACGTGGGCACGTCCGGTGTGACGGTACACGGCGGCGGCCAGGGCCTCCGCGCGCTCGCCCCCCGCCTCCGCCCACGTCAGCCCGCGGGCCAGCGCCCGCGGCGAGCCGTCGAGGATCTGCCGCGCGAGCGCCTCGACGACCGCGGCCCTCATGTCGCGAGCGTCCGCCGGATCAGTCCCTTTGGAGCGCGGGCTTTGCCCGCGCAGCCTTCAACCCGTGGGGGAGGTCTCGGAGGGGGCTGCGGCGGCCCCCGCCGAGGGAGAGGGAGGGCGGAGTCCCCCGCCGAGCTTGGGCAAGAGCCCGAGCTCGCGGCAGCGCCTCCGGAGCGTATTGCGATTGAGCCCGAGCAGGCGGGCGGCCCGGAGCTGGTTGCCGCGCGTGACGGCGAGGACGTGGGCGATCAGTGGACGCTCCACGATCGCGAGCAGCTCCCGATAGACCCGGCCCGGCTGGCTGGCCAGGAGGTCGTCGGCCAGCCGGGGCACCAGTGACGCCAGCCCCGGCGGCGCCGCCGCCCGGTTCGCGAGATCCGCGTCCATCCGCCGGGTGCGCACCGGCTCTCAGTACTCCTTGTAGTGGAGGAACTTCGCGTCGATCGTGAGCACGCCGCGCTCGCCCTTCTTCTCGAGCTTCACCGTGCAATCGATGGCCGACAGAATGCCGTCGCCGAACAGCTCCTGGCACCGCTCGCGGAGCGCGTCACCGTAGACGCCGACGAGCTCCATGAGCCGGTACTTGAACGGATCGGTCGTCAGCGGGAAGTCCGTGCGCAGCGGCATCGCCGCCGTCGTCATCGCGGTATCGACGTCGACACCGAGGAGGTCGGCAAGCTTCTTGGCTTTGTCGGGCTTGAGTCGGTGCTGCCCGTGCAGCGCCGCCGCCAGATAGGTGGCGTCATGGGTGCCGAGCTCCCGCGCGAGATCGTCGTAGCTGAGCCCACGCGACGTGCGGGCCGCGCGGAGGGTGGCGAGGGCGGTGGTGCGATCCATGGCTGTCCTCCTCGACAGGGTTCACACGCCCCGCGCGACGGCGGGGGCGCGACCGGTGCTGGCGGCGAGCTCGGCATGCTCCGCCGGGCGCCGGCCGCCTTCCATGAGGAAATGCAGGATGTGCGTCCGGAGCCGCATGTACCCCGGGTCGTCGATCAACTCGGCCCGCGTGCGGGGCCGCAGAATCTTCACCTCGATGATCTCGGCCAGCCGCGCGTCCGGTCCGCTCGTCATGAGCGCGATGCGGTCGGAGAGCAAGATCGCCTCGTCCACGTCGTGGGTG